>JANOGP010000315.1:0-5781 GCA_031406075.1 Betaproteobacteria bacterium
CGCAGGCCTATCGCCAGGTAGTGGAAAAGAACATGGACCGCATCAAGAGCAAGAAGACCATCCTCGTGGTGGCCGATACGCTGCCGGTGCAGATGGACCTGATGAACGCCGGATACAGCCATGGCCAGGTCGGACAGCGTCCATTCGATATGGGCTATCGCGCAATGAGCATCCTGAAGGACCTCAAGGAGGGGAAGAAGGTCGCCGATCCGATTTACACCGGCCTGGATGTGTGCGAGCCGGCAACCGCGGCAACCTGCATCGCCAAGTAATCGCAAGTTTCGCAATCCAGCGGCCACCGCCAACGCGGTGGCCGTTTTTTTGAAAAATTTTCACCGCAAAGACGCAAAGTACGCGAAGGAAAAACAAATCGACGAAAAAAGAATATGGGCGTTAAGGGCAGAGTGATGTGCGTAGCCATACGCGCCAACTTTCACGATCACTGAATCATCAGCCTCGGAAACATTCCAAACCGGGCAATTTTCTTGCTATTGCCTTCTCTTCGCGTCCTTTGCGTCGTTGCGGTGAACATTTCACTAGGCTCAAGGTTTTATTCAGCGCTCCAGTGAGCGCTTGAGTTCGGTCAGGTGGCGGAATCCCATTTTCGCGTATTGGTAGCTCGGCGCGAGCGCGGGATCCTGCTCGGCTTCGACCACCAGCCAGCCGCGATAGTCGTGGTCATGGAGGACGCGCAGCAGCGCCTTGAAATCGATGTGGCCGTCGCCGGGAACGGTGAATACACCCTTCAGCACGGAATCGAGGAAGCTCCAGTCCTGCCTGCGGGCTTCGCGCGCGACCCCGCGACGCACGTCCTTGCAGTGAACGTGGCAGACCCGCGCGATGTGTTTTTTCAAGACGTCGGCCGTACTGGCGCCGGCGAAGGTGATGTGGCCGCTGTCGAACAGCAGGCCCACGTCGGGACCGGTCAGCGACATCAGGCGGTCCACGTCCTCGGCAGTTTCGACGTAGGCGCCCATGTGGTGGTGATAGGCGAGGCGAACACCCTGCGACAGCGTGTGCCGCGCGAAGGCATCCAGCTTCTGCGCGTACTCGCGCCATTGCGCGGCGCCGGAGAATTGCGGACGGCGGGAAAGCGCGACGCCTTGTTTGCCCTGGATCGACCCGGCGACTTCGCCATAGACCATGACGCTGGCGCCGTTCTCCGCCAGCAAATGCAGATGCGGGCCGACCGCTTTGATCTCCTCCTCGACGGAACGCCGCGCCAGTTCGCCGGAATACCATCCCGACACAAGTTCCACGCGGTATTGCGCCAGCACCTTGCGCAGGGCTTCCGGTTCCCGTGGAAACTTGTTGCCGAGCTCGAAGCCGCGATAGCCGATCTCGCTGCCCTCGGACAGGATGGTTTCCAGCGGTGTGTCGCCGCCGAGCTCCGGCAGGTCGTCGTTCGCCCACGAGATCGGGTTGATGCCTATTTTCACCTCGAAGGTTTTCATGCTCAGGCCTTCTGCTCCTGCCTGCCCCGTTCGTAGGCCCTGCGCGCCGCGGCGACTTCCTTGCGCTCCGAGACCTCCGGAACGGCCACGTCCCACCACCAGCCGCCCTCGGTCGTCGAGCGGTTTGGATCGGTCTCGATGCAGACCACCGACGTGCGTTTGCCTGCGCGCGCGCGTTTCAGCGCGGCTTCCAGGCCCGCAATGTCGTCCACTTTCTCTGCCGCTGCACCCAGCGACGAGGCATGGGCGACGAAATCGACGCGCGGTGCGCCGTCCGCGGTGCGCATGCCGTCGTCGAACAGGTTGTTGAATGGCGCGCCGCCGCAGGCCTGCTGCAACCGATGAATGCAGCCATAGCCGCGATTGTCGAGCAGCACGATCACCAGCTTGAGGCCGAGCATGACCGAAGTGGCAATCTCGGAATTCATCATGAGATAACTGCCGTCGCCGACAATGACGATCACTTCGCGTTCGGGGCGGGCCATTTTGACGCCGAGCCCGCCGGCGATCTCGTAGCCCATGCACGAGTAGCCGTACTCGAGGTGATAGCCGCCGGGCACAGACGTGCGCCAGAGCTTGTGCAATTCGCCGGGTAATCCGCCCGCCGCGCAGACCACGATGTCGCGCGTGGCAGAATCCTTTGTCGAGCGCTGTACTGCGCCGATGACTTCGCCCTCGTAGGGCAGCGTCGCGTCGCGGCGACCGGTGATGGCATCGACTTTCGCGCGCCACTCAGTAGCGAGTTTTGTCGCCTTCGAAGTCCACGCGGAATCGGCTTTCCATCCGGATAGCGCGGCGCCGAGCGCCTGCAGTCCCGATCGGGTGTCGGCCTGCAAGGCCAGTCCGCGCAGCTTGATCGAATCCATCCCGTTGATATTGAGGTTGATCAGCTTCGCGTGCGCAAACAGCGAGTGCGACCCGGTGATGAAGTCCTGCAGCCGCGTACCGGCGGCCAGCACCAGGTCGGCTTCGCGCGCGAGCGCGTTGGCCGCGGTGGAGCCCGTCACACCGATCGATCCGAGCTGCAGTGGGTGATCCCAGGGCAGCGCGCCCTTGCCGGCCTGGGTTTCCGCCACCGGCACGCCGTGGGCGTCGGCGAAGCCGCGCAGCATTTCCGTTGCGTCCCCGTAGAGCACGCCGCCGCCTGCGATGATCAGCGGGCGCCGCGCACTCTTGAGCGCTGCCGTGGCCTCCAGCAATTGCGCGGGTTCCGGCGGCACTGCGCGTGATGCGATTTTCCGGGGCGCGAAAAATTCCTCCGGCCACTCGCAAGCCATGGTCTGCACGTCCTGCGGCATCGCCAGTGTGACCGGGCCGCACATCGCCGGATCAGTGAGCACGTGGACCGCCCGGGGCAGCGCGGTCAGCAACTGTTGCGGATGAACGATGCGGTCGAAGTAGCGCGACACCGGTTTAAAGCAATCGTTGGCTGAAATGCCGCCGTCTTGGAAATCCTCCACCTGCTGCAGCACCGGATCGGGCGCGCGCGAAACGAAGATGTCGCCGGGCAACAGCAGCACCGGCAGGCGGTTCACGTGCGCGACCGCTGCAGCGGTCACCATATTGGTCGCGCCGGGACCGATCGACGTGGTGCAGGCCATCATGCGCCGGCGCATGTTCGCTTTGGCGTAGGCGATCGCGGCGAGCGCCATCGCCTGCTCGTTGTGGGCGCGATAGGTCGGCAACTGGTTGCGATGCTGATAAAGCGCCTCGCCGATCCCGGCCACATTGCCATGGCCAAAGATCGCGAATACGCCACCGAACAGCGATTGCTCGCCTTGGGGCGTCTCAGTGCGCAGCGCCGCGAGATAGCGCACCAGCGCCTGTGCCGCGGTCAAGCGGATCGTCTTGTTCATGCACTGCCTCCGGATCGCCCGGTATTGTGCGGGCCTGTTATGGTTGGTGCGGGATCGAAGGTCGTATTTTCCACCTTGATCAAAACTTCGTACAATCTTCCGTCAGCCCGTACCACGGCCCGATTGCATCGCAATGCAGCAATCGGGGCGGACAACGACAATAACCATCGGAGAGGAAACATGATCGAAGTGGCGATGTTCGGTGCCGGGCGTATCGGCAGGATCCACGGTGCAAATCTGGCGGCGCAGCCGGGCGTCAAACTCAGGTACGTGGTGGATGTAAGCGCTGCCGCGGCAGGCGAACTGGCGCAACGGCACGGTGCCAAGGCTGCGGATGCAGACGCGGCGCTCAAGGATGCAGCGGTGAAAGCCGTGGTTATCGCTTCCAGCACCGACACGCACGCCGAGCTGATCATGCGGGCGGCCGCGGCCGGAAAAGCAATCTTCTGCGAAAAACCCGTGGATCTCGAGCTCGAGCGGGCGCGCGCATGCATTGACGCGGTGGCAAAAGCCGGCGTGCTGTGCATGATCGGTTTCCAGCGCCGCTTTGATCCGACGTTCTCGGCATTGAAGCAACGCCTGGATTCCGGAGAAATCGGCGACCCCGAAATGCTGATCATCACCAGCCGCGATCCGGCGCCGCCGCCCGTCAGCTACATCAAGGTATCCGGCGGCATTTTCAAGGACATGTTGATCCACGACTTCGACGTGTTCCGCTGGATACTCGGCGACGAGGCGCGAAGCGTGCACGCCGCCGGCAGTTGCCTGGTGCAGAAGGAGATCGGCGAGGCCGGCGACGTCGATTCCACCGCTGTCACCATCCGCACCAAAGCCGGCCGCCTGTGCCAGATCAACACCACGCGCCGCGCGGCCTACGGCTACGACCAGCGCTTCGAAGTGCTCGGCGCGAAGGGGCAGCTCCAGGCGGGCAACCACAAGCCCACCGAGGTCGTTGCGCATACCGCGGTAAGCGTAAGCGAGGACAAACCGGAGCATTTCTTCCTCGAGCGCTACCGCGCCGCCTACGCGCTCGAAATCGCGCATTTCTTCGATGCATTGGCTCACGGCAAGCCGGTGCGAACGACGCTTCAGGATGGCGTGAAGGCGCTCGAGCTTGCCGACGCGGCCACGCGCTCCTGGCAAGAAGGTCGCATCGTCATGCTCTAGCTGTTTCCTCAGACTCGGTAACTGTTCACCGCAGAGGCGCAAAGGACGCGAAGCAAAGACAACTGAAGAAAAGGATTTCGGGTTAGGAGCGGAGTGATTGTTCGTGGATTTGCGCTGCCATTATTCACTACGACGGTTCATCAGCCAATGAATGCTTTTAAAACGAGTGTGTTTTTTGCTCTTGCCTTTCCTTCGCGTCCTTTGCGCCTCTGCGGTAAAAACAGTTTGAGTCCGGTGAATAATTTATGGAGACAGCCAGGATGAATGCTCCGCTTCGAATCGGTATCGCCGGGATCGGGCGCATGGGACAGCGCCACGCCATGAATCTCGCGCACCGTACCCTCGGTGCGCAACTTGTGGCTGCATGCAGTCCCGTTGCCGGCGAACTGGAATGGGCCAGGGAAAAACTCAACGTCAAGTATTTGTACCGGGATTACAAGGAACTGTTGGCGCATCCGGGACTGGACGCGGTGTTCCTGGTGACGCCCACGACGCTGCATGCAGACCAGATCATCCAGGGCCTGCAGGCCGGCAAGCACGTATTCTCGGAGAAGCCGCTCGCGCTGAATATTCCGGATTGCCTCGCAGTGGAGCAGGAGGCCGCGAAGTATCCGAAGCTGAAGGTCATGACCGGCTTCGTGCGCCGCTTCGATCCGAGCTATCGCGACGCCCATGACAAGGTCAAGGCCGGCCTGATCGGCCGGCCTTTCTTGGTGCGCTCACAGACCGCGGATCAAAACGACCCGAGCGGATTTTTCGTGCGCTTCGCGCCCACCAGCGGCGGCGCCATGCTCGACATGAGCGTGCACGACATCGACGTCGCGCGCTGGTTCCTCGGCGCGGGCGGCGCCAAGCGCGTCTATGCGGCCGGGACGATTGCAATCCACAAAGGCCTCGCCGATTGCGGCGACGTCGACAACGGCGTGGCGATCTGCGAATTCGGCGACGGGCAGATCGCGTGCTTCTACGCATCGCGGACGATGGCGCACGGGCACGAAACTTTGTCCGAGATCATCGGCACGCAGGGACGCCTCATGGTGGGGCAGAATCCGCGCATCGACCGGGTCGAGATTTCCGACGCCCACGGCGTGCGCAATGAATGCACGCCCACTTTTTACGAGCGATTCGCCGAGGCCTTCCAGCTAGAGGCGCAGGCCTTCGTCGACACGGTGCTGGGCGATTTGCCGCTGCCGCTGACCTTGCGCGACGCGACCGAAGCAACGCGCATCGGCATCGCGCTCACGCAGTCGCTGCGCAGCGGGCGCGCGGTGGAGGTCGAGTAGCTTCTGTTAACGGGTTCAATC
>JANOGP010000356.1:0-55746 GCA_031406075.1 Betaproteobacteria bacterium
TTCCCGCGCGAACTGCAGGCTGTTGCCGTGTCGAATCCGGATCAGCCCGATCCGTTGCTTATCGCACGCTTGGAAGGTCAGGCCGGTAGGTATGGTCGTGTCTTGGTAACGACGACGCCCAGCTTGCGGGCGCGGGTCACGATAAGCGTCTGCCGGCGGACTCCCATCGAGCCGGGAAACAAAGGATTCAAACTTTTTAAATCGATCCTGCCGTGGTTATGCAGGTTTCTCCCGACGTTCGAGTTTTCTAGAACTTTGCGTTGTCCCGGTTTTCGGCACGGTCGAAGCCCTTCGCCGCACCCAGCCCGCGCGCGCCTTTGAATATGGTCCCGTCAACATTCGCCTCCTCCAGATTCGCTTCCGTCAAATCCGCACCGGTCAGGTCCGCGCCGGAGAGGTCGGCTCGATAGAGATCGGCGCCGCGCAAGTTTGCATCCTTCAGGTTGGCAAACCGAAGCAACGTCCGGTTCAGGTCGGCTTCGGAAAGGTCGGCGCCCTCGAGGTTGGCCTTAATGAGGTTGGTGCGCATCTGTCCCATCCCCTGATTCCTGATGTTGACGCCGAGCCGCGCTTTGGACAGGTTGGCATGCGAAAGATCGGCACCGTCCAGTTCCGCGATGATGCGCGCTCCGGAGAGATTCGCGTTCCTGAAGCTCGGACGGGCGGTGACTTCTCCGCCGAGTATCACGACGGACATCAGCGTTGCGCGCGAGAGATCGGCACCCGAAAAGTCCGTCCCCATCAGCCAGGCTCCGTTCAGGTTGGCCCTGGAGAGCTTTGCACCGGAAAAATCGCTCTGTACGAGTTTGCTGGCGAAGAAACTGGTCCCGACGAGGTTCGCACTCCGGAAATCTTGTCGACTCAAATCCAGGCGGGAAAGGTCTTTGCCGGCAAGTGCAGCGGTGGTCTCATGCTCCGATGCCGACAGAATCTGTTTCACCTGTTCGGCCGTCAGATCCGCGCCGAAAGCCGGCAGCGGCGGGCCGGCGAGCGCCGCAAGGACGAAAAATGCACGCATCCGACTCATGGCGCAATCTCCCGGAAGGTGGGTGTCGTTTCCGCCGTTGCGGCGGTTCGGATCGTCGCGTGGCGAACGGGAACCATGATACATAGACAATCAAAACGATGACGATGCGCGGGAGGAGATTCACTCCCCGTTGTTCGCATTCAGGACTATGTGGATTCGGCCCCTTCGAGCTGCGAAAACCGGACCGGCAGAATTTCCCTGGTGGACAGCCGGCCGTTCGCGCTTTTCTCCACCAGGATCAATTGCTGATTGTCGGACAATCCCGCCGGGATCATCATTCTTCCCCCCGGCTTGAGCTGGTTGATCAGCGAGGTAGGAATCAGGTCCGGCGCCGCAGTGACCATCACCTTGTCGAACGGGGCGTGTTCGGGCAGACCCTGGCTGCCGTTGGCAACCCTTACTTCGATATTTGTATAACCTGCGCGGCTGAGGCGTTTCATGGCCTGGTGGGCGAGCGCTTCGATGATCTCCACGCTGTATACCTTGTGCGCCAGTTCGGCGAGAACTGCCGCCTGGTAGCCGAGCCCGGTGCCAATCTCCAAAACGACGTCTTCCTTGCGGATTTCCAGCATGTCCGTCATCAGCGCAACGATGAAGGGCTGGGATATGGTTTTGTCGAAGCCGATGGGAAGCGGGCGGTTGAGGTATGCGTAAGGCTGGATTTCGACCGGAACGAATTCGTGCCGCGGCACTTTGCCCATGACGTCCATCACCCGCGCATCGAGGTTGTACTTGCCGATGCGTTCGCCCGCGAGGACGGTTTGCGCGGCAATTTCGAGGACCATGTCTTGCCGCAGGGCTGCGGCCTGCTGTTCGTTCAAGCGAATGCCCCATGGGCTGCACTTGATGCAGACGATACGCCTACGGAAGGCGACCGGACAGCCTTGGCGGCAGGATCACCTGCCCTTTATCCGACCGGATTGCTCACGCTCTCGATTCGTCGCTTCACCCCCATGGGGTCCCGGACCGTCTTGAAGACGACATTGCTCAAGCCCCGGCCGGTCACGGTCACGGTGCCAAAGCCGAATATACGCCCAGGAACGCCCTGATCGATCTCCACGGTTTCTATGGAGTTCAGCTTCATCTCCTCGGATTTGCGGCTGATGATGCCCTTCTTGTAGATCACGCGCTTGTTGGTAACGCCCTGCTCGATGGACCGCAGCGTGAGGAATTCATAAAGGGCCAGGATCAGCGTAAGTCCGATCGTCGGGATCGCGAGCAAGATCCACAGGACCAACCAGCGCCTTGAAATCCAGTGGAGACTGAAAAATCCTACGATCTGCTCGCCGGCGGACAGCGATTCTTCGATGTAAGGCATGCAAAGTCCCGTTTCGTTGAAAATTGTTGCGCGTCGCCGTCCGTTCGATTATTCCTTGCCGTCGCTTCCGTCGTGTCGCATGGCCTCGCTGAAAGCCGCCGCAAGGATACCCGTAGGCATCGCGATCAATCCGATTCCCGAGATTGCCGTCATCGCGGCGAATATTCGACCGAGCAATGTAATGGGGTACACGTCGCCGTAACCAACCGTCGTCAATGTCGTGACCGACCACCACATGGCGCGAGGAATACTGCCGAAAGCCTCCGGTTGCAATCTTCCCTCCACCAGATAGAGCAGTATGGATGAGGCAAGCAGCAGCAGTAATGCCAGACACACGCTAAGGCCAAGTTCATGGCGTCTGGAGGTGAAGGCTTTGCGAACATGGTCCATCGCCTGCGAAAAGGGACCAAGCCTCGCCAGTCGGAGAATCCTGATCAGGCGAAGCAGGCGAAGAAGATATGCTTCGGAGCCACCCAACGTCAGCAGCGAAGGCGCCAGTGCGAGGAGATCGATAATTGCCATCGGAGAGCGGGCATATCTGAATCGACCCGCCCAGCCATCGTTATACTTTGGATTCTCCGCGGTTATCCAGAGACGGGCCACATACTCTGTGAGAAAGGCCGCAGTGATGATCCACTCGACGATCAGGAAAGTGCTTGTCAGCGGGACGGCGATCGTGGATTCCGTGTCGAGTATCGCAACGATTGCGGAAACAAGAATAAACGCGCAGACGATGCGAATTGTCACCGAAAGCCCTTGATGGGGCCAGGCGGTGGGCTCAAGCTGCGTATAGAACTTATGGCGAAGGGACAAGTTTGCGTTCCCCAACGCTTAAGCGAAAACAGGAATCGAAGTATCGATGGCGGGCATTGATCAGTCGTCTTTCGGTTGCCTTGTCTTCGATCAGCAAAGAGTAAACGCGCCAAGGAGTAATGTCATCAGCCATATCAATCAAATCAGCGTCGCATTTCACGCCATGGCACGCGTTGACCCTCTGGGCACCGCGTGTTATAAATCGTTTCAAATATAGACGCTTACGGGCGGGTGCGCCAGACGGCTGCCCCGCCTTTTTTGAGCCGGAGGAGAACAGTAGATGCCAGCCATTTCCCGCCGGGCGAACGATCTCGGCACCGAAAACGCTTTTGTCGTCCTTGCCGAAGTGAGTGCGCTGCAACGCCAGGGCAAGGACATCATTTCCTTTTGTATCGGCCAGCCGGATTTCCACACCCCGAAAAACATCCGCGACGCCGGCATCAAGGCGATCAACGAGGGCAAGCACGGCTACACGCCTTCGGCCGGAATTCTGGAATTGCGCGAGGCGGCGGCGAATTATCTGAGCCGCACGCGACAAATCAGCGTGAGCGCGGACGACATTGTCGTCGGAGCGGGCGCAAAACCGTTCATCGCCTATTCGATTCTCTCGGTCACCGACTATGGCACCGGCGACGAGGTGGTGTTTCCGAATCCAGGCTTCCCCATCTACGAATCGCAGATCCGCGCGCATGGCGCGGTGCCGGTGCCGATCCATCTGCGTGAATCGCGCGATTTCAGCTTTGACCCGGCCGAGCTCGAAACGAAGATCACTCCGAAAACAAAGCTCCTGATCCTGAACTCGCCGCAGAACCCGACCGGCGGCATCATTCCAAAGAAGGACATGGAAGCGATTGCCGCGATCCTGCGCAGGCATCCGCAAGTCTGGGTGTTCGCCGACGAGATCTATTCCCAGCTTTGCTACGACGGTGAATTCGTGTCGCTGGCGCAGTTTCCGGACATGCTCGAGCGCACAATCATTTCCGATGGCGCATCGAAGACCTGGGCGATGACCGGCTGGCGCCTGGGCGTTACCGCGAACAGGGCGCTGGCGCCGGTGTTCACGCGCTGGGTGACCAACACCGATTCCTGTGCCTCGCAAATCACGCAGTGGGCCGCGGTGGAAGCGATGAACGGTCCGCAGGTCGAAGCGAAGAAAATGCGCGACAGTTTTCTGGCGCGGCGCGACCTGATCGTTGGTTTGCTAAACAGGGTGCCCGGCGTGACTTGCCGGAATCCGGGAGGTGCCTTCTACGTCTGGCCGAACGTTACGGCGGCCTGCGAGATGATCGGGGCCAAGGATTCGGAGGAGTTCCGCAAGCGTCTCTTGAACGAAGCCGGCGTGGCGGTGCTGGCGGACATTCATTTCGGTTCGCGCGTGCTTAACGAAGGCCAGCACATCCGCTTCAGTTACGCCGCTTCCAACGAAGCCATCGAGAAGGGCGTCGCTCGCATGGCGGATTTCATCCGTGCGAACACGAAAGTAAAGAAAACCGCATAAGAAGACCGTTTAGCCACAGAGGGCACAGAGAATTCTTCACAATACCCCCTTGAGGGGTACACAGAGGAAAACGAAAGAGACACAAGTTGATCAAGATGCAAAGAGTCATGCAGTGCTAGCAAATTGCCACTGCCCACGCCGTTCCAGTCGCCCTTAACCCCCCAATTGCTCTTGCACTCCTCTGGGTTCTCTGTGCCCTCTGTGGCAAAAAAGGGTTTAGGGAGCTAACCATTGCAGCAGCCACAAGGCAGCCATGCCGACTACGATGGTCGGCATAATTTTCTTGAAGCGCCACGCCACCAGGATTGCGATTGCGCCGGCGATCAGGCGATGATTGTCCATGCTCGCCGCAAATTGACTGTCCCGAACCAGTAACTCCGGAAACACGATCGCGGACATCACCGCCGGTGGCACGAATCCGAGCGCGCGTTGTACCAGGGGTGGCATCCCCCAGTTCGCAAGCAGAGAAATGAACGAAAGGCGGATGAGGAAAGTCAGCACGCCCGCAACGATCACCACCAGCCAGAGGTTCACTTCCGCAGCCTCCAAGCCAGCATTCCTGCGCTGATGCCGCAGAACGCGGCGAGAATAAGCCCGAGCTTGTAAGGTAGTCCGAAGGCGGCTACCGCCACCATGCCGCCCACCAGCGCCGTAATCACGTCGGCCCGCGACCTGAGCACCGGCACCAGCAACGCAATGAACGACAGCGCCAGGGTGAAATCGAGCGACCACTCGCGCGGTATTTCAGTACCGAGGAAGATGCCGACCGCGGTGCTCGCCTGCCAGGTGCCCCACAGCGCCACGCCGGCGCCGAAGAAATACCAGTGCCGGTTCCGTTCTCCAGAGTTTTCGCGGTAGTGCGCGATCGCAACCGCAAATGCCTCGTCCGTAAGCAGGTAGGAAAGCACCCACTTCCATGCCCGAGGCAGCTCCTTCACGTATGGCGCCATCGACGCGCTGTACAGCGCGTGCCGCAGATTGATGATGAAAGTGGTCAGGACGATCACCAGTCCCGATGCGCCGGCGCCGATCAACTGGGCGGCGATGAATTGCGCCGAGCCGGCGAACACGATCAGCGAGATCGCCTGCGCCAATATCACGGGAATCCCGGCGCCGATCGCAAGCACCCCGTAAATGATGCCGAAGGGAGCGGCGCCGATCAGCAGCGGGAAAGTATCCCTCAGACCGGAAAAGAACTGCGCGCGGGCGCTGGGCATGGTTTCGATCACGCTGTTATTGTCGGCCGATTGTAGACAGGCGCTTGATGCCGCGTCCGTTAAGGTTTTACGGAATCGCGGCCGGAACGGGGAATCGCCGGGCCGATCCACCCTTGCTGCTTGAGCCCGGACAGTTGAGTCTAGGCACCCTTCGACAGGGTACCGTCTTACAATTTCCGTGGCTTAAGGGTTCGACTTGCGGTTCAGAGTGTTGGTAGGCTCGCGCTCCTGCAGAATGTCCTGCATGCGCGTTTCGATCGCGGGTTTGATTTTCTGGTGCGGAAGGATGTAGAACTTCTCCTCCCTGATCGCTTCGAGAACCATTTCCGCGACTTCTTCGGCGGAAATGCGCCCAGACTGCACCGCGTGGCGCATTTGCTCTTCCCGTTTCAAGTCCTCAGGGCTTTTCTTCTTTTCCTCGAGCAACGATGCGGGACGGTTTCGCTCGGAATCGGAAATGCCGGTGGGCACGTAGGCGGGGCAGAGCACCGAAGCCTTGATCTTGGCGCCGAATTCGACCAGGTCGTGGTGCAGGCATTCGGTCAGCGTGACTACCGAGTGCTTGGACACGCAGTAGACGCTCATTCCCGGCAGCGACAGCAGTCCAGCCACCGATGCCGTGTTTACGATGTGGCAGTCCATGTTCTGCTCGAGCATGCGTGGCACGAAGGCGCGGATGCCGTGAATCACGCCCCATAAATTGACGCCCAACGTCCATTCCCAGTCTTTTTCGCTTTGCTCCCAAACCGTACCGCCGGGCGCGACGCCGGCGTTGTTGCACAGCACATGCACGCCACCAAAGGTCTTGAACGCCTTGTCGGCCAGCGCCTCGACGTCCTTGCCCTTCGACACGTCGGTGCGCACCGCCAGTACCGGAATGCCGGCCTGTTCGAATTCGGTTTCGGTTTTTTTCAGGGCATCGGCCTGGATGTCGGCCAGAACAATCTTCATGCCCTCGCGGGCGAAGCGCAGCGCCATGGCGTGGCCGAGGCCGCTCGCACCCCCGGTGACGACTGCGACACGGTCCTTGAACTCTTTCATCAGCGTGATTGCAGAGGAAAAAACGCACGGATTCTAACATGCGGGTTTTCACCGTCCCGCGCCGCGTTGGCAAGCTCAGAGCGCGAATGGTATTCTCGCCGGGCTTACAGAGAGGGGGAGAGAAGTTCATGAACGAGGAGTTCATCGGCACGATGCCGGTCCATGAGCGGCATCGCTTCGATGTTGCCAGTCTGGAACGCTATCTGCGCGAGCATGTCGCAGGCTTCTCGGGAAACCTCGAGGTCGAACAGTTCAAGGGCGGCCAGTCCAATCCCACCTTCAGGCTGACGGCGGGCGGCAAGCGCTACGTTCTGCGCCGCAAGCCGCCGGGCAAGCTGCTGCCATCGGCGCACGCAGTGGACCGGGAGTACCGCGTGATCACCGCGCTGCACGGCAGCGACGTGCCGGTGGCGAAAACCTACTGCCTGTGCGAGGACGACGCGGTGATCGGCACGGCGTTCTACATCATGGATTACGTAGAAGGCCGCGTGCTGTGGGATCCGTCGCTGCCCGGCACGAGCACGGTTCAGCGCGCGGCGTACTTCGACGAGTTGAACCGCGTGATCGCCGCGCTTCACAAAGTTGATTACGTCCGGGCAGGCCTCACCGACTACGGCAAACCGGGCACCTACATCGAGCGGCAGATCAGCCGCTGGACCAAGCAGTACCGTGCCTCCGAAACCGAGCGCATCGAGGCGATGGAGGATCTGATCGAGTGGCTGCCGAAGAACATGCCGCCGGGCGACGAGACCACCATCGTCCATGGCGATTACCGGATGGACAACGTGATTTTTCATCCGAAGGAGCCGCGGATCCTCGCAGTGCTCGACTGGGAACTGTCCACACTTGGACATCCGCTGGCGGATATCGCGTATCACTGCATGGTCTGGCGGCTTACTCCGGGCCAGTTCCGCGGCATGAACGGAATCGACTTTCGCGCACTGGGCATACCGACCGAGGAAGAATATGTCGCCGCTTATTGCAGGCGCACCGGCAGGAATCACGTTGC
Organism: Betaproteobacteria bacterium; assembly: GCA_031406075.1. Lineage (GTDB taxonomy): Bacteria > Pseudomonadota > Gammaproteobacteria > Burkholderiales > JACQAP01 > JACQAP01. The sequence continues at coordinate 7,924 of JANOGP010000356.1, forward strand.
GAACTGGGATTTCTACCTGGCCTACAACATGTTCCGCCTGGCAGGGATACTTCAGGGCATCATGGGCCGGGTCAAGGACGGCACCGCGGCAAGCGCGCACGCAATGGAGCAGGGCAAGCGCGCCCGGCCCATGGCCGAAGCCGGCTGGCGCCAGGTTGAGAAGATCCTTAAGACCAATTAGCCACAGAGGACACAGAGGACACAGAGGAGAGCAAAAGCAAATTGGGGGTTAAGGGCGACGTGCAAGGTGTAGGCAGCGATACCTGCGAGCAGCGTCTGACTCGTTGCATTCTTATCAGCCTATTTCTCTTTCGTTTTCCTCTGTGCCCTCTGTGCCCTCTGTGGCCCAAATTTCTTTGGGGTAGATAGATGCCCGACGAGTTGACGGAGCGCATTATCGGAGCGGCGGTGGAAGTTCATCGTCATCTGGGGCCAGGTTTGCTCGAGAGTATTTATGAAGAGGCGCTGACTTATGAACTAGGATTGCGGCAGATCAAATTCGAAAGGCAAATCGCCATTGACGTCTTGTACAAAGATATTCGTATTCATGGACAGCGACTCGATTTGCTCGTCGAAAAAGAGGTTGTCGTTGAAATAAAGTCTATGAAGGCGGTTCCTGCCGTGGCTTCCGCGCAAGTGCTCTCCTATCTTAAGGCAACGGGGCTCAAGCGTGCTTTGCTGATAAATTTCTCGGAAACAAAGTTAGTCAATGGGATAAGGCGGTTCTCTCTGTGATCTCTGTGTACTCTGTGGCAAGGAAAGGTTTTAGATGAAAGCGGTACTGTGTAAAGAACTCGGGATGCCCGACAAGCTGGTTGTCGAGGATGTGCCTTCGCTGAAGGCTGCGAAGGGACAGGTGATCATCAACGTAAAAGCCTGCGGGGTGAATTTCCCCGATACCTTGATCATCCAGGGCAAATATCAGTTCAAGCCGGAACTGCCGTTCTCGCCCGGAGGCGAGGTTGCCGGCGTGGTCAAGGAAATCGGCGAGAGCGTGACCCGTGTCAAGCGCGGCGATAGGGTGATCGCGTTTAATACCTGGGGAGGATTTGCCGAGGAGATCGCGGTGGACGCGGAACGTACCATCCCGATGCCGGCGGCAATGGATTTCATACCTGCTTCGGCATTCGTGCTGACCTACGGCACCTCCTATTACGCCCTAAAGGATCGTGCAGAACTCAAAGCCGGCGAAACGTTGCTGGTGCTGGGGGCTGCGGGCGGGGTGGGCCTCGCCGCGGTACAGCTGGGCAAGGCGATGGGCGCAAAGGTCATCGCGGCAGCCTCGAACGATGCCAAACTGCAGATCTGCAGACAGAATGGCGCCGATGCGGTGATCAACTACGGCACCGAAGACCTGCGCGCACGGATCAAGGTTCTTACCGCGGGCAAGGGAGTGGACGTCGTGTATGACCCGGTCGGCGGACCGTACTCGGAGCCGGCCTTGCGCGACATGGCGTGGAATGGCCGCTTCCTGGTGGTCGGCTTCGCCGCCGGCGACATTCCCAAGGTACCGCTGAATCTGACCCTGCTGAAGGGCTGTTCCATCGTCGGCGTGTTCTGGGGCGCGTTCACAAAGAATGAACCCGAGCGCAATCGGGAAAACAACTTTGACCTGATGGCAATGTATGCGGCGGCCAAGGTCAGGCCGCATATCCACGCCACCTATCCGCTGGAGCGCGCCTCGGAAGCACTTAACGAAGTTCTCAACAAGCGCGTCACCGGCAAGGTTGTTCTGGTGACAGGTAAATAAACCTTTTCACCGCAAAGGCGCAAAGGACGCAAAGAAGAACAAAAACAGGCAAATGTGAAAATCGCACAGGCTGCGGATTTAGAATCATGGACGAATATCGTTCTTGTTTGCATGTTCCTTGTATTTCACAATTTTCGTTTTCCTTTGCGTTCTTTGCGCCTTTGCGGTGAAAGTAGTGAGGAGGTTCATATGAATGAGGCAGTCATTATCGAAGCGGTGCGCACGCCGTTCGGCAGGCGTGGCGGCGCGCTGCGAGAGCTGCGGCCCGATTCCTTGCTGGCGCATGCGCTCGACGGACTCATCAAGCGGTCGCAGATCGACCCGCAGAAGATCGAAGACGTGATCGACGGCACGGTGACGCTCGCCGGCGAACAGGGCGCCAACCCCGCCCGACTGGCGGTGCTGCTTTCCGGGTTACCGGTGAAAGTTCCGGGCGTGTCCTTGAACCGCATGTGCGGCTCAAGCCAGCAGGCGGTTCATTTCGCTGCGCAGGCCGTGGCGGCCGGCGACATGGATTACGTAATTGGTTGCGGCGTGGAGAGCATGACGCGCGCACCGATGTTTCTGGACATCGGCCTGGGCCGGACTGTCAGCGGCTTCGAAGCGCTGAATCCGGAACTGTTCCAACGCCACGAGTTGATCCATCAGGGTGAAAGCGCCGAACGCATCTCGGAAAAGTGGGGCTTGTCGCGGCAGATGCTCGACGACTTTGCCAGGGAAAGCCACCGCCGCGCCGCGCAGGCCCAGAAGGCCGGCTCCAACAAGGAGTTGTTGCCGGTGCAGGGCGTATCGCCGGAAGGCCAGGCGATGCGGCTGGAGCGCGATGAAGGCGTGAGGGCGCAGATCGACGAGGCCAAGATGGCTTCGTTGAAGCCGGCGTTCCGCCCTGACGGAAACGGCGTGATCACCGCGGCAAATTCCAGCCAGATCTCCGATGGCGCCGCCGCCGTACTGGTTGCGAACAGGGACGTTGCGGCGGCCGACGGTTTCAAGGCGAAAGCGCGTTTCCGTGCTCGTGTCGCGGTCGGCTCCGATCCGATGATGCAACTCACCGGCGTTATTCCGGCGACCGAACTGGCGTTGAAGAAGGCGGGAGTCGCCATCAAGGATATCGACTGGATCGAAATCAATGAGGCCTTCGCGGCAGTGGTGCTGTCCTGGGCAAGAGAAATGCATCCCGACATGGACAAGGTCAATCCCTGGGGTGGGGCCATCGCCCACGGACATCCGCTTGGCGCCACCGGTGCGGGGCTGATGTCGAAATTGCTGGCCGGCCTGGAAGCCACCGGCGGCACACTTGGGCTTCAGGTCATGTGCATCGGCCACGGCCAGGCCACCGCCACCATCATCGAACGTTTCTGAACCCCGCGAGAAATGGCGAAGGCGATTCGCATCGCGATTCTGCTGTTTGCGCTGGCGACCGTCGCGGTCGGCGCGTGGCAGACGCGATCCCGTATCCAGTCCTGGCAGCGCACTTTTGACGTTGTCGTGTATCCCGTCAACGGTGACCGGCGCGATGCCACCGAGGAGTACATCCGGTCACTCACCAATGAGTCGTTCGCTTCCATCCGGGGCTTCATGCGCCGCGAAGCAGAGCGATACAAATTTGACCTCGTCACTCCGGTCGACGTCTTCCTGGGTCCGCAGGTTTCGACGCTGCCGCCGGCTCCACCCAGGGGCGGCTCCACCGCGGGCATCATGGTATGGAGCCTGAAGCTGCGCTACTGGGCGTGGCGCAACGACGACTATCCGGGCTCAAGGCCGGACATCCGAATTTTCGCGGTGTTCTATGATCCGGCGACCACCCCGCAGGTGGAACACTCGATCGGCTTGAAGGAGGGGCTGATCGGGGTTGCCAACGTATTTGCGGTCAATCATATGACGGAAGAAAACAACGTAATCGTCGCGCACGAGCTTTTGCACACACTGGGCGCTACGGACAAATACGATCCGTCAACCACCCAGCCGCTGTTCCCCGCGGGTTTTGCAGACCCTGAACAGTTGCCGCTCTATCCCCAGGAATTCGCCGAGATCATGGCCGGTCGCGTCCCGCTATCCGAAACCGAATCCGACACGCCGCGGAACCTCGATCTGGCGATCATGGGTCCGAAGACGGCCGCCGAGATCAGCTGGCGGCACTAGCGTCCTGTTCCGCTGATTCCCGGCTGAAAACCCGGCGAGAATCGGCGCCATGCGGTGTTACGAGTCCTCGCCGTGCGTGTCGGAGCGCGGAAGAGGGGCCCCTCTGGGGATCTGACCGTGGAGACACGCGTAAGGCCGGTGGTCGACACGCTATTGGCCGGTTGCACGGTCGCATTCCCGCAAGCGGGGCGGCTGTCGAGGCGGAGCAGGACACCAGGAAATCTCTCCACGTCCTTCCCGGCGCGCTCGCGCGTGCCACGAACTGTTTCACCTTGTTGATCGGAGCCGGCTGCTGGGTGGCCTCTATCGTTATTGTTTAGCGGGTGATGGGTTCCGGAGCGAGTTTCAGGTCGGCGGGCGCAGGGTTCGCCGCCGCCGTTTGCGGTTGGTCGCTGCTCGCGGTGGGCGCCTGTTTTCGTTCAGGGCTGCGATAGGCAATGCCGTGCTCGATCGAGGGCTTGACGACCTCGAAGTAGGGGGAGATGTCGAAGTCGCGTGGCGAATACAAGCTGAAATGACGAATCGTCAGGATCTCCCGGTTATGGTCATCGGCGCCGGGATTGTCGCGTCGCCGGATCATGTCGGGCAGGATCGGATAGCCCACCGACTGAAATGCCTGCGCGATCAGGGTCGAGCAGATTGCCTTGGTCGGGTCGCCGCTGCCGAGCGCCATCATCCGCCGGCGCCAGCGCCTGGGCAGCGGGGGCGTGGGCAAAAGATAGCGCGCGAGATCGATCAGATTCTTCAGATCGTATGTTTGCCCGAGGCGCGACACCACGTACTCTATAACGCGTATCGCATCCTCGGCGGTGAGCGCCTCCGGGCGGCAGATCCGTGTATGGAACGCCGAGTACGTACTCAGCGGCACCGCCGTGACGCCTTTGACCATGTCTACCTCGACCAGAAACGATTCGTCCTCGCCGTTATTGGCTGGGTTCGGGATCGCACCGACATAAAGCGCGGCATGCGACCATGTGGACTGGGTCAGATACTTGATCGCATTGCTGATGCGGGTGTTGCCTTCGACGAGCAACACGTCCGCAGGGCGCAGTGTGGACGCGAGCTGGCTTGGTGATGAAGTGGTTAACGGCCGGTAGTTGGCGACCGGCGCGCTCAGGTAGCGTGCGAGCGCCTTCCCGATCGAGCTTGAAATGTGGCGCAACATGTCTTGGTTCGCGACGTGGTCGAAGTTCCTGATACGGCTCAAGCACACCCTATGCCATGTTACAGGTTCGGGCAATCTACTTGCTGCTGTTGATCGCATTCCCTAGGTCACTTGCGCGAAGTTTCCCTAGCGGGGTATCAGGATCGAGCCGTTGACGGAGACTGTGACGCGGCTGGTGCCGCCCTGAAGTTCCGGTGCCGTAACGGCCTCGGTTGCGGCCATCGACTTCATCATTATCGGCTGCGGCGGGAGGAAGCTGCCATCGGCGGACACCGATGCTTCCAGAACGTTGAATCCGGTTCCCTTGAAACTCTTGGTCACCAGTTCTGCCTTGCGCAGAAACTCGGAGATCGCTGCCTGGGTGAGTGTTTCTTCGGCCCTGGTGCGTGCCGCAGGTGAAGCGGAAAAATCCACGGCGCCGAGCCGCATGATCGCCTGCAGTTTGCCTATCGCTTCGGCCATGCGCCTGAAGTCTTCGCCCTCGACCGAAATTTCCGAGCGCGAACGCCAGCGCGCGATTTTTTCCTTGTCAATCACCGGATAGGTGGTGTAACCGGAGGTCTTTGCCCGCACTCCGGTGAATCCCCTGGCCAGCTTCAGCGCGTCGTTGGTCGCGCGGTTTACCTTGTCGGCCAGACGGGTGGCGTCGGCATCTTCCATTTCGACGAACAGGCGGGCGCGCATCACATCGTTGTCCACTTCCGCCGAGGCGTGGGCATCGAGGTTAACCCTGGTGCCTCTGGCGTCGGTTACCGCGGGCGCGGTTTGGGCCTGAGCCAGGCCGGTAGCCAGAAGAAAAATCATGAGGGCAATGAGTTTGCGCACGTCGCTGCTCCATTCGTTGTGGCGGTTAATCACGAAAACTATCATACAATCGGTAGAACGCATGGATGAGGTGAATGGTGAGGGGTGAGCGGTGAGGAGTGAGGAATAGACCAAGCCTCGCTCCTTTTGTCGTCCTTCGTGTACCCCTCGAGGGCGTATTGAAAAGTATCCAAAGTTTTAAGAGAGAGACGCCCCTAAGTCATGGCTGACAACGACAAGCGCGGCATGCGCCGCAATCTCACCAATTACGGCGATCCGGAGTTTGCGGCCTACCTTCGCCGCTCCTTTGCGCGCTCGATGGGCTACTCCAAGGAGATGCTGGAGCGGCCGATCGTCGGCATCGCCCAGTCCGCGAGCGGATTCAATAATTGCCATCGCAACGTGCCGGAGCTCACCGAGGCGGTCAAGCGCGGGGTGCTCGGCAGCGGTGGATTGCCGATCGACTTTCCGACCATTTCTTTGGGCGAGGTATTCCTCAGCCCCACCAGCCTGATGTTCCGCAATCTCATGGCGATGGACGTGGAGGAGATGGTGCGGGCGCAGCCGATGGATGCGGTGGTGCTGATCGGCGGCTGCGACAAGACCGTGCCGGCGCAACTGATGGGTGCGGCCTCCGCCGACGTGCCGGCGATCCAGCTCGTAACGGGGCCGATGATGGCAATGCCTTATCGGGGCGAGCGCCTGGGTGCCTGCACCGATTGCCGCCGATTCTGGGCGAAATTTCGCGCTGGCGAAATCAGCGACGAGGATATAGACGAAATCGAGGGCAACCTCGCCACCACCGCCGGCACCTGCGCGGTGATGGGACCGGCGAGCACCATGGCCTGTGTCGCCGAGGGACTGGGCATGACCCTTCCGGACACGGCGGCAATCCCCGCCGTGCACGCGGACCGCATTCGCGCGGCGGAAGCCACGGGCGTGCGCGCGGTGGAAATGATCAGGACAAAAGGTCCGCGTCCCTCGGAGATCATCACGGAAAAATCGGTCGAGAACGCATTGCGCGTCCTGCTGGCAATCGGCGGCTCGACCAACGCGATCATTCATCTCACCGCGGTGGCCGGGCGTCGCGGCATTGGAATCTCGCTCCAGCGTCTGAATGAGCTTTCGGACGAAACACCTGTTCTGCTGGATCTCAAACCCACCGGCAACCACTACATGCAGGATTTCCATGCGGCGGGCGGGATGAGCGCACTGCTCGCGGAACTGAAGGATCTTCTGCATCTGGATTGCATGACGGTCACCGGGGAAACACTGCGCAGCCGCATCGCCCGGGGCGTACCCTTCGTGGACCGCAGCGTAATTCGTCCCCGGAGCGATCCGATTTCTCCGGTCGGCGGGCTGGTGGCGCTGTTCGGCAGCCTCGCTCCGCGCGGAGCGATCCTCAAACGCGCCGCGGCCGATCCCGGTCTCTTTAACAAGGAGGGCAGGGCAGTGGTGTTCGAGTCGCTCGAGGACCTTTCGGCGCGAATAGACCTGCCGGATCTGGATGTCACCAAGGATGACTTCCTGGTGCTCAAGAATGCCGGGCCGCGCAGCAATTCCGGGATGCCGGAGGCGGGCTATCTGCCGATTCCCAGGAAACTGGCAAAGACCGGACTCAAGGACATGGTGCGGATCTCGGATGCGCGCATGAGCGGCACCGCGTTCGGCACGGTGGTGCTGCACGTCGCGCCCGATGCGGCTTCCGGCGGGCCGCTAGCGCTGGTGAAAAGCGGCGACCGCATCCGGCTATCGGTCAGGGATCGACGGCTCGACCTGCTGGTTGCCGAGGCCGAAATGTCGAAGCGCCGCAATGCGTTCAGGACGCCGCAACTTCCGGAGCGCGGTTACGCCCGGCTTTACAGCGAGCATATTCTTCAGGCAGACGGGGGCTGCGACTTCGATTTCCTGCGAGGCGCCTGACAGAGTAGTCGGCGGCGCACACAGACGGGCGTTGCTGACGTACCGGAGAGTGCGGCAATGGTTCGCGACTATGGTGTTTGCGGCAAAGAATGCAAACAGGCCGCGGACTGCAGCTCGTTCGGGGCAAAACGGCTGCCGGCATGACGAATGAGGCGCTTCGCCTCGCCGTCAGGCCCGGAGTAGGGCGCAAGTGAAGCCGAGTTAGCTTCTTCATCCGCTGTTGCGTGCTTCCAGTTTTGAACTCCGTGTTCTTATGCGTGATTTACCGAATAGTGGGACGATTCTGACTGCAATGGCCGTGAGAACCTCGAGACTAATCGGGAAACGCCGGATATTCATGTAGCCGCCCGTCCTACAAAATTCTCCGTTTCTTTCGGCTTCAACCTCAGAAAACCAGACGGTTGGCGATTGCGTAGTGGGTGAGCTCTGCGTTATGCCGCATTCCCATCTTGTGCAGCAGGCGCGCGCGGTAAGTGCTGATGGTCTTCACGCTCAATGACAGGTGCGCCGCGATTTCGGTGGGTGTCCTGCCCGATGCGATCAGCCTCAGTACCTCGAACTCGCGGTCGGACAGGCTCTCGTGCGGCAGCGTCGGAGATCCGCCTGCTAACTCTTTGGCCATATGCTCTGCCAGTTCCGGGGTGATGAATCTGCCGCCTGCGGATACTTTGCCGACCGCAGCCAGCAGTTGTTCGGGTGCGCTCTCCTTGGTGAGATAGCCGGCGCCGCCGGCCTTGAGTACGCGCACCGCGTATTGGTCCACCGGGTACATGCTGAGCACGAGCACGGGAAGCGCCGGTCGTTCCTTCTTGATGCTCTTGAGAACGTCGAGTCCGCTCTTGTCCGGCAGCGAAATGTCCAGCAGCACCAGGTCCCATTCGTCTTTGCGCACCATGGAAAGCGTCTGTGCCGCATTGGCGGCGTTGCCGACGTCTACCGGTTGCGGATGATCGGAGAGAATGCGCTTGAGCCCTTCGCGCGTGATGGCATGGTCATCGGCGATCAGCACTCGCAGCATTTCAGACTGGCTCCCTCGCCAATTCCGTCCGGTTGCGTACCTTGTTTTTCAGCGGGAACCGGGCGTTGACGCTGGTGCCGGAGTCCTTTCCCGTGAGTATCTGAACTTCCCCCCGAAAAGCGCGGGCGCGTTCGCGCATTCCATGAATTCCGGATGATCCCGGATCCAGCAGCTTGGCAGAAGGCAGACCGACTCCGTTATCGTGAATGTCCACCACGACGTCATCCCCGGTCTTGTACACGCGTACCCGAATTTGCGTCGCCCGTGCGTGCCGCACCACGTTGGTAAGCGCCTCCTGCACGATGCGAAACAGAGCAGTCTGCGCCTCTGCTTCGAGGTTGGCAGGGGGCGATTCGAAATGCAACTCGCAGCCGATGCGATAGTGCTTCTGGAGCTCCTGGACCTGCCACTCGATGGCGGGCCAGAGGCCGAGGTGGTCGAGGATGCTGGGGCGCAGTCCGGTGGCAATGCGCCTGACGGTCTGAATTGCGGAATCGACCAGCACGCCGGTGTCGCTGAGCTTGTCGTTGGACAGGGGTTTTCCGTTGGCCAGCGTCTTTGCGTACCAGTGAAGGTCCATTTTCACCGCGGTCAGCGTTGCCCCCAGTTCGTCGTGTATCTCACGCGCGACCGCTGTGCGCTCCGATTCGCGCGCCGATTGCAGATGCGCGGAGAGTTTGCGCAGCTTTTCCTGCGAGGCGCGCAGCGCCTCTTCGGTGTGTTTGCGCTCGGATATTTCCTTGAGAAGCGCGTTGTTGACGGATACCAGATCCCGGGTTCTCAGTTCCACCGCGTCCTCGAGCCGCGCGCGCGATTCCTGCAGGAGCGTTTCCACTTGTTTTTGCTCATCGATATCGGTTCCCGCTCCGACCCAGAGCATGATCGCGCCGGCGGCATCGCGCACCGGTAGCGCTCGCACCAGATGCCACCGGTAGGCCGAATCCGATCCGCGCAGAACGCGCATGCTGATCTCGTAACCTTCCCCGCTCGCCAGGCTGTGCAACCAGCGTTCCCGGCACGCCGGCAGATCCTCCGGGTGCACGATCTTGTCCCAGCCCCAGCCCTCGATGTGCGTGAACGCGCACCCGAAATAGTCGAGCGTGGGACGATTGACGTAATCCACATAACCGTCGGCGCGCGCGGTCCAGACCATGCTGGGTACGGCTTCCGCCAGCAGGCGAAAGTGCTCCGCGGCGGCGGCGGCGTGCGCGTACACGGCGAGTTCCTGCACCAGCTTCGCCTGCCGCCGCTCGAGCGCTTTGCGCGCGGTGATGTCGCGTGCGACGACGTGCGCGGAAGGGCGTCCCTGATAATCGCAGGGTGAGGCGATGGACTCTACTTCAATTTCGGAACCGTCCCGGCGAACCAGCTTCAATTCCATCGGCGGCAAATCGCAACGTTCGTCGTCGAGCTTGCGTATGCGTTCCCGCACCGCCGCCACGTGATCCGGATGGATGAACGGCTCGATCGGCTTTCCGATCAGTTCTTCGACGCTCGCTACGCCGTACATGCGCGCTGTGGCGGCATTGGCGGAAACGATGCCGCCCTCGGCGCGGATGTAGATGGCGTCGCGGGAAAGTTCGACCAGGTTGCGGTAACGTGCTTCGCTTGCCTGAAGCCGTTCCTCGCCCAGAATTTGCTCGTGGATATCGATTGCGGTGACAATCCACTTCAGAATGGCGCCCGCACGGTCGCGCACCGCCGCCGCGCGCCCCAGATGCCAGCGATATTCCCCGTCGGCCGCCCGCAGCAGGCGGTAACGGATGTCGAGGCAGGGCCCGCCGCTTACGGCCACTTCCCACCATCGCCGGGTGTTTTCCAGTTCGTCCGGATGCACGGCCTTCATCCATCCGTTGCCGCGGCTGTCTTCGCGCAACAGACCAGAGTATTCGGTCCAGCAGCGGTTGCAGAAATCGACCGCCCCGTTCGGCCCCGCGGTCCACACCATCTGGGGCAGGAAGTCGGAGACGAATCCGTGCCAAAACCTGGCCTCGGTCGCCGCATTGTCGCCTCTATGTTCGCTGAATACGCCTCGGCGGCGCTGTGCGCCGGCCGGCCCGTTGCCGTGCCAGTTGTTTCCACGTCCCTGTTCGGGGATGCGTTCGGCCCCAGTGGATGCGCTGCCCGGTGCCGGGACGCGTTCCGGGGCGCTTTTTTGGGGAGGTTTTCGTCCGGGTGAAGTAAGTCGCGTCGCCATCGTTGCGCCTCCTTGAAGAAACAAGAACGGGACGGCCTGACCTTACTGCACTGACCTGGGACAAAGGCGCCGACCCGCGGGGGGGGTGGCGTGAGGATACTACAAGGCGCGTCAGGCCTTCATGCTGGCGTCGTAGAACCGATAGGTATTCCGGCCCGACTGCTTGGCGTGATACATCGCCTTGTCGGCGATGCGGATCAGCGTGCTGGCATCCTCCGCGTGGTCGGGATAGATGCTGATCCCCAGGCTGGGTGTGATCACCAGCTTCTCTCCGGAAACGATGTATTCGCCGTCCACCGCGCGCAGCAGCTTCTGTCCGATGACGCGCGCGTCCTCGATCTGGCGCAACTCCGGCAGCACCACCACGAACTCGTCACCGCCCAATCGCGAAACGGTGTCCACCTCGCGCAGGCTTGCGCGAATGCGCTCCGAAACCTGCTGCAGCAGCATGTCGCCGACGTGATGGCCAAGGTTGTCGTTGACTTCCTTGAAGTTGTCCAGGTCCATGAAGATGACGCCGGTCTTGGATTGATTGCGTTGTGAGATCGCCAGCGCCTGCTCCAGGCGGTCCATCAGCAGGATCCGGTTGGGCAGGCTGGTGAGCGAGTCGAAGTGCGCCATGCGCCGGATCTGCTCTTCCATGTTGCGCCGCGCGGTGATGTCGACGAATGCGGCCACCGAGCCGTAAACTTTGCCGGAAGTGTCGCGCAGCGGCGCGGCATTGCCGATCAGGTGCTTGATGGAGCCGTCATCGAAGACCAGATCCTCCTCAAAGTCGCGTACTTCGATGCCGCGGAATGCCGCCATCTGCACCGGCAATTCGTTCTGTTCGAGTACGCGGCCGTTGCGGAATACGCGGAAGTGCGCCGGCTGCGTTTCCTCCGGCCCCGTGAACGAGATATTGCTGCCCTGGGGCAGGCGCAGCAGGTCGTAACAAGTACGGTTGCCGGTGATCAACTTGCATTCGGCATCATGGGCGATCAACACGGCCGCGGGTACCGCGTCGAGGACGATCTTGAGTTCGGCTGTGCGTTGCCGCTGCTTGCGCTCGCTTTCCATGAGCGCGCGCTCCATGCGCTTGCGTTCGGTGGCGTCGGTCGCGACCATGGACAAGCGCACAACCTTGTCGTTCTCGACGACCGGTGAAAGGCTGACCGCGACGTCGATGAATTTGCCGTCCTTGTGCTGCCAGACCGTTTCGCAATTCAGGGTCGCCTTGCCGTCGATGACCTGGCGCATCAACTTGGCGTCCTCGTTCTTGAGGAACTCGGGAATGAGGCAGGCGCGGCTTTTTCCCACGATTTCGTCGGCGCTGTACCCGAAGATGCGCTCGGCACCCCGGTTCCAGGTAAGCACTACCCCGTTCCAGGTCTCGCTCATGATGGCGGCGTCGGCGGACTCCACCACGGCAGCCAGCAGCTGCGGATGGGAGGCGATCTGGGGTTGGGTGGCGCGCTTGGCCTGCTGACGGGAGAGTGCCGACTCGAGCATCGAGGGCTTGCTGTCCACGGCCTGCAATTGCTGGCGCACCCGCTTCTCCGTGAGGGATGCCTGCAGTGCCCGTACGATCTCCAGCAACTCCGGACTGACGTCGGAGTAATCCCGTGAACGATCCTCTTTGGGCACCCCGGCCTCCCCGAACTGCCAGTTGCTTATGCTTATAGACACGAACAATGGTGAAGCTTATAGGTCTTATGACCCCCATTGAGCCACGATTCTGGCATTGCCGCAACCGCCCGCGCCAGATGCGGCTTTCCGGGACGGTCAGGCCTTCCGGCGCGGGAAATTCCGCATTGCAGAACGGTCAGCCAACCTTTAAAGGGTACAAACGGTAGCCGTTGCGGCCGGCCTGTTTGGCCTCGTACATGGCCTTGTCTGCCAGGCGGATGAGCACCCCCGGGTCCCGGCCGTGATCCGGGAATATGCTGATGCCAAGGCTCGATGTAACAAGAAGTTTCTGTCCGGCGACGATATATTCGCCGGCCACGAGCGCCAGCATCTTGCGGGCAATGCCTGCCGCGTCCTCGGCCTGGCGCAGTTGCGGCAGGACCACGATGAATTCGTCGCCGCCGACCCGCGAAACCGTATCCACCTCCCTGATCGAGTCCTGCACCCGGCCGGCCACCTGCTGCAGCAACCGGTCTCCGACGTGGTGGCCGAGGCGGTCGTTAACGTCCTTGAAGTGGTCCAGGTCCATGAACATGACCCCGGTACGCGAATGGTTGCGCTGGGACACCGCCAGGGCCTGTTCCAGGCGGTCGATGAGCAGTATCCGGTTCGGAAGGCCGGTGAGCGGATCGAAGTGCGCCATGCGCCGGATTTCCCGTTCAGCGTCCTTGCGGGCGCTTATGTCGCGGGCAATCGAGCAGATGCGCACGACCCGACCATTTTCAATGAGCGGCGCGATGTTCAGGGAGACGTGCACCGGCGAGCCGTCCTTGCGCTTCTTCACCGATTCCATGTCGAAGATGCTCTCTCCGCGCAACAGGCGCGCATTGATCTCGCTGGCTTCCGCCTCGCCGGAGTCGGGAAAGAGCATCTGATAGTTGCGGCCGATCGCCTCTTCCGCGGTGTAACCGTAGACCCTCTCCGCGCCCCCGTCCCAGGTGAGCAGGGTGCCGTCGAGCGTGCGGCTGCAGATTGCGTCGGCGGAGGTTTCGACGATCGCGGCGAGCAGTTGCGGATGCGGGAACACGCGCTGGGGCGGTCCGAAGAGCGGATTCGAGCTTGGAAGGGCCGGGCGCCGGTCTCCGGGGCGAGGGCGGCCTTTCGTGATCCCCGAGCATGCCCTGCAGCTCACCGAGAATTTCCAGTAGCTGGGTCCTGCTGAGATCCGAGTAACGGTTGCTGGGCATTGCGCTCCCCCCGTGTCGCGAGTCTTGTGCCCGCGCTCGATCGGCTTGTCCGCCCGCGGCAAATCTGGCGCGACGACGAATTTAGCCGTTTTTCCCGGAGTGCTGCAACCGGTCAGCCGGAAATCCGCGTCCCGGAGGGAGCGACTGGCGCCGATGTCATAATCGAACCAAATGAAAATCAATCCCTTCTCTTCGGCGACCGAACTTCTTGACCGGCTGCGTTCCTGCGAGATTTCCGGCCGTGAGCTGCTGGAAACCTATCTGCAGCGGGTCGAGCGCCACAATCCAGGACTCAACGCCATTGTGACGCTCGATGCCGTTCGCGCGCGCATTCGCGCCGACGCGGCGGATGCGGAGCGCGCCGGTGAGGGCGCAGCCGGTCCGCTTCACGGCCTGCCGGCAACCATCAAGGACAGTTTCGAGACCGGGGGTTTGCGCACCACCTGCGGAGCGCCCGTCTATGCGAAGCATGTGCCGTTGGCGAATGCGGATGCAGTGCAGCGGTTGGAAGTTGCGGGCGCCCTGGTTTTTGGCAAGACCAACGTCCCGATTTACGCCGGCGACCTGCAAAGCTACAACATTCTTTTTGGCGCCACCAACAATCCCTGGGATGCCTCGCGAACCTGTGGCGGATCGTCGGGTGGCGCCACGGTGGCAGTCGCCGCCGGGCTGACGGCTTTCGAGCTGGGCAGCGACATCGGCGGCTCGATCCGGATCCCGGCGCATTTTTGCGGCGTTTACGGTCACAAGCCCTCGTACGGGGCCATTCCATTGCGCGGCCACGTGCCCCCGTCGCCGGGCTCCTTGTCGGCGCCTGATATGGCGGTGGCGGGGCCGATCGCTCGTTCGGCCGAGGATCTCGAGTTGCTTCTCGGCGTCCTTGCCGACACCGGTGGCCCGGTCGGCGGAGGCTGGAAACCCGTTCTGCCGGCGCCGCGCGCCAGACGTTTGAAGGATTTCCGGGTGGCGCTGTGGATCGACGATCCGGCGCTTCCGATCGACGATGAAGTAAGGGCGGCGATTCATCTGGCGGTGCAGGCATTGCAAAAGGCAGGGGTGAAAGTGGACGAGGCCGCGCGGCCCGGCATTTCGCTGGTGGAGAACTTCGACGATTATCTGAGGCTGCTATGGCCGGCTACGACTGCGCAGCTCAGCGAAAAGGCCTTCGCGCGCCTGCTGGAGGCCGGCCGCGGCGCCGACCCGGATAGCGCGCGCGGCCGGCTTGCTCGTTACAGCAACGCCGGGCACCGCGAGTGGTTGCGGCTGAACGAGAAGCGCGAAGTCATTCGGGCCAGATGGCGCGCTTTCTTCGAGCGCTACGACGTGCTGCTCTGTCCGGTCGGGCCGGTGTGCGCGTTTGCACACGACCACAACGAAGACCTGATCGCACGCACCATTGACGTCAACGGCGAACGCCGCTGGTATTGGGAGCAACTCGCCTGGATTTCGCTGGCCACGCTGGCCTACTTGCCGGCGACCGCCGCGCCGATTGGACGTTCGCGTGGCGGACTGCCGGTGGGAATGCAGATTGTCGGTCCGTATTTCGAGGACCGCAGCTGCATCGAATTCGCGAAATTGCTGGCCGACGTGGCCGGGGGCTTTGAGGCGCCGCCGGGTTTTGATTGAGCGGTCCGGGCGGGCCGCGTCACATCCTGATTCTGCGTGCCTCGTTCAAGTGCTTGCGCCAGTACGTGAGGTCTATCTTGTCTGTTCGTACTTTACCGCCAGTGGACGGTGCATGGACGAATCTGCCGTCACCAAGGTAAATGCCGACGTGGGAGGATTTCTTCCCTTCCTGGTCGAAGAACACCAGATCGCCTTTGGCAAGATCATCCATATCGATCTCGATTCCGGTATTGCGCAGCGAGCGCGTGTCGCGCGGAAGCGCAATCCCGATCTTGCGGAAGCTGTAATGGACCAGGCCGCTGCAATCGAAGCCGTCGGAATCGACGCCGCCGTAGCGATACGGTGCGCCTAACATCGCCAGCGCGTGGTCGGCAGCGCGGCTCACGTCCACGTTCTTTGAGCTCGCGGGCGAAGTTGCGGATGCCACTCGCGGCGGCGAGCCCGCGCAGGCCGCAAGCGCGAACACGACAACCAGGATCAAGACAGCGCGGAAGGACATGCAGATCACGTCGACTCCTCCTTTTGGAGGTAGTCGACGCAAAGTCCATGCCGAGAAAAAATGTGTTCCTGGCCCGTTGATCCAGCTCCAATCTGACGGGCCGCGACACTTGGGTGCCGTTCGACGTCGCTCGACCGGCTGTCGTTTTCCGGCGACGGAGTGTCAGGCCGTGCGTAAGGTCCGAAAAGCTTTCACCACGGGGGATTCTTCACAATACCCCCTTGAGGGGTACACGGGGTACACGGAGAAAAAACGAAAACGAGGGAGAATGAATTGGAGTTCAAGACGGGGTGACTGTTCGCGAATGTGTGCCGCCACCTTTCGCTGCGATGGATCATTAGCCAACCCAGGTTTCTCACCTCAGCATGTTCTTCTTGTCTTTCCTCCGGCGCCGCCGACACGGCGTTGGCGTAGCCATCTGGGGCGGGAGGCGGCGCTTCGGCGCACTACCCGCAAACGGCCGACTACGTCGGTAACGTGTCCGTGCGCCATCCCGTGCCCCCGTGGTATGAGTTGCTCTGCGCTTTCAGCCCTCTCAGCCGAACGGCACCGGCACGTAGATCCGCGCCTCATCACGCTGGACCAGCAGCGCCACGGTTTTGAGGACTTCTTCACCAGTTGCTTAAGTTGCTCGATGCATCGCCGGAATGCCGGCGGCTGATTGCCGGCGCTACGCCGGCGATTTGGCCCCGATAGTACGTACCCGGTTCATTGCCTTGACGGCGATGAAGATTGCCCACGCCACGATCAGGAAATCGACTAGCGTGCTGATGAATGCACCGTACTTCAACAACGGCGCTCCGGCTGCCTGCGCCGCTTCCAGCGTCTCGAAGGTCGCCGATCCGAGATTGACGTACAGCTGCCGGAAATCCACGCCACCCAGCAGCATGCCGATCGGCGGCATGATGATGTCCTTAACCAGTGAATCGATGACCTTACCGAAAGCGGCGCCGATGATGATGCCAACCGCCATGTCCATCATGTTGCCCTTGATCGCGAACTCCTTGAACTCGGAAATCAGGCTCATTGTTTCTCCTTTCGAAGGTTGTCTTGACCCGGGGCGTACACCGTGTCAGCCCCGGCCGCCGCCATGGTAGTCGGCGGCGACCGAAATTCCCAGTAGTGTTCGACTCGATTGGCACGGTGTAGGCTTGCAGTCCCTGGACCCGCTTCGGGAGAACGAACGATGCATGTGCAAGAGTGCTGGCGCTGGTGCGGTTTGGCCGGTGTGTCATGGGCGGCGATCCTGACGTTGCTGCCCCTTGGGTCGGTCGCCCAGGACAGGCTGCAGCTTTTCGACGGGCATATCCACTACAGCGTCGGTTCGCCGAAACAGTATCCGCCGGAGAAAGCGATCGCGATCCTGGATGAGGCGGGGATCGGCCGGGCGCTGCTGTCCAGCACTCCGAACGATGGCACCATCCAGCTCCACAAACTGTACCCGGAGCGTTTCATTCCCGAATTGCGACCTTACCGCAAGACCCGCGATTTCGAGACTTGGGCGGTGGAGCGCGCCAGCTGGTATCGCGACCCGGAAACCGTGACGTTCATAGAGGAGGAACTCAAGCGCGGCATCTACCGGGGAATCGGCGAGTTTCATCTTGACGGGGATGAAGCCGACACACCGGTAATACGCAAGATCGTGGATATCGCAGTCGAGCGCAACCTGTGGCTGCACGCACATTCGGACGCTGCCGCGGTCGAAAAACTTTTTTCGTTCAATCCCCGGGTGCGTATCGTCTGGGCGCACGCGGGTATGAGCACGCCGCCGGAAGCCATCGACCGCTGGCTCGCGCGTTATCCGGCGCTGTGGGCGGAACTTTCCTATCGCGACGTCGTGGCGGGCGGCGGCGAGCTGGATCCGCAGTGGAAGGCGTTGTTCCTGAAGTATCCCGACCGCTTCATCTACGGCAGCGACACCTGGATACCGCCGCGCTGGGGTCAGGTCGTCACGTTGGCGGAGCAGGCCAGGGGCTGGCTCGCGCAATTGCCGCGGGACGTGGCGGAAAACATTGCCTTCCTCAACGCCGAACGGATTTTCGGCAAGTAGTCTACGAGGTACGGGAAAACAATCAGGTCAAGAACGATGACGCAAAGGACGCAAAGTAGAAAAGAAAGGTACGCAAAGTAATACTCAATGATGTGGCTGTTTCGTCTATGCTTTTTGTCCTCCTTTTTTCTTCGCGTTCCTTCGCGTCTTTGCGGTAAAAGTTTTTATAGTTTTTCGGTGATGAAAATAAAAATTAGCGCGGGAAGAGCTGTACTTCTGGGAACCCGAGCGCCCGCTTGATGCGCGTGTTGGCGACCGGGCGGATGCCCGAGCGGTCCAGCCGCCACTTGTCCATATACTGGGCGGGTTTGAGCAGCGTCACCCCGGACTTGCCGAGAAACTCATCCAACGCGGCGTCGGAGAATGGCCAGGGCATGCCGGCTTCGAAGGGTTCCCACAGGCCATCCCAGTGAATGGGGATGTAGGCCCTGGGTTTGATGACCGGCACCACAAGTTGCGCGATCGGCACACCGCCCGTGCCGATCCATAAGTCCACCGACTGCAATCCCGCGTCCTTCATCGCGCTCTTGAGGTTTTCGATCGGCGCGCCATAATCCACTCCATTGATGACGATCGGCACGTGCAGATCCACGGCGCTGGCGGAGTTTTGGTAGAACCAGCTGAAACGGCCTTGCGGACCGTCCACTGTAAACAGGAAGCCGCGGTTACCGCCGCCGTTGGGAAAGTCTTCCGCCACACCCGCGCGCAATCCTCCGGTTGCCGGGTCAGGGCGGGGAACGGCATCGAGCTCGACCGGGTCATGCTGCTCCCAGTTTTTCGCCGGATCGCCGCTGTGGTTCCAGCGCACCACGCGCAGCGTCACGCCTGCGCCCGGAGAAATCTTTTCCAGCCCGTATACCGGCGTGCAGCGCTCCGCCGGTATGTTTTCGGCCATCACCTCGAAACACGTTGTAATCGAGCCGATGATTGGAGCATTGGTTAGTTTCGACCAGGTCGCGGTATCGAAAGAATGATCCCAGTGGCTGTGGCCGGTGAGGAGCAGATTGACCTCGCCCGCCCCGCCCATTGCGTCGAGCACGCGGGACACCGCTTCGACGTCGGGCTTCCAGGGATGGCGGGTGTAGGCATATCCGCCGCCTCCGCCGTGAAACTCCCGTTCCGGGATGCGGCTGATGTAACCGTCGGTAAGAATCCTCAACGGCCCAAGTTCGTAGTGGATGTTGGCGATGGACATCCAGGTGATGTCTACATGAGCGGGACCCGCCGCCATGCTCTGGGATATCGAGGCAGCGGCAAGAATGGCGATCGCCGTGCCGGAAAATTTTTTCTTCATAACGCCTCCAGATCAAAAACCAATTATTTGCCACAGAGGACACAGAGAACACAGAGGAAAAACAAGAACCAGGAAAAGCAGGTTGTGAATAAAGGCGAGGTAAATGTTCGCAAACTCGTGCCGCCAATTTTTGCTGCAATGGATCATGAGCCAATGCAAGATTCTTGCCCCAGTTTATTTTCTTGCTCTTGCCCTTCCTCTGTTTCCTCTGTGTTCTCTGTGGCGAAAAGTATAGATCGCAGACTAGACCCGGCGGGCTTCGACGAAGTGTTTCTTCCAGTAGTCCGCGCTGAGGCTGTCGGTGCGCACGCGTCCGCCGGTGGATGGCGCATGGACGAAGCGGCCGTCGCCGAGGTACATGCCGACGTGCGAGGCCTTCTTTCCTTCCTGATCGAAAAACAGCAGGTCGCCCGGGCGCAGGCGGCGCGCTGAAATCAGCGTGGTGGCCTTGCGTTGCGCCGGTGTGGCGCGCGGCATGCTGATTCCGGCGCGGCCGTAGCTGTAGCGCACCAACCCGCTGCAGTCGAAGCCGGCCGGCGTATCGCCGGCGTAGCGATAGGGCTTGCCGATCATCTCGCGTGCAGCGGCAACGGCCTGGCGCGCCGTTTCGTCGCTGGCTCGCGTTGCCGGCGCCTCGGCGACTTGCGGCGAGCTGGCACAGCCGGCCAGTGCCGCAATTAGCAGCAGCGGTGAAAGCCGCAGCGCAACCCAAGCCGGGAACGCGCCGTGATATGTGGTCATCGTGTCAGGCACTCCACAAGGCCGCATGCTGTGACGAAACCAGGATAGCAGAACGTCGAGATTGCTCCTGAGGGAGAAGGGCTTGATTAACTGCCAACCGCCCCTTATTTTGAGAGTCAACGCGGCCGTCATGGTTCCCGTTTACGGACGCTTGTTCTATCCGGCAATGGCAGTTCACACAAGGAAAGAAATGAAACGATTGATCTCCAGGCTGGTCCGGGCCGCGCTGGCAGGCGCGCTCACATTCGCGGCGGCCGGCGGCGCGCATGCCGGCATACCGCCGATTACCGATGGCGAGGGCACGCCTACGCTCGCGCCGATCCTCGAACAGGTAACCCCCGCGGTGGTGAATATCGCGGTGCTGTCGCGCTCCCCTGAGGAAGACAATCCGATGTTGCAGGACCCGTTCTTCCGCCGCTTTTTCGGACTGCCTGAACGCGCACAGCCACAGATTTCCGCGGGCTCGGGCGTGATTGTGGACGCGAAGCTGGGCCATGTGCTGACCAACCATCACGTGATCAAGGACGCGAGACAGATCGTCGTCACACTCAAGGACGGCCGCCAGATCGAGGCCAAGCTCCTCGGTTCGGACGCCGGTACCGATATCGCCTTGCTGAAAATCGAGGGTCAGAAACTCACCGCAATCGGATTTGCCGATTCAGACAGGCTGCGGGTGGGGGACTACGTGCTGGCAATTGGCAACCCCTTCGGCATCGGGCAGACGGTCACGTCGGGAATCGTCAGCGCGTTGGGGCGCACGGGGCTGAGCATGGAAGGCTACGAGGACTTCATCCAGACCGACGCCTCAATCAACCCCGGCAACTCCGGCGGGGCGCTGGTCAATCTCAGGGGCGAACTGGTCGGCGTCAATACCGCGATCATCGGCCCATCCGGCGGCAACGTCGGCATCGGCTTCGCCGTGCCGAGCAACATGGCGCGCGCGGTGATGAACCAGCTTGCGAAGCACGGCGAAGTCAGGCGCGGGCGCATCGGGCTGACCACCCAGGAGATCACGCCGGAACTTGCGATAGCGCTCGCGCTGACACCCAACCAGGGCGCCGTGGTGGTGGACGTCGCTCCTGATTCGCCGGCGGCCAAAGCGGGATTGAAGCGCGGTGATGTGGTCGTCGCGGTGAACGGACGCAGCGTTCGCGGTTCGTCCGACCTGCGCAATCAGGTCGGCCTCATGGCGGTCGGGGAACAAGTCGAGTTCAAAGTGCTCCGCGACGGCAGGGAGCTGGTTCTCAAGGCCAGGGTCGAGAGCTTGCGCGCAGTGACTGCCCTCGGCAGCGAGATCGTGGCGGAACTGCAGGGTGCGACGGTGGGCACGGTCGAAGGCAGCGGCAAGCCGAACGCCGTGATGATCGCGGAAGTCGAACGCGACAGCCCGGCTTGGTCGCACGGGTTGCGCCCCGGCGATGTGATCGTCGCGGTAAACCGCAGGAAAGTCAGCAGCGTGCGCGAACTGATCGCCGCACTGAAGACGCCGGGCAGGGCGGTGTTGTCGGTAGTTCGTGGGGAATACATCTTCGCCATCGTGCTTCGCAGATAAGGTCTTTTTGCCACAGAGGGTTCTGTTTGATACCCCCTTGAGGGGTACACGGAGGAAACGCAAGAGCAGGAAAATAGGTTCGGGTGAAAATCTTTCGTTGGCTCCTGAGCAATCGCAGCGATAGTTCGCGGTACAGGTTAGCGAACAGTTACCTCGCTTTTATCCCCAATTCGTTTTTCCTCGTTTTTGTTCTTCCTCCGTGCCCTCCGTGTACCCCTCAAGGGGGTATTGTGAAGAATCCCCCGTGGTTCACGATTTTATTGTTTCTTCCCATTCTTTCTCCTGTAATTCGCGCCACTGGATCTTGCCGGTGCCGGAGCGGGGTAACTGATCGGCGAATTCGACGATGCGTGGCACCTTGTACGCCGCCATGTGGCCGCGCGACCATTCGATGATGTCTTCCGCGCTCACCTGTCCCTTGCGGTCTTCCTTGAGGACGATGACCGCCTTCACGGTTTCGCCGCGGCGCGGGTCCGGCGCGGAGATCACCGCCACTTCCTTGATATCCGGGTGCTTGTAGAGCGTGGCCTCGAGTTCAGCCGGCCAGACCTTGAAGCCGGAGGCATTGATCATGCGCTTGAGCCGGTCGGCGATGTAGTAGTAACCGTCCTCGTCGACACGCCCGAGGTCGCCGGTGCGAAGGAAGGTCTTGCCTTCAATCTCGATGAAAACCGCTTCGTTCGCGTCCGGCCGCTGCCAGTAGCCTTTCATTACCTGCGGACCGTGCACCACGATCTCGCCCTGCTCGTTCGCTCCGAGCGGTTCGAGAGTATCGGGGTTGATCACCAGCGATTCGGTATCGAAAGTGGGAATGCCGAGGCACTGTTTGCGCGGCTTGTTCGGCGGGTTCATATGGGTCTGCGAGATGGTTTCGGTCATCCCGTAGGCCTCCATGTAATCGATTCCGCATAATTCATGGAGCTTTTGCGCGACCGCTTCCGGCATCGAGCTGCCGCCGCCGAATACATTCTGCAGCGAGGACAGGTTGCGGCCAGCGGTCGCGGGGTGGGCCAGCAGGTCCACCACCATCGTCGGCACGTTGGCCCAGTGTGTGCAGCCGTAACGCTCGATCATGTAGCCTGCGGCATCCGGATTCCAGCGCGGCAGGATGGCAATGGTCGCGCCCGCGTACAGAGGCGCGTTCATGCTGTGCTGCATGCCGGTGACGTGAAACATCGGTGCGGTCGCCAGTGCCACGGAATCGGCGGTGAATCCTTCCCACAGCGCCGCCCCGACCAGCGTGGTCATGATGGTGCGGTGGGTATGAATGCACCCCTTGGATTTCCCGGTGGTCCCTGAGGTGTAGAGAATCGCGGCGAAATCGTCCGCCTCGGCTGACGGTTTCAGCGGCTTGTAGGTGGCGGCTAATGCATCGGCCCACGACACGACACCGGGATCGGTGATGGCCAGGCGCGGCGCCTGCAGGAATTCCGGGATCTCCAGCGTGGTGTATTCGGTCAGGTAATCGCCGTAGGTGACGACGATCGCGTGTTTCACCTGCTTGCCCATCAGCGGCTGGATCTGCGGATACAGGTCCTGGGCGACGAAGGCGACGGATGCACCGCCGTCTTCAAAGTAATGAACCAGTTCGTCGGTCACATGCATCGGGCTGACCGGTACCACGACCGCGCGCGCGCGCAGGATCGCGTAATAGGCGATGATGAACTGCGGCGAATTCTGCATCTGCAGCATCACGCGATCGCCCTTGCGCACGCCGCAGCGGTTCTGCAGGAAGCCGGCGATGAGGTCGACGTCCTTCTTCAACTGGCGATAGGCAAGGCGCGTGTCATAAAAAATCGTGGCCGGTTTTTCGGGGTGACGCGCTGCCGATACCTCGAGATTGAAATGCAGTGCCGTGGCTGGCACGGTGAGGTGCCTGGGGAGGTGCTTGGGCCAGTGTTGCAGATGCCGGGCTTCCATTGAGGTCGATTCAGCCGGCGAGTTTCTTGTTTTCAGCTTCCTGCAACTGCCGCCACTGAATCTTGCCGGTCGCTGATTTCGGCAGGCTGGCGACGAACTCCACCACTCGCGGGACTTTGTATGCGGCCATGCGTTCGCGCGACCAGGCCACGATGTCTTCCTGCGTGACTTTTCCGCGGCTTGCTTCCTTTAGCACCACCACCGCCTTGACGGTTTCGCCGCGCCGCGGATCCTGCGTGCCGATTATGCAGGCCTCGTGAACGTCGGCGTGATGATAGAGCGTGGCCTCGACCTCGGCCGGCCAGACTTTGTAGCCCGATGCGTTGATCATTCGCTTGAGGCGATCGACGATGAAAAAGTAACCGTCCTCGTCGTAGTAGCCGAGGTCGCCGGTACGGAAATAGCGTTTGCCTCCGAGTTCCATGAAACTCGCCGCCGTCGCGTCCGGATTCTTCCAGTATC
The DNA here is from genome assembly GCA_031406075.1 of Betaproteobacteria bacterium. Taxonomy (GTDB): domain Bacteria; phylum Pseudomonadota; class Gammaproteobacteria; order Burkholderiales; family JACQAP01; genus JACQAP01. The sequence goes on from JANOGP010000356.1 coordinate 31,922, forward strand.
CGAGAAAGATCTGCGGGCCGCTGCAGACAATCTCGCCGACCTCCTTTGCGCCGAGCTCCTTCAGCGTGTCGGGGTTGATCACCCGTGCTTCGGTCGAACAGATCGGAATGCCCAGGCATTGCTTCTTGGTGCGTTGGGGCGGGTTGATGTGCGTTGGCGCGATGGTTTCCGACAGTCCGTAGCCCTCGATGTACGAAAGACCGGTGCGATCCTGGAGACTCTGCGCCACCGCCTCGGGCATCGCCGCGCCGCCTCCGCCGATGTGCTTGATGCTGGTGATATCGTAACGGCCGAGTTCCGGATTGGAGAGGAAGTCGATCGCCATGGTGGTGATGTTGGTCCAGCCGTCGACTTTGTGGCGCTGTATCAGTTCGGCGGCGGTGTCGCGGTCCCAGCGCGTCATCAGCGCGATGGTCGCGCCGCGGTAGATCGGCTGATTCATGCTGCATTGCATTCCGGTGACGTGAAACAGCGGCATGGTGCACAGGACCACCGAGTTGGCGTCCATTTCGACCCAGGCCGAGCCGGCAATGATCGTGCTCATCACCGTGCGATGGGTGTGGATGCAGCCCTTGGGCTTTCCGGTAGTGCCCGAGGTGTAGGGCATGACGCACATGTCGTCCGGCCCGGCGCGGTGTGGCCCGGGCGCAAGACCGGCGGCGAGGGCGTCGCTCCACAAGGTCACGCCCGGTTCACGGATCGCCTGCCGCGGCGCTGCCGCCGCTTCCGGTACCTTCAGATCGGTGGACTGGGTGAGATGATCGGAATAGGCGGCTACCAGGACGTGATCGACGCCCTTGCCGATCAGCGGGCGCAGCTGGGGAAAGACCTCCTGCCCGGTAATCGCAACCCTGGCATCGCTGTCGGAAACGTAGTGGCGCAGTTCATCGGTGAGATTCATCGGGTTCACCGGCACGGCCATCGCATCGGCGCGCAGGATCGCGTAGAACGCAATCATGAACTGCGGACTGTTCTGCATGAACAGCAGCACGCGATCACCCTTTTGCACGCCGCAGCGGTGTTGCAGGAAGCCGGCGAGCGCATCCACCTCGCTCTTGAAAGCACGGTAGGTGAGCGCTGAACCGTAGTAGAGAAGTACGGTCTTTTCGGGTTCCCGTGCGGCCGAGCTCGCCAGATTGTGATAGACGCTGGCCCGGGGCAGCACGATTTCATGCGGCACGTTCTCCGGCCAGAAACGGTAATGACTTGGCTCCACCCTGAGTTTCTCCTCGTCCTGCGTAGTCGCAAAAGGCTTTTTTGTCGTCGGGCCCGCCCTGGCAGACTCTCGCGGGCCGGTCCTTGCGGTTTCGCGACCGACTATGTTGGACATGCCTGCCGCCGAGGTCAACGCCACTCTTACGAAATAGGTAAAGTTCCTGAACACGGAGGACATAGAGGATTCTTCACAATACCCCCTTGAGGGGTACACGGAGGAAGAACAAAGAAAAGCGAATTGGGGTTTGGAAGAGCGTCTGTTTGTGAACCTGTGCCGCCAATATTCGTTGCGACGGATCATCAAGCAATGAAAGGCTTTTAACCCGAGTATTTTCTTTGCTCTTGCCTTTCCTCCGTGTTCTCTGTTTCCTCCGTGTTCAAAGGGTTATTGTTCGCATTGCGCTGCAGCGAAGGCCGGCCCGGCGGTAACTTTACCGGTCGCAACGGTTGTGCCAGTATCCGGTGCGCGTTTCGGTACGGCGCATCCCACATCGAGGAGGGCTTGGAGTTGACGAGCACCGTGGGCAAAGAAAAAATGGACAATGCCGCGCCGGAGGGCGACCCTCGCGGCCAACCTTTGTTGCGGATCTCGGGACTGAGCGTTCAGTTCGGGGGCATCGTTGCGCTGGAAGACGTCTCCTTCGACGTGATGAAGGGGCAGATCGCCGGCGTGATCGGTCCCAATGGCGCCGGCAAGACCACCCTGTTCAATTGCCTGTCGCGCCTGTATCCGTTTCAGGGCGGCAGCGTTTTATTTCGCGAACAGCCGCTGCTCGAGGTTCCTCGCCACCGCATCGCCCTCTGGGGTATCGGCCGTACCTTCCAGAATCTCGCGCTGTTCCGGACCATGAGTGTTCTGGACAACATCATGGTCGGCGCCCATTGCCGCAGCCGCGGCGGATTCCTCGCCAACGCCCTGCGCATGCCGGTCGTGGCGCGTGAGGAGTCCCGGGTCGAGGGTAATGCACGGAGCCTGATCGAGCTGCTGGATCTGCAGGCGGTTGCGCGAGAACGGGTGGCGGACCTGCCGTTTGGTACGCAAAAACGCGTGGAACTCGGCCGCGCCCTGGCATCGGAGCCCCGGTTGCTGCTTCTCGATGAGCCGGCGGGCGGACTGAACCACGAGGAAGTGGATTTGCTTTCCGCGCTTATCCGCCGCGTTCGCGACCTACTGGGCGTAACGATCCTGTTGGTAGAACATCACATGGGTTTGGTGATGCAGCTTTCCGACAAGGTGGTGGCGCTCAATTTCGGCAAGAAGATCGCCGACGGTACCCCGGCGGAAGTGCAGCGCAATCCGGACGTGATCCGCGCCTACCTGGGAAAGGACGCCTGAATGGCGTTGCTCGAGGTTTCCGGCTTGCATGCGGGATACAGCGCCGCCGACGTTCTGCGCGGTGTTGCTTTCGCCGTCGAACAGGATGGCATCACCGCTGTTCTCGGCGCAAACGGGGCGGGCAAGACCACACTTCTGCGCGCCGTGAGCGGCATGGTGAGAAGGCAGGGCTCGGTGCGCTTCGAGGGCCGGCCGATCGAAAACCTTGCCACCGAGGAGGTTGCGCGGCTGGGAATCGCGCACGTGCCCGATGGGCGCGGCACTTTCTTCAATTTCACCACCGAGGAAAACCTGCGCATCGGCGCATATACCCGCAAGGACCGCCAAGCCGTGGCACGCGACTTCGAACGCGTCTACAACTATTTTCCGCGGCTCAAGGAGCGGCGGCACCAGCAGGCGGGCACGCTTTCCGGCGGCGAGCAGCAGATGCTGGCTATTGCCCGGGCGCTCATGCTCTCGCCGAGGCTGCTGCTGCTCGATGAGCCCTCTTTCGGCCTGGGGCCGCTGGTGGTGCAGGATATTTTCGGCATCATGCGCAGCATTAACGCGGAGGAGGGGGTCAGCGTTCTTCTGGTGGAGCAGAACGCGGCGCTGGCGCTGGATCTCGCCGATCACGCCTATCTGCTCGAAACCGGGGAAGTGGTGATGTCGGGCAGCGCCGATACCATCCGCTCCAACGAGACCGTGCGGCGCGCATATCTGGGTTACTAGGAGATTCGGGGAGCGGCAATGGAAGCGTTTCTGCATCAGGTGTTGTCGGGACTCGCCACCGGCGGCATTTACGCCAGCCTGGCGCTGGCGCTGGTGATGATCTACCAGTCCACCAGCCATATCAATTTCGCCCAGGGCGAAATGGCGATGTTCTCGACTTATCTGGCGTGGAGCCTTGTCAACGCCGGCGTGCCCTATTGGTGGGCATTCCTGCTGACCATAAGCATCTCATTCGCGGCCGGAGTCGTGATCGAACGCGTGATCATCCGCCCGGTGGAGCACGCGCCGGTGTTGTCGATCGTCACCGTGTTCATCGCGCTGCTGGTCATATTCAACAGCGTTGCCGGATGGATTTTCACTTACACCATCAAGACTTTTCCCAGCCCGTTCCCGGAGCAGCCGCTGTTCGGTAATCGCTTCATTTCTTCGCATGAACTGGGTGCCATTGGCATCACGCTGGCGGTGCTGGTCATGCTCTATCTGTTTTTCCGCTTTACCCCGCTCGGCCTGGCGATGCGGGCGGCGGCGCAGAACCCGGAGTCGAGCCGGCTGGTGGGAGTGCGGGTGGGGTGGATGCTGGCATTGGGCTGGGGGCTTGCGGCGGCGGTCGGGTCGGTGGCGGGCATGCTGGTCGCGCCGATCGTGTACCTGGATCCCAACATGATGTCGGGTGTGTTGCTGTACGCCTTTGCCGCGGCACTGGTTGGCGGGATCGACAATCCGTTCGGCGCGGTATTGGGCGGTTTCGTGGTGGGTGTGCTCGAAAACCTGATGGGCGCCTACGTGATCGGCACAGAGTTGAAACTCACGGTGGCACTGTTGCTGATCATCGGCGTGCTGCTGGTCAAACCGACCGGGTTGTTCGGAAAGGTGTTTGTTACGCGGGTGTGATGGGTAAGGCGAGAGGCGAGAGGCGAGAGGCGTAAAACCAGTACTGACCACTGCGTACCAAGTTTCGAGGAGAAGGCGGAAAAGCGCATTCTGATTGATTAACGGTAATCACGATACTAGCGCCGGCGTAACGTTGGCTTCGCAAACGTTAGCCTTCACTGAAACTCGGCGAGCTCGTTTTCACAACATTCACGGACTTTATGATCGAAGGTGCTACCACTGCCGATGTGCTTACTCCCCGCTACGCCGGCCTCTCGGTGCGTGTCTGGCGTGCGATCGGTTTGGCCGCGCTGCTGTGTGCTGCTGTAGCGCTGCCGTTTCTGGTCAGCAGCTATCGGGTGTTCCAGTTCAACATGGTGCTGGTCTACGCCATCGTGCTGCTGGGGCTGAACATCCTGACCGGTTACAACGGCCAGATCTCGCTGGGGCACGGCGCTTTCTACGCCATCGGCGCCTATGTCGCTGCGATCCTGATGGAACACTTTGGCTGGCCGTACTGGGCGACTCTTCCGGTGGCCGGGTTCACCTGTTTCGTCTTTGGTTTTCTCTTTGGGTTGCCCGCGCTGCGGCTGCGCGGCCATTACCTGGCGCTGGCGACGTTTGCGCTGGCCGTGGCGATGCCGCAGATTCTCAAATACAAACACATCGAGCAGTGGACCGGGGGCGTGCAGGGTATCGTGATCATCAAGCCACAAGCCCCCTTCGGGCTGAAGCTCACCCCTGATCAGTGGCTGTACCTGTTTACCCTGGCAATCGTGGTGATCATGTTCGTGATCGGCTGGAACCTGCTGCGCGGCCGCGTGGGACGCGCGATGGTGGCGATCCGCGACCATCCGGTCGCAGCCGAGGCGATGGGCGTGAACAGTGCGCTGTACAAGACGCTTACGTTTGGCGTGAGTGCGCTGTTTACCGGCGTGGCCGGCGCGCTCGGCGCCATCGTGATCCAGTTCGTTGCGCCCGACAGCTTCACTGCGGTACTGTCCATCAACTTCTTGACCGGCATCGTGATCGGTGGCATCGCTTCGATCTCCGGCGCCTTTTACGGGGCGCTGTTCATACAATTCGTGCCCAATTTCGCCGACCAGATTTCGAAGGCCGCGCCTTGGGCGATCTACGGCGTATTTCTGCTTGCTTTCGTTTATCTGATGCCGACCGGGGTCGCGGGGTTTGTGCGTTTTGCATGGATGCGTGCGAGGGGAATGCTTTGGCGAAGCATGTAGCGCGAATGCACTGATTGAAATGAGGGAGGTCAGCATGAAAAGCAGACTGATATTGGTACTGGGAGTGGTCGTCTGGATCGCTTTTGCTTCGGCCTCAGCACTGGCGCAGAAGAAGTATGGTCCGGGGGTGACAGACACTGAGATCAAGATCGGCAACACCAATCCCTACAGTGGCCCCGCTTCGGCGTACGGCACCATAGCAAGGTCTGAGGCTGCCTACTTCAAGATGATCAACGACCAAGGCGGGGTCAACGGGCGCAAGATCAACTTCATCAGCCTGGACGACGCCTATAGTCCACCGAAGACCGTCGAGCAGGTCAGGCGCCTCGTGGAACAAGATGAGGTGTTGTTGTTATTCCAGAGCCTTGGAACGCCGAGCAACACCGCGATACACAAGTACATGAATGCGAGGAAAGTGCCGCAGTTGTTTGTGGCGACCGGGGCGACCAAGTGGGGGGATCCGAAGAATTTTCCCTGGACCATGGGCTGGCAGCCGAATTACCAGACCGAGGCACAACTCTATGCCAAATATTTGCTGCAGACCAAGCCCGATTCCAGAATCGCCGTGCTGTATCAGAACGACGATTACGGCAAAGATTACCTGAAGGGGTTTCACGATGGACTGGGGAACCAGGCCGGGAGGCTGATTGCCAAAGAGGTTAGCTACGAGGTTACCGACCCGACGGTGGACTCGCAGATCGTGACCCTTCAAGCGTCAGGAGCGGATACCCTTTTCATCGTTGCGACACCGAAGTTCGCGGCCCAAGCCATCCGCAAAGTGTATGACATGGGCTGGCGGCCGATGACGTTTCTCAACAATGTATCGAGTTCGGTGGCCGCCGTCCTCCAGCCCGCCGGGCTGGAAAAATCGGTCGGTCTGATTACGGCGCTTTACCTTAAGGATCCTACCGATCCTCAATGGGAAGACGATCGGCCGATGAAGATTTGGCTCGCCTGGATGAAGAAGTACTTTCCGGAGGGCGATATTAATGACGGATTGAATGTTTACGGTTACGCAGTTGCCCAGACCCTGATCCAGGTTCTCAAACAATGCGGGGACGATCTGACTCGCGAGAATGTCATGCGGCAGGCGGCAAACTTGAAGAATTTCGAGGTTCCCGTGCTGTTGCCGGAGGTGAGAATCAACACGAGCGCATCGGACTTTTACCCGGTCGAACAAATTCAGCTTGGCCGATTCGATGGCAAGCGCTGGTTGCTGTTCGGCGAGGTGCTCGGCAAGTAGCTTAACGTTGTCCACGGCGAAAATGCTGCGCGGATTGCGGCGCCGGTTGTGGGTTTGTGAGATTGATTTTCTGAAAGGAGGAGGAACATGGAGCGCATTCATCGAGTGTTGTTTGCGGTTGCTCTCGCAGCCGCGGTTCCGCAACTAAGTCACGCGGAAAAGAAATACGATCCGGGAGTCACCGACACAGAGATCAAGATCGGCAGTACCAATCCCTATAGCGGACCGGCTTCAGCCTACGGCACCATCGGCCGGGCGGAGGCGGCTTATTTCAACATGATCAACGACAACGGCGGGATCAACGGCCGCAAGATCAACTTCATCAGCCTCGATGACGGCTACAGCCCGCCGCGCACGGTCGAGCAGGTGCGCAAACTGGTCGAGCAGGAACAGGTTCTGTTCCTGGCCGGCACGCTGGGTACGCCGCCGAACTCGGCAATCCACAAGTACATCAACGCCAAGCGTGTGCCACATATCTTCGTCAATACCGGCGCCACCAAATGGGGGGATCCGAAGAATTTTCCCTGGACCATGGGTTTCAACATCAACTACCAGGCCGAGGGTCATATTTACGCGCGGTACATCCTCGACAACAAGCCTGACGCCAAGATCGCCATCCTTTACCAGAACGACGACTACGGCAAAGACTACGTCAACGGCTTGAAGGACGGGCTTGGCGACAAGGCCGCAAAGATGATTGTGGCCGAGGCAAGCTACGAGGTGACCGATCCGACGATCGACTCGCAGATCGTCACCCTCAGGGCCTCGGGCGCGGATACCTTCTACAACGTCACGACGCCCAAGTTCGCCGCACAGGCGATCCGCAGGATTTACGACATGGGCTGGAAGCCGCTGCACATTCTCAACAACGTGTCTACGTCAGTAGGCGCCGTACTGATGCCTGCGGGCATGGACAAATCGGTGGGGTTGATCAGTGCCGTTTATCTCAAGGACCCGGTGGATCCACAGTGGAAAAACGATCCCGGATTCAAGGAATATGCCGCCTGGTTCAAGAAGTACTATCCCGAAGGCAACATCAACGACGGCTTCAACGTGGCCGGTTACCTGATCGCCCAGGGTGTTGTGTACGTGCTCAAGGCCTGCGCCGACGATCTCAGCCGCGAAAACGTGATGAGGCAGATGACAAGCATCAAGGACCTGCAACTGCCGATGATGCTGCCGGGAATCAAGTGGAATACTTCTCCGGACGATTACTACCTGATCGAATCGGCGCAGCTTGCGCGCTTCGATGGCAAGGAGTGGGTGCGCTTCGGCAAGATCATCGGGAAATGATATTAACGGCAGTGAGGGGTGAGGAGTGAGGAGGTGACGTAGGCACCACACATCATCGATCGGCCCCGGGGCGCAAGTTATACTGCGCATCGTTCATAAAAATGAATGTGGAGGCGGACGATGGAAGGCAAGTTCCTGCAGGGCAAGGTCGCGGTGATAACCGGTGCGAGCCGCGGGCTAGGGCGGGCGATGGCGTTGGCGCTCGGTGAGTCCGGAGCGAAGCTGGCGTTGGTCGGGCGCGACAAGAACAAGCTCGGCGAGACGCAGAAGCTGGCGAAAGAGAAGGGCGCGGAAAGCGAAATCTTCATCACCGACGTGCGCGATGAAGCGCAGGTCGCCAAACTCGGGCAGGACGTGGTTGTGCGATTCGGCGGAACGCACGTCCTCATCAACAACGCCGGCACCGCGGTGCGCAAGACCGTCGCCGACTTCACATTGGACGAGTGGAAGCTGGTGCTGGATACCAATCTCACCGGCGCGTTCATGGTATCGCGCGCGTTTATTCCGCACATGAAAGCGGCCAAATGGGGCCGCATCATCAATATCACCTCGATCATGGCGCATGTCGGCAGTGCCGGCCGCGGCGCGTATTGCGCGTCCAAGGCCGGGCTGCTCTGTCTCACCAAGTGCATGGCGCTGGAATTGGTAAATGACGGTATCACCGTGGTGGCGATCAGCCCTGGCTTCTATGCAACGGACCTGACCGCACCGCTGCGCGCCGACGCGCAAAAGAATGCGGCTCTGATGGCGCAGACCCCGATGGCGCGCTGGGGGAAGCCGGAGGAGATCGGCGGGCTGGCACGCTACATATGCAGCGACGGAGCGTCGTTCATGACCGGCACCGACATCCTTATGGACGGCGGCTGGACCGCGCAGTAAGGCCGTGACGGCGTGACGATCGTGACGAAGTAAGGTCACTTACGCTGACGATTCTTGTCCATAGTCGACGCCCGAAAGCGGGTGCGGCAGCGCAACCACAATGCATGAGTAAGGCTAGTCATTCGCGCTTTATGTTTGACGTTCCTCGTCACGCCGTCACGTCGTCACGCCGTCACGTCATTTCCGTTCTCCGGGGAGAACGGAAATGAAGATTCTGGTTTTCGGAGCCGGAGTCATCGGCGTGACCAGCGCATGGTATCTGGCAAAGGCCGGGCACGAGGTCACGGTGATCGATCGGCAGCCGGCCGCTGGAATGGAAACCAGTTTCGCCAACGGCGGACAGATCTCGGTGAGCCATGCCGAACCCTGGGCCAATCCTGGCGCGCCGCTGAAGATCCTCAAATGGCTCGGTCGCGAGGATGCGCCCCTGCTGTTCCGGCTCCGCGCGGACCTGCGCCAATGGTCCTGGGGGCTGCGATTCCTGCTCGAATGTCTGCCCGGCCGTACCCGGAGCAACACCCTGACCATTCTGCGGCTGGCGCTGTATAGCCGCACCGTTCTGCAGCAATTGCGCCGTGATACCGGCATTGCCTACGATCACCTCGAGAACGGAATTCTCCATCTGCACACTGACGAGGCCGAGTTCGCGCATGCGCACGCGCGGGTGGAACTCATGCGCGAGTGCGGTTGCGCGATGGAGCTCAAGAGTGCACAGGAATGCATTGCCATCGAGCCGGCCCTGAGGGCAACGCGCGTACGCATCGTCGGCGCGACCTATTCGCCCGATGACGAATCTGGCGACGCATTTCAATTCACCCAGAACCTCGCCGCGCTATGCCGCGGCCTAGGCGTGGCTTTCCGCTTCGAGACTTCGGTTGAGGCGATCACGACCGAGGGTGAAGCGATCACCGGCGCGGTCCTGCGTAATGCGCGCGGCAGCTGCGAGGTGGTGAACGCGGACGCCTGTGTAGTTGCGCTGGGCAGCTACAGTCCCTTTCTGCTCGCTTCCGTGGGTGTACGCGTGCCGGTATATCCGGTGAAAGGCTATTCGGTCACAGTTCCTCTGGCGCATGCCGAAGCCGCGCCGACCGTGTGCATGACCGACGAGAACGCCAAGATCGCTGTGACGAGGCTGGGCAACCGCCTGAGATCGGCGGGTACCGCGGAGTTGACCGGATACGACACATCGCTCAACGAGGCGCGCTGCCGGGCGATCATCGAACGTGTCGAGGAACTCTTCCCCGGGGCCGGCGATTTTGCCAATGCGACTCGATGGGCAGGCCTGCGGCCGGCCACGCCCAGCAACGTGCCTTTGATCGGGCGCACTCGCTATCGCAACCTTTTCCTCAATACCGGTCACGGCACGCTCGGCTGGACCCTCGCGTGCGGGTCCGGCAAGGCCCTCGCCGACCTTATCGGCGGGCGCCAGGCCGAAGTCGAGTTTCCTTTTCTCTGAGATTTACCCCTTCACCGCAAAGACGCAAAGGCGCAAAGGAAACGCAGAGAAAACCAAACGAAACGTGTCAAAAAGCGGGGGATTCCGATTTGCCCCAGCCAGTCGATATATCGCGGTGCCGCGACTATCCACCTCTTTGCTTTTTAACCTCAAGTTGTTTTGCTTTTCTTTGCGTTTCCTTTGCGCCTTTGCGTCTTTGCGGTGAAAAGGTTCGTTTTGAGACCCGGATAAGGCGTTGACGGCTGCGTCGTATCCGCCTGAGAATAGCGCCTTCCGGTTTGCACCCGTTGCCCGCAAATACGCCCGTGCGTGGCGCCTGGACTCACTGTCATTACATTCCCTGGAAAACCGAATCATGGCTATTTTTCTGAAAACCGGCATTTCCGCCGAGCAGGACGCCGCGGACATTGCCAAGGTGCGCAAGACCGTCGAGGACATCCTCGCCGACATCGAGAAGCGCGGCGACGCAGCCGTGCGCGACCTGTCGCAGAAATTCGACAACTGGTCGCCGGAAGACTTCCGCATGAGCACGGGCGAGATCGAGGACTGCGTGCGCCAGCTCCCGAAGCAGGTGATCGAAGACATCAAGTTCGCGCAGGGGCAGATCCGCAATTTCGCGCAGATCCAGCGCGACGCGCTGCGCGACGTGGAAGTGGAAACCTTGCCCGGCGTGATCCTCGGCCACAGGAACATCCCGGTGGGGAGCGTCGGCTGCTACGTTCCCGGCGGCAAGTATCCGCTGGTGGCTTCCGCGCACATGAGCATCGTCACCGCGCGCGTGGCCGGGGTGAAGCGCATCATCGCCTGCGCACCGCCGTACCAGGGCAAGCCGCATCCGGCGATCGTTGCGGCGATGAGTCTTGCCGGCGCCGACGAGATCTACACCATTGGCGGCGTGCAGGCGATCGGCGCCATGGCGCTCGGCACCGCCACGATCAGGCCGACCGACATGATCGCCGGCCCGGGCAACGCCTTCGTGGCGGAAGCCAAGCGCCAGCTTTCGGGGCGGGTCGGGATCGACCTGTTTGCAGGCCCCACCGAAACCCTGATCATTGCCGACGAATCCTGCGACGCGGAGATGTGCGCGACTGATCTCCTGGGCCAGGCCGAGCACGGTCCGAATTCGCCGGCGATCCTGCTCACCAACTCGCGCCGGCTCGCCGAGGAAACGATGAAGGAAGTCGAGCGCCAGCTGCAGACGCTCTCGACCGCGGCGATCGCCGGCCAGGCGTGGCGGGATTACGGGCAGGTGATCGTATGCAAGGATTACGCCGAAATGGCGAAGGAGGCCGACCGCATCGCTTCCGAACACGTGCAGGTCATGACCAGGGAGCCGGATTATTTCCTGAAGAACATGAGCAACTACGGTGCGCTGTTCCTTGGACCTGAAACCAACGTCGCCTACGGCGACAAGGTGATCGGCACCAACCACACGCTGCCCACCCGCAAAGCGGCGCGCTATACCGGCGGTTTATGGGTCGGCAAGTTCATCAAGACCTGCACCTACCAGAAGGTGAAGCCCGAGTCATCGGCGATGATAGGCGAATACTGCTCGCGCCTGTGCGCGGTCGAAGGTTTCGCCGGCCACAAGGCGCAGGCGGACCTGCGCGTCAAGCGCTACGGCAAGCGCCGCGCTGCTTGAAACGGTATTTGCCACAGAGGTCACAGAGATCACAGAGAAAAACAAATGGATCTTTTGCCCTCCGTGATGCCGACATTCTAATTTTTCTGTTTTTCTCCCTGTAGAAACGCGACGGGCAGAACCTTTTGGTTCTGCATTCGAACGCCCCAGCACCTGCCAGTCCGGCTTTTTCTACATTTGTAGCCAATCCGTAGCCTCCTTCTCGCTAGCCTGATTGCACGCCAGCGGGAGGTGGGTGAATGGAAGAATTGGGCGTCTACGTGGTCCGGGTGTACCGGCGGGATGCTGCCGGTATGGCTGGAATTGTGGAGTCCGTGGTGAGCGGCGAGCAATTGCCGTTTCACACAACCGAAGAATTGTGGCGCGCCCTCCATGACCTGCCTTCTCCCCGGCGTAATTTCCTGGACAGTAAACCAAACAAGGAGGGCAAGACATGATTCGCATTTTCATCACGGTTTTGGCAGGGTGGGCATTGCTGGTGGCAGACGGCGCGATTGCGGGCAAGGTGAACATACCCAAGGAGGGCAACTACGCCTTCGACTTCTGCCCGATCGGTCAGGCCAAGACTTTCGCCAACGGAGACAAGCTCTTCCACATGCAGTATGACCTCAACGCCCTGTTACGGGCAAACACGGCCGGCGGTGCGTTCGACCGTATGGGCGCGCGCTGTCTTGGGCTCTTCACCAACATCAACGGCAAGATGGCCGAGACCGGCATGTGCGAGCTCACCGATCTGGACGGCGACAAGTGGTGGATGGACTACCGCGGCAACCCGGAAGGTACTGGCGGCACCTACAACTCGGCAGGCGGGACGGGCAAGTACGACGGCATGGTGCTGAAAGGCGAGTATCGCATCGACAACAACTGGGGCAGCCCGTCAAAAGAAGTAGCGTTCCTGGGTTGCAACCCGAACAAGGGAACCTACAAACTGAAGTGATGCCAAGGCCGACACGGTGTGCGGACTTGAGCCTCGCACCGTGCTTGCGCATACTCCCTGGAAGCCGGCCGATTTGCGTGCCGGCCCGTGCGTCCGTGGGCCGGAAGGGGACTCCAGGATGAGCAGGAAAACATCACTTGCAAAGATCAGCCGGCCACGCCTGTTCGGCGTGGTGCCGCGGGAGCGGTTGTTTGCGATGCTGGACGACAATCGTGGCCGGCCGCTGGTCTGGATTTCCGGTCCACCCGGCGCCGGAAAGACCGCGCTGGTGGCGAGTTATCTCGAAAACCGGGGATTGCCTGCCGTCTGGTATCAGATCGATGCGGGGGATGCCGATCCGGCTTCCCTGTTCCATTATCTTGCGCTTGCCGCCGAGGGTCTCGGTGCAACGGGTTCCACTTCGCTTCCGCGATTCGTTCCCGAGCATTTGTCTGACCTGCCGAGCTTCGCCCGCCTCTTCTTTCGAGCGTTCTTTGCCCAGCTACCCGAGCGGATAATATTGGTGCTCGACAACTACCAGGAAGCGCCGGAGGACGCCTTGTTGCACGAGACCCTGCGCCAGGCCGTTGTGGAGGTGCCGCCCGAGAGTTCAGTCATTGCCATCAGCCGGGTGGAAGCGCCCCGGAATTTCGTGCAACTCGCGGCACAGGGTGCGATGACCGAGCTGGGATGGGACAAGCTGCAGCTCACCCTTGAGGAAGTGCGTGCCATCGCGGCAAAACGAAGCGTTACCGACGACTGGTTGCTCAAGGCGCTGCATCAGCAGTCCCAGGGATGGGCGGCCGGGATCACGCTCATGCTGGAGCGGCTCGGACACTTCGACGGCAAATCTCAGGAACTCCCTACGGAAACGCGCGAATCGGTATTCAACTATTTCGCCAGTCTCATCTTCGATCAGGCCCCTCAAGTAACGCGACATATCCTACTGTCGATTGCATTCCTGCCACAGGTGACACCTAACCTCGCGCGAGAGCTAAGTGGCTGTGCAGAAGCACCAACTTTGCTGGAAGATCTTTATCGCCGCAGGATGTTCACCGATCGCAGATCTGGCGCGGAACCTGTCTATCAGTTCCATGCCCTGTTTCTTGATTATCTCCGGACACAGGCGAGAAAAATCCACTCGTCACAAGAATTCGCGATGTTGCTGCGTCGCTCCGCCTCCGCATTGCAGCGCACCGGAGAGATTGACGCCGTGATGGACCTCTGGCTAGAGGCGCGGGACTGGAACCAGGCAATTCAACTGATTCTACGCGAGGCAAATGGCCTGCTCGGCAGCGGACGGCGTCAGACGTTGGAACGTTGGATACAAACATTGCCGGCGGAGGTCCTCGAGCAAAACCCGTGGATCGTATATTGGCTCGGCTTGGCACATGTTCAGACCGTACCGGCGCGCGGTATCGAGACTCTGCAGCTGGCTCTCAGTCGATTCCGGGAGTCAGGGGATGACCAGGGCGAGGTTCTCTGCCTGTCAGCGCTGCTCAACGCCGCGTTCCTTGGATTCGTCGCTCTAGATACCATGGATTGCTGGCTGGATGAACTGCTCGTCAAGGTGGAACGGCTTCGAGCCTTTTCATCTCCAGATGTTGGGCTCAGAGTGTGGGGCATCCTCTGCTCGGCCCTATTCTGGATCAGGCCGTGGCATCCTTGGACGGCGGATGCGGCGAATCGCGTGGAAGCGCTCCTTGCGTGTGGCGGCGATCGAAACGCTGCACTTGCAGCCGCGGCGAGCGCGCTCGCGACAACTTCCATGGACGGGGAATTCGATTGTGGGGACCGCATTGCTCTTGCGACCGGGTACCTTGTGGACAGTCCAAGCGCAAGTCCGACCGAGGCCACCTGGTGGTTAGTGCATGCGGGTTTCTTGCGATTCTTCGAGGCTCGGTACGAAGACGCGCTCGACTTCATGCACCACGCATGTCAAATCGCTGACCGTAACGGCATGCGCAAGACTTTCGTGATGTGCATCTTTCACCGCTGCGCGATCGAGTTCCGCGTCTCAGGTTGGACGGTCGCGAATGCCACTCTAACCGAGATGGAAGCGATGCCCGGCGCCCGGTACCCGATGGCTCAGGCGATGCTAAGTCTCCTGCAGGCACGGCGCGCTCAGTTTCGGGGGCGTCGCGAAGAAGCGGCCGATCTGGCCGAGCTGACTCACGCCGCAACGCTCAGGATAGGCTCACGTTACCAGGAAATGTTGTTCGGGTTGCTCGAGGCAGAGCTGCTGTTGGACGCGGGACGCATCGATAAAGCGCGTCCATTGATCGCGCGAAGCCGGACGCTGATCGAGCAAACTTCCGTCTTCGATTGCTGGCGGGCAGCGCTGGTGTTTGTGGAGGCATGGCTGGCGTCGGTAGAGGGGAATTGGAGACTCGTTCTAGAACGGCTGAGGAGTTCGCTCTCGCTGGCGAAGGAAGGCAAACGCAAGCACTACCTGCGCCACTTTGAATGCGCCATGCCACCGCTGTTCCGGCTCGCGCTCGACCAAGGAATCGAAGTGGATCTGGTGCAGGACATCATCCGGATGTTCCGGCTCAAGGCTCCGAAAGACGCGCCCGATCTTTGGCCGTGGCCGGTGCGCATTTTCACGCTGGGCAGATTCGATATCCAAGTGAACGGAGCGTCTCTCGAGTTTTCGCGCAAGGTACCGCGCAAGACTTTGCTGTTATTGAAAGCAACCGTGGCACTTGGGGGGCGAGACGTGTCGGAGGAGGCACTGTGCGATGCGCTTTGGCGGGATGAAGAGGGCGACGCAGCGCGCAATGCACTGTCCATCACCGTATTGCGATTACGAAAGCTGCTTGGGTCGAACGAGTCCGTTATTCATCAGGGCGGAAAGGTGTCGCTCAACCCGGAAATGTGCTGGGTGGATGCGTGGGTCTTCGAGGCACGACTTATCGAAACAGGATTCGACAGCCAGAAGGTCCTGGCCCTGTACGGCGGCACGTTCCTGCCCGAGGACGAAGGCGAACCGTGGAGTGTGGCATCACGAGAACGGTTGCGCGGCAAGTTCATCGACGCGCTGTCCAGGTACGGAACGACGCTGGAGTCGGAAGGCGATCTACCGGGGGCGGTTCAATACTATCTGCGCGGAATCGATGCCGACCCGATCGTGGAATCCTTTCACCTGGGACTGATGCGCTGTTACGAGCGGTTGGGCAAACGCACCGAGGCGCTTAGCGTCTACCGGCGTCTCAAGCACACTTTGTCGGTGGTGCTGGGGGTTCCGCCGTCGGATGCCACGCAAAGGCTGTTTCAGGACATGCTGCAACGCCAGTCCAAGGAAGGACTGCTCGTCGATCCCAATAGTGAAAATCTCCGGGCGGACCCTGCCGCGCCCTCCGCGTCAGGGATGCCTTTAGCGATTGTGGCCAAGTTGCCCATCCGCCTGCGCTGACCTCCCACAGAAATCAGGGTACCTGCACCGATTTCCGTGACCAACCACGGATCAAGCCTCTGACTGATCCGTCCGCGACAGGTGCGCCAAAGCGGCGCAAGCCCAATCTTGTCGTACGATTTCCACCTTCTGGTTCTTCTCCGTGTCTCTGTGGTTCAATACGGCCTTATTGATATCACGAGTTCGGTTGCTTGCGCGTGCCCGGAGAAAACTGACTCGTTCTCTTTGGCCTTAGCAGTTTGTTGAAAATCGCAGCAATTTGAGCGCCGACGCTATCCGATGAATGCTTTGAATCGAGCCGAACGATCGCCTCTCGCCTCGCGCAAGCCCGTTTGGCTTGATCGAGAAGCCGTTTTGGGTTCGATTCCTACGCAACGGACGCACCTTTCCCGTCGATTACCCGGAAGCCTCGAAGAGCTGGGGCAGGCGACGCAGGTTCACCACGGTCATCGCGAGCGTAAACATCTGCTGTGCGCGCGGCAGGCCCCGTACCTTCAACTGCTTGAGCCGCCCGTGCTCCTTGGCGTCGCCGAAGATTGTTTCGATCAGCTTGCGAATGACTTGGCTCACCGCATAACCAGGATGCCGAGTGGTACGCTCATCGATGGCGCTGGTGCGGTTGGTGGTGTTCTGGGCCACATGCGGTGTGACTCCGATGGCTCGGCAATCCGCAACGAAACCCGCCGTGTCGTAGGCTTTGTCGGCCCCGACGCTCTTGCCGCCTTCGCCGGGCAGATCGCAGAGCATCTCGAGCGCCGCTTCCCGCTCGGCCGTGCCCGTGGCTTGCGTCAGGCGCTCATCGAGTACCAGACCGTTTCGGTTCTCCATCAGCACATGGCCCATGTAGCACAGGACGGCTTCGGTGTTCTTGCTCTTGCGAAACAGGCGCGAGTCCGAGTCGGTACGGCTCTCGTGGGTTTCGTTGCTGCGCTTGGTTCCCTTGAAGTTGATCTCGGGGTTGCTCTTCGATCCCGATGCAGGTGGCGGCGGACCATCCTTGGGCACGAAGCTCTTGAGCGAAGCCCAAGCCCGAACCAGTGTGCTGTCCACGGAGAAGTGTTCCGAGGACAGCAGCCCCTGCGCCCGTGCTTGCGCAACGACTCCGTCAAACAACAAGCCCGCCGCGTCGTGTTCGATGAGGCGCTCGCGGTTCTTGGAGAACGTGGAGTGATCCCAGGGATCGTCATCCATCGACACGCCCACGAACCAGCGAAACAGCAGGTTGTAACCGAGCTGCTCCGCCACCAGGCGCTCGCTGCGAATCCCATAGAGCAGCTGCAGCATCAGCGCCCGAAGCAGTTTCTCCGGCGCAATGGACTCGCGCCCGCCCTGGGCATACATCGCCTCGAAGCTCGCGTCCATGTCCTTGAGCGCCACGTTGAGGATTTCTCGAATCGGCCGCAGCGGATGATCCACGGGCACAAAGCTATCGAGGCTTCTCACCGTGAACAATGCATCTTGCATCACATCGGCTCCGCGCATCGTCATCGCCCTCCTCTATGGACACCGCTATGACAACGCACGAATCGCACAATTCACTTACATCGGGGCGAATTTCAACAAACTGCTAAGGCCGGAAAACACCCTTCCCTGGAACGACAATGCCGAAGCGACAGGGGCTTAACGTGGTCCGACCCGTTCAAGTCAAGTTAAAACTCATGAGCTTCTCCATGCCAGAAACCAGGGCGCAACCTCAACCGGAACGCTCGCCCGTACGCTATGCGCCCGGATGGATTTTGGATTTTCCATTCCAGGCGATCGGTCTCCGGCACGTCCTTATCGCCGCGGCTGCCTTGCTGTTCCTTGCCGGGTGCGCGCCGACACGCCACTACCAGTCGTTGCTCGTGCTGGCGGACATGGGCGCCGGCGACGACCCGTCGCGGTGGAAGAAAGTCACCCCACCACCCCGGCGGCAATCCGTAGCCTTCGACGTGAACGGCCGCGTCCACATGGGCGATCTATATCTGCCAGGGGACGCCGAGCCGGCCGCTGGCATCGTGCTGGTGCCGGGCGCCGTGCCGGAAGGCAAGGACGATCCGCGCCTGGTGGCCTTCGCCACGACGCTCGCGCGCGCGCGCTTTGCGGTGCTCGCGCCGGAGCTCCCTGGTTTCAGGGAATTGCGCGTCCGGCCAACCGACACCCGAGCGGTGGCCGATGCCTTCGCCTGGCTGGCGAGCCGTTCGGATCTGGCCCCCGGGGGAAGTGCGGGGATCGGCGCGTTCAGCTACTCGGTGGGGCCGGCGGTGCTCGCTGCCCTGGAGCCCGACATTCGCGAGCGGGTGCGCTTCATCGTGGCGGTGGGGGGCTATTACGACCTGTTCCGCGCGATCCGCTTCTTCACCACCGGCTACTTCGAGGTGGACGGCAAGGGGGGCTACCTGAAACCGGACGACTACGGCAGACTGGTGTTCGCCTACGGCGCAAAAGCGTACTTGCGCGCGCCGCGGGACCGCAAACTCATCGAGTCCGTCGCCGAGCGCAAGCGGCGGGATAGGGCGGCGGACGTGGCGGACTTGGTCGCCGGTCTGAGCCGGGAAGGAAAAGCCGTGTATGACGTGGCCGTCAATACCGACCCGGCGCGTTTCCCGGCGCTGCTCGCCGAGTTGCCGCACGCCATGCTCGCCGACCTCGACGCCCTGTCCCTGCACAACAAGGATCTCGGGCGGCTCGAGGCGCGCCTGTTGCTGATCCACGGCCGCAGCGACACTCTCATCCCCTATCCGGAAAGCCTGGCGCTGGCGCAAGCCGCGCCGGAGGGAAAGGCCAGGGTGTGGCTCATCAACCGGGTCCTCGGCCACGTGGATCTGAGCCTGGGCCATGCGTTCAGCTGGCAGTTCGTCAGCCAGGTGCTGCCCGATATCTGGCGCATGTTTCGCGCGGTGGACGCGTTGCTCAGCGAGCGGGACAAGAGTCCCCCGCAGGCCCCATGAGCGCGCGTCAAGCCGGAACGGCTTCGAGTCTTAGCGCCGAGGCGCTCGAGCAGACGGGCGCCACCCCGCGCGTACTGTTGTTAACTTCCACCCTGGGCTCGGGCCATCTGCGCGCCGCACAGGCTGTCGAGGCAGCATTGCTGGAACGCTCGCCAAGCGCGATCGTGCAGACGATGGATTTCTGGTCTTTGATGGACGCAGGCGTCGCACTAACCGTGCGTCAGACCTATCTGCGGCTGGTGGAGGAGCGCCCCGAACTGTACGACCGGATCTATCAGCTCGACCAACGCACCTGGCGCGACGTCCTGGAGCGCAACGAGGCGCCGCCGCCCGCTCTAGCCGAGGGCCTGGAGCTGCTCGCGGCCACCGCGGCAGACAACGCACGACTGGAGCCGAGCGGCGGCTACTATGCGCTGGATTGGGTGCTGTTTCGCTTGCTTTGCGCGGTCCTTCCCAAGCGTGTGCGCAGGAGTTCGGAAAACGGCGCCCTGGGGCGGCGCGCACTGATCAAGTGGGGTTGGTCGCGGCTTGCGCGACGGCTGGAAGCGCGCTTGCAGGCCTTCGGCCCCGATGTGGTTATAGCCACGCAGATGGGTCCGGCGGCCCTGCTGTCCTTCTTGAAAAAACGCCGCCACTTGAATGCAGCGTTGATCGGCGTATTGACTGATTTCGGTGTGCACGACCTCTGGATTCAGCCGGGGATCGACCGCTACTGCGTCGCTCATGACTCGATGGCCGATTCGGCGGGCGTTGCCATCGGACGCTCGCGGATGTCTGTGACCGGTATTCCTCTGATGCCTGGCTTCCGAAATCCGCCCAGCGTCCGGCAAGCGCGGCTACAGCTCGGACTCGACCCAAACGCTCCGGTCGTGCTAGTACCGGGCGGTGGTCTGGGCCTGGGCGTGGACGCAGTCGCCGCACGTCTGCTTGCCTGTGAGGCCCCCGTGCAAGTGCTCGTATTGGCAGGTCGCAATGCGTGCGTACGCAATTCACTCGCTCCACTCGTCACTCGGTATCCGGGACGACTCACGGTGTGGGATTGGACCGAGCAAACGGAAGTTTTTATTCGTGCAGCCGATGTCGTGGTCGGCAAACCCGGCGGACTGACGGTGGCCGAGGCGCTGGCATGCGGCCGGCCGCTGTTGGCGACGCGCTCGTTGCGCGGCCAGGAAGGCTTCAACGAGCGCTTCCTCGAGAAGCACGGCGTCGGCCGCCTGGTGCCCGAGGACGAATTACTGGCGAGCATCGAATCCCTGCTCGCGAATCCCGTCGAACTTGCCCGAATCCAGCATCGCGCATGGACTCTGGGCAAGCGCGACGGGGCGTCGCGTATCGCAGAATTGGCCCTTGCGCTCGCGCAATCGCGAAGCCACAAGAAGCCCGTGCATGCACTAATGGACTGGGTGCGGCAGATTACGCAAAATTGCCTTCTCCGAGTGGACGACCGGTACCGCAACCGGCATCGGTTGCAGCCCGTCGGGGAGGTACTGTACGTGGGGCGCTCCCGGTATAGCGGCCCTGCAATCGAGTTCGCGGACGGTACCCGGTTAGCGCCCGGGGATCTCGTCGGCACGCTGCATTTCAACAACGCGCGCTTCCCCCTGATCGAAGCAGACACTTCCAGACGAGCGGCATTGCGCTTTGTGCGGCTCATGCTCAAGTCCATGCATATCCTGGCAGACAGGGCACGCCAGGATCCGCTGTTCTCGGATCTGGAGGTCTACCACGCGGTGAGCTGGCTGCCGCCTCATGGCCAGCGGATCGGTTTCATCACTGAACCGTTCCCGAATGGGCCCAAGAAGCGACTGATCGCCGCGTACTTCCGTCTTCTGGTGTGGGCGTTCGCGCCTGCAGAAGAGACCCGCGCTTCGGCCAGGCCGGACCCGACCATTTACTGGCTCACCCGCAAGGAACTGCTGCGGCGTTTCGGCGACGTGCTCGATGATGTGAAAGAAACAAATGGCGAGTCTCCCGCACGGGTTTGCGCAGCCACCTGAGGCCAGGTGCGTGTACCTGACCTTTGACGACGGCCCGGATCCGCAATGGACGCCGCGTATCCTCGACATCCTGGCGCAGGCGAACGTTTGCGCGACATTCTTCGTGGTCGGGTGCTTCGCGCTCGAGCAGGTCGCACTCGTGCGCCGAGTGGCTGCGAATGGGCACGAGGTGGGAAACCACACCTGGAGCCACCGCCATCCTTGGACGGTGCTCGCGTCGACCGCCCGCAAAGAAGTTCGCGATGGCGCCGCCGCAATCGCCGACCTCATCGGCCGGGCGCCGAAGTTTTTCCGGCCACCGCACGGGCGCTTGCGCCGTTGCATGATCGAGGAAGCCGAACGCGGCGGTCAGACCCTGGCGCTATGGAACCACAGCGCGGTTGACTGGGGGCCGCTGGGCTCTGCACGCAGGATTGCCCACCGACTGAGCGCGGCGCAGGCAGGCGACATCGTCCTGATGCACGATGGCGGCCGAGGCATCAACCGCCCCGAAGAACTGGTCAAAGTGCTGCAGGAGTTTCTTTCCAACCTCACCCGACGCGGCCTCGTGCCGAGTCTGCTTCCCGAGTTAGGCCCTCAACCGGGTCGGACCAGCGCATGAATATCGTAAATATTCGAGGTCATGTGGCTGTTGTGATCGGCGGTTCTGGAGCAATCGGCTCCGCGATCTGCAGGCAGTTCGCCGAGACCGGCGCGACCTGCATCGTCACCTACAATCACGGCAAGGAAGCCGCGAAGGATCTGTTGCTGAGCCTGCCCGGGCAGGGACATTGGGCGGCCAACGTGCCGGTCGAAGACAGCGGCGCACTAAACGTTTTGGCGGCCGACGTCGAGGCCAAGCACGGCCGGCTCGACGTGCTGGTCAACTGCGCGGGCATAACCCGCTATGTGCCGCACAACGATCTCGACGCGCTCGACGATCGGTTGATCGACGATATCTTCCGCGTCAACTGGCGCGGGCCGTTTGCCGCGGTAAGGGCTTTCCGCAAAATGCTGGCGGCCGGCGAGGGCGGGCTGGTGATCAACATCTCCTCGATCGCCGGCGTGACCGCGATGGGAAGCAACGTCGCTTACTGCGCCTCGAAAGCGGCACTCGATTCGATGACGAAATCGCTGGCACGCGCACTGGCGCCCGAGATTCGGGTGGTTTCGGTTTCCCCCGGTCTGGTGGACACCGACTTCGTGGAGGGTCTGGACAAGAAGTGGCGCGACGAGCAGGCGGCACGCACGCCGCTCCGGCGTCTGGCCACTGCCGACGAAATCGGTGCGGCGACGCTGGCCGTCGTCACCCACTTCGGCTACTCTACCGGCTGCATTTTTCCGGTGGACGGCGGCCGGCCGCTGGCCTGACCGCGCGACATTCCCTCGTGTCAGAATTGAGCTCGCTTTACAACGATGTGATCCTCGATCACATCCGGAACGCCCGCAATTTCCGCGAACTCGGCGATGCCAACCGCAAGGCGCACGGCATCAATCCGCTGTGTGGCGATACGTTCAACGTGTATGCGAAGGTGGAAGACGGCCACGTCGTCGAGGCCGCGTTTCAGTGCGAGTGTTGCGGGATATCGATGGCGTCCGCGTCGATCATGACCGAAGCGGTCAAAGGCAAGACGGTGCAGGAGGCAAAAGCTCTGTACAGGAATTTCGAGAAGCTTCTTCGCGACCCTGCTTCCGCTTCGGATCTGCACGGGGACTCGGGGCAGATGCCGGTGCTGGAACTGATTCGTGAGTTTCCCTCGCGCGTAAACTGCGCGCTGCTGGGCTGGCACACGCTCGATGCGGCGCTCGACGGGCGGTCGGAAGTGACGATCGGCTGACGGCTTCGGCCAAAGCCGGTTACTGCGCCTTGCAGATCTTGCGCAGGTCGCCGCCCGGGAACACTGTCAACGATTCGACATTGCCGCTCGCATTCAGGCGTACGGCGAGGCCGTTGAGGTAACAATACATCCGCATCATCGAAGTCGCGCCGTCCTGGCCGGTCACGCTCATTTCTCCAACCGATTGCGGCTTGCCGAAGCTCGCCCTGATCAGCGCTTCGGAAGAACCGACGTGCACGCCTTCCCGGGTCTGGAAGCTATCGAAGCGTTCGACCTGGATCGAGTAGACGGATTGATCGTGTTCGCGCACCAGCACCAGGATTGCGCCATCCGCAGACTCCGGGTCGGGGTAACGGTAAAGGAGCGCCGGCCGGCCGCCGGGCATGCGAGAGTTGGTGCCGGATACTGGTTCGCCGTACACCTCGATCATTTTGCGCAGTGTCATGTCAAGAAACACCGGCCCGACGCGCACACCCGGAATCACCGTCCGGTCGTGCAGCAGATTCTCGGCCGCGGGGGCTTCCGCTTTTGGCGGCGGTGGCTCGGGCTCTTTTTTTGCCGACGCGCAAGCTGCCAGACCAAGTACTACGATCGCAACCCACAGCAAGCGCAACGTGTGGCTCATATTTTCCTAAAGATCCGTTTTGTACCGCTGCCCGACCGCGCGATCGAATTCCGTGATCGCCTCGCGCGGCAGGCCGCCGCTCGCGGCAATTTCCTCGCCAAAGGAAATGGTCATCTTTTCCGGCCAGGTTTCGGGATTCCACAAATCGCTGCGCAGGAAGGCCTTGGCGCAATGGAAGTAGCACTCGGTAATGGCCACGCGCAATATCAGCAGCGCCGGGCTGCCACGCGCCGCGAGCG
>JANOGP010000378.1:0-4407 GCA_031406075.1 Betaproteobacteria bacterium
ACCTACCTTCCCAAGGACAAACTTGCCGGTTGGTTCGAGGCCTATGTGGAAAGCATGGAGCTGAACTACTGGACGGCCACGGAATTCGAGGGCGGCGCGTACGACGAAAGAGAGGAGCGATGGTCCGTTGTGCTGCGTCGGGCCGACGGCACAAAGCGGGAAATGCGTCCGCGACACGTCGTCATGGCCACCGGGGTAAGCGGCATTCCGAACCTTCCCGATATCCCGACGCTGCGGAACTTCAGCGGCAAGATTCTGCACTCCAGCCAGTACGACGACGGCGAGGCGTGGAAGGGCAAGAACGTCCTGGTCATCGGCACGGGCAACAGTGGCCACGATATTGCGCAGGACCTGTACTCGAGCGGGGCAAAGGTTACTCTCGTTCAACGCAGTCCCACCCTGATCGTCAATATCGAACCGAGCGCGCAACTTCCCTACGCGTTGTATGACGAAGGCCCTCCCCTGGAGGACTGCGACCTCATCACCATGTCCATCCCGCTTCCAGTGGCAAGGAAGAGCCACATCGTCCTGACGGAGCAAGCGAAGAATATGGACAGGGAACTCCTCGATGGACTGGAGCGGATGGGGTTCAAGCTCGATTTCGGGGAAGACGGAACGGGCTGGCAGTTCAAGTACCTCACGCGCGGCGGTGGCTACTACTTCAATGTCGGCTGTTCCGACTTGATCGTCGAAGGCGAGATCGGACTGGCGCAATTTTCCGATATTGACGAGTTCGTCGCAGAAGGGGCGCGGATGCGCAGCGGCGATACCCTTGCCGCCGATCTGATCGTGTTGGCGACCGGCTACAAAGGCCAGGAACACCTGGTTCGCAAGCTGTTTGGCGGCGATGTTGCTGACCGCATCGGCCCCATCTGGGGATTCGGCGAAGAACAGGAGTTGCGCAACATGTTCGCGCGCACCGCGCAGCCGGGCCTCTGGTTTATCGCCGGCAGTCTGGCCCAGTGCCGCATCTACTCCAAGTATCTCGGACTGCAGATAAAGGCCTGCGAGGCAGGCCTGCTACCCCGAGTTCGCGCCCGTCCGGACAGCATCCTCACCCGATCGGCAGGAATCAGCAATCAGCGGCTGAACAGTACCGCCGGGATGAAATTTCCAAGGAGGGATTGATGCTTCGTCGTGAAACGTTGGTATTCATCGCTGCCGCACTGCTGCATTACGCGGCCTTCTCGATCGGAGCAGAAGACATCTCGTCCTCGGGCTGCCGGCTCGCTTCGGACGACCCGCTACGGGCCGAAGTGGACCGGATGATGAAACAGGGCGAAGAGTTCGAGCAGCAACAAAAACTGGCGCTCGAAGAGAAAGTGAACCTCCTGGCGCGAGCCCGGGGCTGGAACAAGAGGGACGAACACGAGTATCTGGTCACCGTGCTGCGCGACGGGGTTCGCGAGACATGGGATCCGACGCTTGCCGTTGCCACGGTGTTCATGAGGATTTGCGAACAATCGGCCGGCAATCATCGGACGGAAGCGGTGCGTCTGTTTCGCGAACTTTACGTACTGGATGAAAGGCAGTGGCAGTCGATGCATCAAAGAGTCGATAAGGAAATCGCGTCGGCCGGACAGAAGCCAAAGAACGTAAGGTAGCTCCCGGTGTCCGCATTGCCTTGCGTACCCTTGCGTACCCTTGCGTACCCTTGCGTACCCTTGCGTACCCTTGCGTACCCTTGCGGCCTTTGCGTTAAACGCGCTTTATGCCACGCAACGCGCGGCACTGGAAATCCAATCCGAAGTCGTCTATAAATCTGTTGGCCTCCGCTAACGGAGGACAGCGTCACCCAACAAATAATTCGGGGGAGCTATGTCTGAGCAAACGTCACGCCGCGGGTTCCTGAGATCGTCGGCCCTGAAGCTGGGGGCCGGAATGGCGGTGCTCGGCGCCGCAGGTTGCAGCAGTTCCGGCCCGGGCGCGGGACCCGGCGCGAGCAAACTCAACGAAGTGCTCAAGCGCGGAACGGTGATCGTCGGCACCGGCAGCACCAACCCGCCGTGGCACTTCGAGGACGAACAGGGCAATCTCCAGGGCTTCGACATCGAAATGGCCCGTCTGCTCGCCAAGGGCCTGTTCGACGATCCGGCCAAGGTGCAGTTTGTGCGCCAGGCCTCCGACGCGCGCATTCCCAACCTGCAGACCAACCAGGTCGACGTCGTATTCCAGTTCATGACGGTCACCGCGCAGCGCGCGCAACTGGCGGACTTTTCGATTCCGTATTATCGCGAAGGCGTGGGAACGCTGTTGCGCAAGAACAGCCCGCATGCCGGCGCGCTCGATCTCGCCAAATGGGGGAAGAAGGTCAAGGTCTCCATTCTGCAGAACGTCTATGCCGAGAGCATCGTTCACGCTGCGATGCCGGAAGCGGAAGTGCTGCAGTTCGACTCGGTTGCCAACGCGATCCTGGCGCTCGATTCCGACCGCGTGGACGCCGCCGCGATCGACGATTCGACGGTGCGCTGGCTGGTGCGCCAGAACCCGGATAAGTACAAGACAGGCAACTACGGCTGGTCACCGCAGACGTATGCGGCGGCGGTGCGCCCCGGCGATCCGATCTGGCTGAATTTCGTCAACACCGTGCTGCACGAAGGGATGACTGGCGTCGAGTTCGACACCTACGCAGCGGCATTTCAGAAGTTCTTCGGCGTCAAACTGGCCCCGCCGCCGGTGGGCTTCCCGGTGGAGTTCGGCGTCCGTCATTCCTGAGCGGCCAGGTCGGCGCTCCCCATCCGCTGGGCGGGCCTCGCTGGAAAAACCATGTACCAGTTCAACTGGCGCCCGGTTTTCGATAACTTCGACCTGCTGCTGAATGGGCTGCTGCTCGGCATCGGCATCGCCGTGCTTGCGCTCGCGATCGGCAGCCTGCTGGGACTGATCGCCGCCTTCGGCCGCTCCAGCGGCCCGCGGCCGATACGGCTGCTGGTCACCGGGTACGTCGAGGGTGTGCGCAACATTCCGCTGCTGCTGATCATCTACTTCGTGTACTTCGGCCTGCCGCTGGTCGGCATCAGCGTGATGGACAATCTGTGGTCATTCGTCTTCGCGCTGGCGATCTATTCCGGCGCCTATCTCACCGAGATCTTCCGTGCCGGCATCGCGGCAGTGAGCAAGGGGCACATCGAGGCGGGCAAGGCGATCGGATTGAACCGCTGGCAGCGGATCCGATTCGTCACCATCCCGCTCATGTTCCGCATCGTGCTGCCGTCGCTGGGCAACACCTTCATATCGCTGTTCAAGGACACGTCGCTGGCCTCCGCAATCGCGGTTCCCGAGCTGACATACGGTGCCATCCGCATCAACGTGAATACCTGGCGCGTGATCGAGGTTTATGTGGTGGTGGGGCTGCTGTACCTCGCCACGTGTTACGCCATCGCCGGCGGGCTGCGGCTGCTGGAACGGCGATTCGCCATGATTCGATGATGCATGCTGCGCTGATATTCGGACATACGGGAGGCGGCGAATGGATGTCGTAATCACCAGCGGGCCGTTGATCCTGCGTGGCTTGCTGGTGACCACCGAGGTGTCGGTCGCGGTACTGCTGCTCGGCACGCTCATCGGCATCGCCGGCGGGCTTTCGCTGCTGTACGGCGCATGGCCGCTGCGCCTGATCGCGCGAGTTTACGTCGACGCTGTACGCGGCATCCCGCAGCTCGTTCTGATCTTCGCGATCTTTTATGGCTTTCCGGCGCTCGGTCTGCAGGTCTCCGCGATTATTGCCGGGATACTCGCGCTCGCTGTTTTTTGCGGGGCACATGTTTCCGAGGTAATACGCGGCGGTGTGGGCTCGATCCCGCGCGGCCAGATGGATGCCGCCCAGGGAATCGGTCTGAACTTCGTGCAGCGATTGCGGTACGTGATTTTTCCGCAGGCGCTGGGCCGCATTCTGCCGGCGTGGGTCAATACCGCGGTCGAGGTGGTCAAGGCCTCGTCGCTGGTGTCGCTGGTCAGCGTGGTCGACCTGATGATGGCAATCCAGCAGATCGTCGGCCGGACGCGCGAAGCCCTGCTGTTCTACGCGGTGGCCGCATTGCTTTACTTCGCGATCAACTACACCATCTCGGCCATCGGCGCGCGCCTGGAAAAGCGCTACGCCTGGACCTGAAGACGAACATCGGAGCAGGATGCCCATGACCGGGAAGGTTGTCGTGATCCAGGGCCTCGTCAAGCGCTTCGGCACGCAGGAGATTCTTTCCGGAGTGGATCTGGAGGTTTCCAAAGGCGAGGTGGTGGTCATCGTCGGGCCGAGCGGTTCCGGCAAGACCACGCTGTTACGCTGCATCAATTTTCTCGAGGAGTACGAGGGCGGCCGGATCCACGTGGACGGGCAGTTGGTGGGCTACCGCGAGAGCGGCGGCGGCCTTGTCAGGCTGCCGGACAGCACCGTTGCGGGAATGCGCG
>JANOGP010000404.1:0-8243 GCA_031406075.1 Betaproteobacteria bacterium
GCGTCGTTCCTCGTCATGTCCGGACTGCTGAACGGGGTGTTCTGCGCGCTCGACGGCCTGCTGTTCTACGTCTTCTTCGAGGCGACGCTGATCCCGATGTTCGTCATCATCGGCGTCTGGGGCGGGCCCAACCGCGTCTACGCCGCGTTCAAGTTCTTCCTCTATACCCTGTTCGGTTCGCTGCTGATGCTGGTCGCGATGCTCTACCTGTACGGCAAGTCGGGCGGCAGCTTTGCGCTGCAGGATTGGTGGAAACTGCCGATCCCGCTGGACGCCCAGATGCTGCTGTTCTTCGGCTTCCTGTTCGCGTTTGCGGTCAAGGTGCCGATGTGGCCGGTGCATACCTGGCTGCCCGATGCCCACACCGAGGCGCCGACCGGCGGTTCGGTGGTGCTGGCGGCGATTCTGCTCAAGCTGGGCGCCTACGGTTTCGTGCGCCTGACGCTGCCGATCCTGCCCGATGCCTCGCGCGAACTCGCCTGGCTGATGATCGCGCTGTCGCTGATCGCCGTGGTCTACATCGGCCTGGTGGCGCTGGTGCAGACCGACATGAAGAAGCTCATCGCCTATTCCTCGATCTCGCACATGGGGTTCGTGACGCTCGGCTTCTTCGTCTTCAACGCCTACGGCGTGGAGGGCGGCCTGGTGCAGATGATCTCGCACGGCTTCGTCTCGGCGGCACTGTTCCTTTGCGTCGGGGTCCTCTATGACCGCGTGCACTCGCGTTTGATCGCCGACTACGGCGGGGTGGTGAACCGGATGCCGGTATTTGCCGCCTTTTTTGTGTTGTTCGCGATGGCCAATTCGGGCTTGCCGGGCACAAGTGGGTTCGTCGGCGAGTTTCTGGTGATACTGGGGACGATGGAGGAGAACTTCTGGTACGCGTTCGCCGCAGCGAGCACGCTGTTGTTCGGCGCCGCCTACACGCTGTGGATGATCAAGCGCGTCGTTTTCGGTGCCGTGGCCAACGGCCAGGTAGCGACTCTGACGGACATTTCCCCGCGCGAGGGGCTGGTGCTGGGTCTTCTCGCGATCGCGGTGCTGGCGATGGGGCTGTATCCGCAGCCTTTCGCCGCGGTGCTGCATACTTCGGTCAATGAACTTCTGACGCTGGCTAACCAGAGCAAATTATGAGAACAGGGGCGAGGGACGAGGGGCGAGGGATGAGGGAAACGCAAAATCGCGCCGTTGCGCTTCGTGCTTGTCCCTCGTCCCTCGTTTCACGCCCCTCGCCCCTCGCCCCTCGGCCCTGAATCTATGGAATCCGAAATCCCCGATTTCCTGCTGGCGGCCCCCGAGATCATCCTGCTTACGATGGTCTGCGTCATTTTGGTCGTGGACCTGTTTCTGTCCGATGCGCGTCGGGTCTGGACCTATGCGCTGAGCCAGCTGACGCTGATCGGCACCGCCGTGTCCGTATTCGTAATCGGCGGGGAAGAAGTCGCCTACACTTTCCACGGCATGTTCGTGGACGACCCGATGGCGGACGTGCTCAAGATCGCGGTATGCCTGACGGTGGCCGTCATGCTCGCCTATTCGCGTGCCTATGTTGCGTTTCGCGACATGTATCGCGGCGAGTTTTTCGTGCTTTCGCTGTTCGCCACGCTCGGCATGATGGTGATGATCTCGGCGAATCACTTCCTGGTGCTTTACCTGGGGCTGGAACTGCTGTCGCTGTCCTTATACGCCCTGGTGGCGTTGCCGCGCGATTCCGGCAACAGCACCGAGGCGGCAATGAAATACTTTGTACTCGGCGCACTGGCCTCCGGCATGCTGCTCTACGGCATGTCGATGATCTACGGCGCCACCGGATCGCTGGAGGTTACCGAAGTGGCGCAGCGCATATTCGATGGCGATGCCATTCCATCCATCCTGATATTCGGGTTGGTCTTCGTGGTTGCCGGCATCGGATTCAAGCTGGGTGCCGTTCCGTTCCACATG
Organism: Betaproteobacteria bacterium; assembly: GCA_031406075.1. GTDB lineage: Bacteria > Pseudomonadota > Gammaproteobacteria > Burkholderiales > JACQAP01 > JACQAP01. The sequence continues at coordinate 1,942 of JANOGP010000404.1, forward strand.
TGGGTGCCGGACGTCTATCACGGCGCGCCGACGGCGGTGACCCTGCTCATAGGAACAGCGCCCAAGCTGGCGGCATTCGCGTTCATCATGCGTTTGCTCGTCGAGGCGCTGGGAATGCAGCAATTGCTCGTCGAATGGCAGCAGATGCTGGTGATCCTTGCCGTGGCCTCTCTGGCGATCGGCAATATCACCGCGATCGCGCAGACCAACCTGAAGCGCATGCTGGCTTATTCGGCCATTTCGCACATGGGTTTCCTGCTGCTCGGCATCCTCAGCGGCACGCTCGAGGGTTTCGGCGCGGCCATGTTCTACACTGTCATTTACGTGCTGATGGCGCTGGGCACCTTCGGCATGATCCTGCTGCTGTCGCGCCAGGGCTTCGAGGCGGAAAACCTGGAAGATTTCAAGGGGCTCAATCAACGCGATCCGTGGTATGCCTTCATAATGATGCTGTTGATGTTCTCGATGGCGGGCATCCCGCCCACCATGGGATTCTGGGCCAAATTGTTCGTGCTGCAGGCGGTGCTGTCGGTGGGTTTTATCTGGCTTGCCGTGGTGGCTGTGCTGTTCGCGTTCATCGGCGCGTTCTACTATTTGCGCATCGTCAAGCTGATGTACTTCGATGGTCCGACCGACGCCGCGCCGATAAATCCGCGCGCCGACATCCGGGTATTGATGTCGGCTAATGGTCTTGCCGTGCTGGTTTTGGGGTTGGCGCCGGGCTCGCTGCTGGCCATATGCGAACGCGCAATACAGCTTTCCCTGTGAGTAGCGATTTCACAGAAAAGAAGATCTCCTCGCGCAAGGCCTACCGCGGCCGCCTCCTGCAGGTGAACGAAGACGAAGTCAGATTACCGGACGGCAGCCAATCGTCGCGCGAATACGTCGTGCATCCGGGAGCCGCGCTGATATTGCCGATCTTCGACGACGGCTCCGTGCTGCTCGAGCGCCAGTTCCGCTATCCGGTCGGAAGCCATTTTTATGAACTGCCAGCGGGCAAACTCGAACCCAACGAGCCGCCGCTGGAAACCGCCAGGCGCGAGCTTCAGGAGGAGACGGGTTATGTGGCGGCGGAGTGGCGCGAACTCGGCCGCGTGCATCCCTGCGTCGGCTACTCCAATGAGACTATCGATTTTTTCCTGGCGCGTAAGCTCGAATTCAAGGGCGCACAACTGGACGATGGCGAGTTTCTGGAGACGTTGCGCCTGCCGCTTGCAGAGGGCCTGGACTGGGTTCGCCGCGGACGCATCAGCGACACTAAAACGGTCTTCGGCCTGTTCTGGGCCGAGAAGATTCTCAGGGAAGCCTGGTAGAAAAATACCGAGGCGGGATCAGGCGAGCTTGGCTGTCTGTTCTTCCGCGCCGATCGAGGCCGGGAAGGGCTGCGGCTGCCCGAACACGAAGCCCTGGCCGTACTGCACGCCCATCTCGATCAGGATTCTCAATACTTCCTGGTTCTCGACCCACTCGGCGATCACCTGTTTGTTGAGTCCGCGCGCCACGTCGCACAACGCGCGCACGAACAGGCGATTGGCCTCGTCGCTCGCCAGACCACGAATGAAGTTGCCGTCGATCTTCAGGTAATCCACATCGAAGCGCTTGAGGAAATAAAACGAGCTGAATCCCGCCCCAAAATCGTCGAGCGCAAAGCGGCAGCCCAGTTTCTTCATCTGCGCGATGAATTCCTGCGTAACGCCCACTTCCGCCATCGCCGCGGTTTCCGTGATCTCGAACACCAGTTGATCGTGATCCACCTGTGCGGCTGCGAGCATGCCCTGGAAGCGCCCTACCCACTGCTGGTCGGAGAGGCTCACGCGCGACAGGTTCACGAAGTAGCGCATTTTCTGGCCGCGCATATGCGGCTGTTTCAGGGCTTCCAGGACCTTGGCCACTACGCGCAGGTCGATTTCCTGGGCCATGCCGAGCGACTCGGCCACTTCGATGAACTGTCCCGGCAGGACAATGTTGCCGCTGCGGTCGACGATGCGCACCAGCACTTCGTGGTGCATCAGTTTCTGATCCTCGAGCCTGACCACGGGCTGCGAGTAGAGCAACACGCGGTCCTCGTCCAGCACTTCGCGCAGTTCCCGCGCCCAGTGCACGCGCCTGTGGGTGCTGCGCAGGTCGTCCGGATTCTGGTCGTGCAGAACGAAACGGTTGCGGCCGCTGTCCTTTGCCTGGTACATGGCGATGTCCACGTTGGCGAGCAACGACGCCACGTCGTTGCCGTGGAACGGATAGGCGACCACGCCGGCGGAGGCGGTCAGCGTCGCCAGGTTACCCTTGTCGCCCAACGGGAACTTGTAGTGGCGCAGCGCGGTGAGCGCGCGTTCCGCGATCTGCGCGGCCTCGGTGCGCAGCGCATCCGGCAGATGCAGCGCGAATTCGTCACCGCCCAGGCGGAAAACCTGCGCGTCCTCGTCTTTCACAACGTCCTTGAGCAGTCCGCCGATGCCGATGATCAACTGGTCGCCGGCACGGTGGCCGAAGTTATCGTTGATGTATTTGAAATGATCGACGTCCAGGAGCAACACCGAACCTTTTTCGCCGTCTGCAAGCGCGGCTTCCAGCGCTTTTTGCAGCGAAACCCGGTTGGGCAATCCGGTAAGCGTATCGTGGGTGGCGAAGCGTTCGATCTCGAGCGCCGCCTTGTGCTGCTCGGTGACGTTGCGCGCGGTGCCGCGCAAGCCGATGATCGTGCCGTTGTCGTCATGGGAAACGCGGGCATTGATTCCCACCCAGCGGTCGTTGCCGTTGGCGGATATGAGGTGGGTGAGGTAGTTCTTGACGTCTCCGTTTTTGCGCAGCGTGGACAGGAATCGGCGGTTGGAGACGTGGGAAAGACCCGCTTCGAAATCGAAGAAGCATCGGCCGATCAGATCCTTCTGCTGCAGGCCGAAAATGTCCACGCAACCGTTGTTCAGGTAGGTGAAACGGCCCAGCGCGTCGGTGGTCCAGATCAAGTCGTGGGAAGTTTCGACCAGGTCGCGGTAGCGTGACTCGCTCTCAAGCAGCAGCTGGATGATGCGGCGCTTTTCCTTGAGCGTCCTGCGGACAGCGGCCAGTTCGTCTTCGTACTTTTCCGTCTCGTGCTTGTCGCTGCCGACCACCAGTGTTGAACCGGCCAGGCCGTCGATGATCTCGCACGCATAGCGCCGGTGACCGCCATCGGTGCGGCGGGCTACCAGCACGCCCTGGGCGTCCCAGCGCCTGAGTTTCTGCAGGGGGACGCCGAGCCTTGCGGCGGCTTCCTGAATCGAATATTCGGGAAGTTCGTGCGCCATTGCGCGCCTTGTAATCCAGTGATGCCGGTTGCTCGGGCCGGCAAACCCAGTACGCCGGCGCATCAGTGCAGGTGCTTGGCGACGCCCGATTCGTCCTGGCGCACGCCTGTGGTGAGGTCATTCTGCCGCGAAACCAGCCGTTGCATCAGCTTGAGATCGCGATGGCTCAGGTTCAAGGCCGTGTCGACCCACACCTCGACCACGCCGACCAGTTCCTCGTAATCGAGCTTGTGGACGCGCCTGCGCGCCGCGGCGATGCCGGCCATGGCGTTGCGGTTGCGGCTGCGGGACCGGATGAATCCGGCGATTTCCGCTTCACCCCGGCCCTGGTCCACAACCAGATCAACCACCCCCATCGCCAGCATATCATCGGCACTGTACATCTTGCCACTGGTGATCAGGTTCTCAGTCGTACGCTTGCCCACTTTCCGCTCCAGGAAGGAAAAGGCGCCCATCCCCGGGAACAGGTTGAACAGGATCTCCGGAAAGCCAAAGCGTGCCTGGCGCTCCGCGACCAGTACGTCGGACGACAGTGCTGCCTCGAACCCCCCGCCCAGGCATTCACCCTGGATCAAGGAGATCGTGGTGATCGGCAATTCGTGGCCGATGTAGTTGCGGTAAAGGACATCCACGCAGGCCTTGCCATAGCCGAGCAGGCCGTCGCGGTCCTGACTGCCGATCAACTTGGTGAACAGGCTGAGGTCGCCGCCAAGATTGAACACGCCGGGCACCTTGGACGCCAGGACCGCGTATTCGACGGGCGCGTTCTCGCCGCCACAATCCACTTCGCCGCCGGTATGGGTGATGAACCGGCAGTAGCGTTCTAGGTCGCGCAGCAGGTCGGGATTGAAATTGGGTCTCGGCCTTGGATTCCAGCGCAACCACATTGCGTGTTGTTCTCTGTCGAAAAAGGCGGACAACTGTTCCGAGAAAAAGTACTCAGTCGCTTCCCCGGCAGGCTCGGCGCCAGTCGATGCTGGGACTTTTAGTAGTGCCTCCGGAATATTCATGTCCATTTTCAATTCTCCTGTGCGAGTGGATCTGGATTGTGTAATAGGCCGCCACAGGACCCCCCCAAAGCGGCTTGCGATTTGACTCTAGATGAAGATATGGGCAAAAAGCAAATCTAACACTTTGATAGATTTGCTTTTTCGGCTTTGTTGTCAATAATTTGGGTGAACATGTCACTCTAAGACGACAAAGAAATATGATGTTTTGCTTTTAGCCTGGCCGCCAGCCAAAGTATGTTGCAGCTTCAAGAACGCAGTACAAGCTATGGATTTTGTTGACGTTCCACACTAGAAGGGCTAGAAAGGAAAGCCATAAGAACGAAAGCTGTACGCCCGGTTCCCAATGCGCTTCCTCCTCCGCTCTATCGCGCGGCTTCTATTCCGCGTCAAGGTCGTCGGCGACCTGGCACCGTTCGGGCATGCTGACAGGCTGCTCGTTGTGGCGAACCACCATTCGCGGCTCGATGCGATGTTGCTGGCACTGTTCCTGCCGCGCGCCCCGGTCATCGTCGTTCCTCCGGAGGAAACCCGTAGCCGGTTGATGCGCTGGTTGCTGGGGCACGTCGAACACGAAGTGTACGATCTGAATAATCCCCTGAGCATGAAGCCACTGCTGCGACTGCTGCGCGGCGGACGCCCGGTGGTGTTGTTCCCGGAAGGGCGCATCGCGCGCAACGCTGCGGTGATGAAGATTTACCCGGTACCGGCGTTAATTGCGCTCAAGAGCGGTGCCACGCTGCTTCCGGTGCACGTTGAAGGCGCCGGCCAGTGGTTCAGCCGCTCCGGCTCAACGTCGCTGGTGCGGCGGCTTCTGCCCTCGGTGACGGTGCGGGTGTATACGCCCAACCGCATAGACGGGGGTGCCGCCGGAAGCGCGCGCCGGCGACGCGCCTTCGCCACCCGCAGGCTCACCGCCATCATGCAGGCCATGGCGCTGCAGTCGCACGCCTGCAAACCCCTTTTCGAGTGCTTTCTCGACGCGGTCGCGGCGCACGGTCGCGACGCGGTGCTGATTGAAGATCAGAACGAGGAGCCGCAAACCTACGGCCAGATGCTGCGCATAAGCCTGGCGCTGTCCCGGCTGCTCAAGCGGTTCACCACCGAGGGCGAGAACGTCGGTGTCCTGCTTCCGAACGTGGTCCCGGCGGTGGGCGTGGTAATGGGTCTGTCGGCCACCGCGCGCGTGCCGGCGATTTTCAACTACACGTCGGGTCCGCTGGGCGTCGAAAGCGCGCGCGTTGCGGCCGGTGTGCGCACCGTGATCACCTCGCGCAAATTCATCGAACAGGCGCATCTGCATTCGCTGCTGGATGCGCTTGCCGGCTGCAACATCGTCTATCTCGAGGATTTGCGCAGCCAATTCGGCTGGCGCGACAAGTTGTGGTTGATCGGATTCGCGCTGCGCTTTCCGCGGCTGGTTATCGCCAGGCAGTCCACGCTCGATCCTGCGGTGGTGTTGTTCACTTCCGGCTCGGAAGACCGGCCCAAAGGGGTGGTGCTGTCGCACCATGCCATAGTCGCCAATGTGGCGCAGATGCGCGCGGTGTTCGACTTCTCGCCCGAAGACAAGATCCTGAACCCGCTGCCGCTGTACCACGCCTACAGTTTTACCGCCGGCGTCATGTTGCCGCTGATCACCGGCACGCGGCTCTACCTCTTTATATCGCCGCTGCGCTATCGCGCCATTCCCGAGATTGCGTACCGGCGCGATTGCACCATCCTGTTCGGGACCAGCACTTTTCTGTCGTTCTACGCGCGCTACGCCAACCCGATGGACTTCTGCCGGCTGCGCTATGTGATCTCCGGCGGCGAGAAGCTCTCGCCCGAAGTCGCAAGGGTGTGGATGGAGAAATTCGGGTTGCGCATCCTCGAGGGCTATGGATCGACTGAATGCGCGCCGGTGATTTCTCTGGCCACGCCGTCCGCGTACCGCCGCAATGCGGTGGGCCGGTTCCTGCCCGGCATCGACTACCAGATCGAGCCCATGGACGGCATCGACAAGGGCGGG
>JANOGP010000406.1:0-4096 GCA_031406075.1 Betaproteobacteria bacterium
GGGCCGAGATCCGGGACTGTCCCAAGTGTCCGGTGATCATCGTGGTCCCGGCGGGCTCATTCGTCATGGGTTATCCGCCCGGCGACTCGGGGCGCTTCCACCAGGAGGGCCCGGTGCGTACGGTGGCTTTCGCCAGGCCCTTTGCGATCGGCAAGTTCGAGGTGACATTCGACGAATGGGATGCCTGCACGGCGGAGAAGCAATGCCCGAAGATTGACGACAAGGGCCGGGGCAGGGCGCGCCGGCCGGCAATGTATGTTTCATGGGATCAGGCGGCGGGCTACACCAGGTGGCTCTCGAAGAAGACCGGCAGAAATTACCGTCTGCTCACCGAAGCCGAATGGGAGTACGCAGCCCGGGCGGGCACGGAAAGCAGATATCGCTTCTGGGGCATTGCGCCCGACCGGGTATGCACAGTTGCAAACGTCTATGACAAGACCGCGCGGAAGCAGGACGATACCGGCTACGAGAATTTGCCGTGTGATGATCGCTATGCCGAGGCTGCGCCGGTTGGCTCGTTCAAGCCCAATGCTTTCGGGCTGTACGACATGCTGGGCAATGTCAGTGAGTGGACCGAGGATTGCCTCCCCACAGGCTTGCAATGGCGCGGCGCGCCGCTCGATGGCACCGCCAATCTGAAGGGCGACTGCTCGCAACGCGCCTACCGCGGCGGTTCGTGGTTCGAGAACGAAAAGTACTACATGCGCAGCCCGGACCGTTACAAATTCATCGGCGCCCGCGACAGCGACCTGGGTTTTCGCGTTGCCAGGACCTTGCCGTAGAAAACAAGGATGAAGGATGGCAAGTGCTCGGTGCTCGGTGCGCAGTGCCCGGGAAGGGCAAAGATTCAAGGATGAGAAACGGCAAGTGCCCAGTGCTGCGTGCTGCGAAATGGCGGGACGCGGGAAATGGAATCATTGCGGGCGGGGTGGCGGGCCGGGGTGACGGGACGGGAAAGTACCACGGTTGCCGACTTCCCGCGGCCGCGCCTATACTTGTCCCGACACGGCAGGGGAGTCCTTTGAATAGCCGTGACGACAACCAAATCATTACAAGAGGAGATCAAGGCCATGAAGAAATTTGTATTGGGGGCGTTATACGCCTTGTGCATCGTGAGCTTCCCGGCGGCTGCGCAAGGCACGCTGAACTCTTATCAAACCGTTGATATCAAGGCGCCGATCTGGGCGGTTTGGGACGCGGTCAGGGATTTCGACGGCTTGCATACGTGGCACCCGATGTTTTCGGACGATGAAATCAAGTCTGGCGCCAATAATGAGGTCGGAGCGGTCCGTACCATTACGGTTAAGGATGGCCCGAGCTTCGACGAAGAATTGCTGTCCTTCGATCAAGTCGACAGGAAGTTCAGCTACCGGGTCATCGATCCGGCACCCCTGCCGCTTGCCGAATACGTCTCGACTTTCCACGTGGTGGAGGGTAGACGCGGGTACACAACGATTCTGTGGCGCAGTTCATATCTGAACAATTCCGACGGCAAGATGAAAGACGATGAGGTCATCGCTTTCATCGACGGCGCCTACCGCGCGGGCCTGGACAACCTGAAAGCCACGCTCGAATCACAGTAATTGCCGCCGGCAACCCGTCGCGCGCCGCGCGACGGGCGTGGGCCCTGACGGGTCAGTCATTCCCGGCGATTGCGGCTACGAAATGAAGAGTTCGGGATCGACCGCAGCCGCATTGAGATAAACGCTGAAGTGCAGGTGCGGCCCGGTGACTCGCCCAGTGGCGCCGACGCTCGCAATGCGTTTTCCCGCGGGAACTCGGTCGCCAGTTTTCGCATCGATCGTGCTGAGGTGGGCGTAGAGGGTGAGGAAGCCCCGGCCGTGGTCGAGAATCAGCGTTTGCCCGGAGAAGAAATAGTCGCCCACGTCGAGCACATTGCCGGCGCCCGCGGCGATGACCGGCGTGCCATCCGGCGCGGCGATATCCAATCCGGAGTGCGGGCTGCGCGACTGGCGATTGAAGAAACGCCGCTTTCCGAACGAATCGGAGCGCGCTCCCTCGCAGGGTTGGAGCAGCAGCAAGGAATCCGGCGAGGATTCGCTGAAAGTCCTCAATACGCCGCGCAGGTGCGCGCGTTCCTGTTCGTGCCGGGCCAAATCCTCCGGCGACAGTTCCACCTGCCCGGGTTTTACGCTCAGGTGCTGGGTTGCGTAGCGTTTGCGGCCAATCGCGAGCGCGATGGTTTCGGGCTCACGCCCGATCCGTTCGACGGTCAGGGGCGGCGCCGATCCCACCTTCACGTCAAGCGGAATTCCCACGACTGCATACCAGCCGGAAGCATCACCCGCGACCATAACCCGCTCGCCGTTGAACCGTGCTAGAGGCGGCGACGGCTCAGGCCCTAGATTCACGACCGAAACACCCCCGGGGACCGATGAAGGACGCGGGAGTCCGTCAGCAAATACGCGGCCTGACAGCGGACAAGAGGCAGCGACGGCAGTCAGCAAGCGCAGGAAGCGGCGGCGGTCCATGAATCGCAGAAGGATGCGGGCCGCGCCATTGTAACTTCACGCGCGGGCAAAAGCCCAGGGCTCACGTCGCCCACGCCGTCTTGACCTCGATCCGCATCGCCTTGATCGCGCATGTGGATCTTGATCAGAGCTTCCTTGAGTCACGGTGCCGTGCGACGCGACGAAAACTGTAAAGCGGCGGGCTGACGGGCCCGCATCTGCGTGCGCGGCTCGCGCGGGTTGAACTAACGACGCGGAATAAAAATACCCTGCCCCAAACGACCGACTCGGTAAGGGAGGTAACCGAGGGGCGGGGGCAGGGTGGGATGAAGCGTTGACGTCGGCCGAGTCAAAGCCTGCGGCCGGTGCTCCGTACCTTCCTGATAAGTTCGGTCATGCGGCTGGCCACGATACTTGCAAATGCATCCGAACCGAACGGATCGACTTCCTCAAGGCAACGAAACGGAAAGCTTGACTCCGTCACCCATACCGCGCCGTCCGCTGTCGAGATCGTGAGTGCGTGGGGTTCGGTCGGGCTCGATAATCCCTTGGCACGAATGTGAACCCGATACTTCTGCGGTTGGAGATTGTGTCTTATGAGTACGTCATAGGCACGTTGAACCGCTGCATCCACCTTCATGTAGTACTCGTTTGCCGTCATGGTCGTACTCCTCCGAACGTCTCTCTCCCCACTCTCTTTTTAGTACTGTTCGGTCCCGCACGCAAGAGAAAAAATGATTTTTTTGCGTCGTGTTCTGGAGACGCCGTCGCTCGTTGGCGACACATGTTGTGAGACGTGTGACGACGTTACGAGTGACAACTGACAGGTGACGAGTGACAGATACAGACGCCACGACGAAGCAGCGTGCGCTGCGTCCTCAGTGCTAAGTGCGTGGGACGAACGATCCTGTGATTCTTTGCTGGTCATTCGTAACCAGTCACTTCTCTTGTGAAGGGAGACAGAACGCGCGCGGCGTCGCGGTGGCGGCACGCGCGGGAGGAAACGCGCCGGCGGCGGCCGACGCGCGCTTGCTACTGCACTTTCAGAGTGGCCTCATTGAGAGTATTGCCCGCGGCATCGCTGACCGTGACGGTCCAGTCTCCGGCGATGTGCAGTGTCTTGGTCGCCCAGGTGCGCCAGGGGCTGCCGCCGATGCTCAGTTCGACCGGAAACTCCAGATCGTTGACTCTCCAGACTACGGTCAGTGTTTCACCCGTGCCGCCTTCGACCCGCAGCCAGAGATACGCTTTCTCGCCCACCGCGAACGTGGTGGTTTCGTCGGTAACTTCGCGATCGACGACATTCCTGCCGAGCTTGGCGTCGGTGACCAGGTTTTGCGCGAATGCCATTGCCGGAACGAACAGTGCGAGCATTGCAAAGGCAGCGAGAAGTTTCTTCATTGCGATTCTCCTGTTTCCAGTTGTGTGTCGCCACCGGGCGACACCCGGCGGCCCAAGGGGAAGGTTGTGCCGCTCCCGTCATGACCACGGCGAATGATACTTCGATATTTGCGTCTCCGCGCGGGCGGCTTGGCCGCGCTCAACTGCTTCCGGCGTGAGGCCTAACCCTGCCGGAAAACCACTGGCCGAGCCCCAGCAAGCCGACACCGGTCAGCATGAATGAC
>JANOGP010000416.1:0-5378 GCA_031406075.1 Betaproteobacteria bacterium
GCGCATCATCCCCGGCAAGCCGTTCTCGCCGTCTTCCAGTATCTCAGGCAGGTGCTTGGCGATGTGGCCGACGCCTTTGGGGATGATGATCCCGAACTCGGCGAGCAGGCCGCGGATCTGGTTCGCCTGCGCGGTGCGCGCTTTCACGAAACCCTGGCGAGCGCGGTGTAGCCCCAGCAGCGCCTGCTGCTCGGCGCTCTTCACCGGCACAAAGCGCATGCTCGGCCGCGCCACCGCTTCACAAATCGCCTCGGCGTCGTTGCGGTCGCTCTTGTTGGTCTTTACATACGGCTTCACAAACTGTGGCGCCATCAGGCGCACCGTGTGGCCCAGCTCGGTGAGTTTGCGCGCCCAGTAATGCGCACTCCCACAGGCCTCCATGCCAATCAGGCAGGGTTGCACATTGGCGAAAAAACTCACGACGTCCTTGCGCTTGAGTTGCTTGCGCAGCACCGCCTTGCCCCGCTCATCTACCCCATGCACTTGAAGAACACTTTTTGCCAAGTCGATCCCTACTGTCGTAATCTTCATCTCGGACGCTCCTTTCCTTTTCAGTGGTGTGAATCTATTTCCACTTTGGCACTTTAGATGCCGTCTCCGGAAGGGAGCGTCCATACCATTAACCTTCCCCCGCTCGCGGAGGAAGGAGCTTATGAGGGGATTGGTGGCTTAAGGTAGTGCCATGACTCCCAGACCGGACTTGTTACCACGTTTCCCGGAGCGGTGGCAACCGCCGACGGCGATGCCTCGGCAGAAACGACGAAGGCTCCAGGTGCCTTGCACCCAGAGCCTTCGGCGATAGTACGCATCAACTTCTCAGCCGGCTGGAAATCCGCACCGTCTTGCGGGTAACGTACACGATGTCCGTTACCTGCGCAGCGCCGCGGTCTGGCTGTCGCTCCGCGATTTCGCTGCCGCGAGGGTGGGGCCGCCGGACGCACGTCCGAGGACGTCGTTGACGCCTGCCTTTCCGGTTGCGACCGCCGTGCCGATTCCATGCGCCTTGATGCCGCTGCCGCGACCGAAGACCTCGCTGACGTTCACCTTGCTGGAGATCGAGCGGACCGGATTCGCTCCCGGGATCGCCCCGGAAGCGCGTCCATAGACCTCGTTCACCGGCGCTCCGCCGCTTTGCACGTTACCCATGTCTTCGGCAAAGCTGCCGGCGGATGCCAGCACGACCGCCGTAGCGACCAGCCATCCAAGTGAGATGCGCGATTGACGTTGCTGTTTCATGATGTACTCCTTCACAAAAGGTGTTTCGTTCAAAAGGGCGTCGTCCGAATTCGGCTACCCCTGTATGCACGTGGCGATCTTTCCGGACCTTGCCTTTCGAACCCCGGGAACCGCTGGTTCGGAGGTGACGCACGAAACTCGCCTCGCGTGTGATACGAAATGTAAGGATTCCGGCCGCCGGCCGGAATAGAGCGAAAGTAATATGACTTTTTAACGGTCCCTGCAGCAGGGGCCGCAGGTCTTGACGGCCGGTTAGTTACCGCTCGCGGCCAGGATGCGGCGGATCGATCAGGTCAGTCGTGACCAGCCCGGCTCGTCGCGATCGAGCAGGCGTTTCAGTGCTTCGAAATGCAGGACGGACTGCTGGCGTTCGCCGGCGATCTGCCTCGCTGCTTCGGCGACCATTTTTTCCGGCACGTGCTTGAGTATTCCACCGGTGCTCTGCGCCAGCACCTGCACCATGCAGCAGCGCTCGAGATAATAGAGATCGTCGAAGGCATGGGCGACGTTGTCGCCGCAGACGATGATACCGTGGTGCTGCATGAACACCACTTCGTTGTCGCCGAGTGCGTTGCAAATGCGATCGCCCTCTGCATTGTCCAGCGCAACGCCGCCGTACTCGCGGTCGTAGCCGATGCGGCCGTAGTAGCGCATGGCGTTCTGGTTGGCGAACACATCGAGCTCACCGCCGTCCAGAAGTGTCAACGCGGTGGCAAAAGGCATGTGAGTATGCAGTACGCATTTCTTGCGCTTGCCCAGATGAATGCGGCCGTGGATGAAAAATGCAGTCGGCTCCACCGCATGCTTGCCTTCGACCACCACGCCTTTTTCGTTCACGATCATCAGGTCGGCGGGCGTGATCTCGGACCAGTGAAGGCCCTGGGGATTGATCAGGAACTTGCCGGAATCGCCGGGCAATTCCAGGCTGAAGTGATTGCAGACGCCCTCGCTCAGTCCCATGCGGGCAGCCGAGCGCAGCGATGCGGTCAGGTCTATCCTGGCCTGGGTGACCGGATCGAATCGTTTCATGCAGTTCTCCTTCCTGCGTTCTGCGCATTCTGCCATATCACTCGAAGCTCACTGCCAAAGAGCCGTTCGAGGACGGCGCCCGCGAGGCACCAGGACTACGGCTACTGGTACAACAATGGTTGCCAGTTCCCGCTGATTGCGAGCTTTCGGATGGCGACCGAAAGCGTCGGCTGGCTAACGAAGCGGGACTCGGCGGCGCGCCCGAAGTGTTTCTCGCGCGCCACCGCAACGATTTAACGCAGTCCGGTTGGCGTCATTGCTGTCCTGCAGCCATCAGCGCGTGTCTATGCGGCCCTTGAACGGTATGCAGTACAGGCCGATTGGCTCGGTTCGGCCCCGCAACGTCAGCGGCGGCAACGAAATCGCTTCAACCGCGACGCCGGCTGCCTGCAGCGCTTCCATGACCCGGTCCGAAAGCAGCAGTTCACCGGCCCGCGCGCGCTGCATCAGCCGCGATGAAATGTTCACCGCATCGCCGATGATGGTAAAGCTCATGTACGCGGGCGAACCGACGTTGCCGGCAACCACCTCGCCTTTGTTGACGCCGATGCCCAGCCCGGTCTCGAGCCCATACTTCGTATGCCACTCGGCCGACAGGGCTTCGAAGGCGGAGAGCATGTCGTGGCCGCACTTGATCGCGCGCTCGGCGGCATCCGGCTGTTCGAACGGAACCCCGAATCCGACCAGCAGGCTGTCCCCGGCCATGTTGAAGATCACGCCCTCGTAGCGATAGGCAACTTCGGTGAGCAGCGAGAAATACTGGTTGAGCAGCAGCACGACCTGCGAGGCCGCAAGTTTCTCGGCCATGCGGGTGAATCCGCGCAAGTCGGCAAACAGGATCACGGCATCGAAACGGGACTGATAGCCGCCCGGTGCGTGGCCGTTGACCTCCGGCGTGGCGAGGATCCTGTCCACCAGCCTGCGCGGCACGTTGCGTTCGAAGCCTTGCGTCGTTTCCAGCGCACCGGCCTCCATCGCCTGCCTTGCCGCCGCTTCCTGCTTGCGTGCCCGATGGGTCGCAAGCAGCGACTTGACCCGCACCAGGAACTCGTCGCGCTGCACCGGCTTGGAAAAGAAATCGTCGGCGCCGGCCTGCAATCCCTTGATGCGGTCTTCGCGATCGTCGGTCGAGGTGAGGAAGACCACCGGCGTCAGCGCGGTTGCCGGATTGGACTTGATGCGCTTGCAGACCTCGAAGACGGACATGCCCTGCATCATAAGGTCCAGCACCACCAGCTCCGGCAATTTTGCGGCGGTAATCTGCAGCGCCTCTTCGCCATTGCTGGCGGTGAGAATCTCCACCCCCGAGCGCCTGAGGTATAGGGACATCAGCAGACGGTCGTCAGGTGAGTGGTCTACCAGCAGCACGCGCGGGGCGGGCTCGCGGTTGGAATGCATCGCCATCAGGCATCGCTGCGCCGGTCGGGCGCAAGGGTTGTCAGCCAGCTTGTTATTGTCTCACGGGTGCCGCGAATTCCGACGTTGCGAAATGGGTGTTTGCACCTTGACGGAAGCGCCTCATTTCAGTGACTGGAAGTACCGGAAAGGGATCGCGGGTGCACCTGAAGCCAGAGCGTGACGGGACCGTCGTTTATCAGAGACACCTGCATCATGGCGCCAAATTCGCCGGCCGCCACCGGGGGATGCGCGCTGCGGGCGCGCGCCACGATATGTTCGAACAACCGCCTGCCCAGGTCGGGCGGGGCGGCGGGCGTGAAACTGGGCCGTGTGCCCTTACCGGTGTCGGCCGCAAGCGTGAATTGCGGCACCAGCAGCAGTCCGCCCTCGACGTCCCTCAGGCTCAGATTCATCCTGCCGGCAGAATCGGCAAACACCCGGTAATCGAGCAAGCGCTCCAGCAGTCGTTCCGCCTCCGCCACGCTATCGCCGCGCTCGGCGCAGACTAGCACCATCAGACCGGGTCCGATCGCGCCGATCGTCCTGCCGTCCACGTCTACACGCGCTTCGCTGACCCGCTGCAGCAGCCCGATCATTACGCGCCGGTTTCCCTGTGTTTACGGGATTTTACACGTTGACCCTCGATTTTCTTCAACTCGTCAATTTGCCGTAATTCGCCGGCGGGCGTAACGTCCGCGATTGAGAAGCGCGCCCCGATGTTCCCTGCTGCCCAACGACTGCCCTCGGCCAATCGCGATGTCGCTACACTGTGAACACCGGAATCCTTGAGGTCGGCCATGGAGCAGGCGCAGGAGGGTAAGGAAATCGCGACGCTGGCGGGCGGGTGTTTCTGGTGCCTGGAGGCGGTGTACGACCGGCTGAAGGGCGTGGAAAGCGTGGAGTCCGGTTACATGGGCGGACAGCAACCCGATCCGACCTACGAAGCGGTGTGCAACGGTGACACGGGACACGCGGAGGTGGTGCGCGTCACTTTCGATCCAAAGGTGCTGAGCTTCCGCGACCTGCTGGAAGTCTTTTTCGTGATCCACGATCCCACGACGCCGGATCGCCAGGGCAATGATGTCGGCAGCCAATATCGCTCGGCGATTTTTTACCACACGCCCCAACAGAAAGCGGAGGCGGAAAAGATCGTCCGCGAGCTGACAGCAGACAAGGCGTTTGCGGATCCGATCGTTACCGAAGTTGTGCCGGCGGGGAAGTTCTACGTTGCCGAGCGCTATCACCAGGAATACTTTATAAACAATCCGAACCAGCCGTATTGCCACTACGTAGTGGCGCCGAAGGTGGCCAAGTTCAGGGAGAAGTTCGCCAGACGGCTGAAAAAGTAGTCAGGCTGGGTCGTTTCGTATCGGCCACCCGATTCTGCCTGGGCATCGATGGCAATTGTGCTCAAGGTGCGCGCATAATCGATCCCTCGATGGATCTTCGCTTCACGAATGGGTGAACATTCGCGCGACCGTACCGGCCCGCGGGCGTTGCGCTTTAGATTGGCCCGAGAGAATTTGGATTGGGCCGTTTTCGTCATTGCAACCCGTACAGGGAGGTCTCGCAGCCATGCCAACACTCAGCATTAACGGCCAAAGTTACTTCACCGATTCACCGCCTGATACGCCGCTCATGTGGGTCATCCGTGAGGACCTGAGACTCACGGGTACCAAGTTTGGATGCGGACTGGGCCTTTGCGGCTCCTGCAC
>JANOGP010000007.1:0-9086 GCA_031406075.1 Betaproteobacteria bacterium
TTCCCGAGGGAAAGGTGCTGTTCTTGTATTCGGTCTCCAGGTCGTTGTAGTTGGCCCCGGCACCGAAGTTGACGTTGGGCAGCAGCAGCGCCCGGCCCTGGGGCAGGCGCTCCTGGGCGCCAATGTACTGGGCCTTGGCCGAGGCATACACCGCGTCCTGCAGCGTGGCCTCGCGGTATACCGCAAGCAGGTCGGCAGATAGCGCCGGACCGGCCGCAATCAAAGCCACGACCAGAATCGAAATGCGTTTCATCGAATCCTCCCTTTTTTTCCCATGCTGATTACTTTTGCGGGCATTGAGCTGTTGTTCTGGTCATGACTGCGGGGCACGAGTCCGCTGGTGATCATGTCGAGATGTTGTTCCAGATACCGGTCCGCATCGATGTGCTTGCTGTCGCAGAAATCGAATGAGTGCCGCCACAGCAGCAGGTACACCATGGGCGCAAGGATCAGCCGCATGGCGTAGTTGGCATCCATGGACCTGAACTCGCCGCTTTTCATTCCCGTCTCCAGCACGCTTTGCATCAGCCGGTGGCCGCGGCTGATGACTTCGTCGTAATAAAATTTCCCAATCTCCGGGAAGTTGCGGCATTCCGAGAACATCAGTTTGGGAATGCCGCCGAGCTTGGTGTCCCCCACAGACTCCCACCAGGCGAACACGATCTGCCGCATCAATTCGTGGGCCGGACCCTGATGTTCTTCCAGCAGACGTTCGCCGCGTTCGATCAGCGGCACGATCCCGGAGCGGATGACCGCCTTGAACAGTTCTTCCTTGCTCGAGAAATAGAGATAAAGCGTTCCTTTGCTGACTCCGGCCCTGGCCGCAACGTCATCCAGCCGCGTCGCGGCGTAGCCGCGTTCGACGAACAGGTCGAGCGCCGCGGCCATCAGTTCTGCCGGGCGCGCCTCCTTGCGCCGGGTCCAGCGGCGATCCTGTTTATGCTGAGGATTCATTATTGGTGCGTAAATGACTGAACAGTCAGTAATATACACGCGTCCGTCAAATGTTCAACCTCTTTTCTCACCTGACAGGCCGTTTCGGTCCTCACATCACTGCGGCGCCAGTCCGGCGCTTATAATTTAAAAGTTGCAGTTTGTCAGGTGGGCCCACGGGCCCGTTATCGATTTCGGGACACAACCATGAATTCAGTCAGGGCACCGGCGGTTGCCGGCACCTTCTATCCCGGGGCCGCAGTCACACTGCAGGCGCAAATTACCGCGCTGCTGGCGGCCGCGACCCCGCCCGAGCGGCGGCGACCCAAGGCACTCATCGCGCCTCACGCCGGCTATGTCTATTCGGGTCCGGTCGCGGCGAACGCGTACGCGCTGCTGGCGCCGTTTCGCGACGACTACTCCAGAGTGGTGCTGCTTGGCCCAGCCCACCGTGCCTACGTGCGCGGACTGGCGCTGCCCGCGGCCGATGCCTTTGCGACGCCGCTCGGCGAAATCGCGCTGGACCGCGAAGCGATCGCGGCAATCCTGCATCTTCCTCAAGTTTGCGTCAGCGACGACGCTCACGCGAACGAACACTCGCTGGAGGTGCACCTGCCGTTCCTGCAGGAGGCGCTCGCCGGATTCACGCTGGTGCCCCTTGCGGTTGGCGACGCCTCCGCCGAACAGGTCGCCGAAGTGCTCGGCATGCTCTGGGGCGATGACCGTACGCTGATCGTCATCAGCTCCGACCTTTCCCATTACCTGCCCTACGCGCAGGCAAAAACGACCGACGAACAGACAGCGCGCGTGGTCCTGACCATGGCGCCACGGCTCGACCACCAGCAGGCCTGCGGCGCAACTCCGATCAATGGCCTGTTACTGGAAGCAGGCCGCCGGGGACTACGCCCGGAAATGCTGGACCTGCGCAACTCCGGCGATACGGCCGGCGACAAGAGCCGGGTGGTGGGTTACGCCTCGTTCGCGTTTTACGACAAATCAGTCGGCCAGGAAAAACTGGACGACGTTGATGAACTCGCCGACGGCCGGATTCTCGTTTCGATTGCGCACTCATCGATCGCCGGCAGCTTCGGCATCCGCTCTTCCGCACAGGAAGACGCACCGTTCCTGCACTGCCCGGGAGCATCTTTCGTGACCCTGAAAAACAAAAGCCGGCTGCGTGGCTGCATCGGCAGCCTGCTGGCGCACCGCACACTGCTCGAGGACGTAAAAGCAAACGCCCGCGCCGCGGCATTCCACGATCCCCGCTTTACCCCACTTTCCTTCGACGAATTTTCCGCCACGAATATCGAGGTGTCGGTGCTGTCGGCGCTCGCGCCATTGGTCTTTCGCGACCAGGAACACGCTCTCTCGCAGTTACGCCCGGGCGAGGATGGGGTGGTACTCGAATTCGGACGCCATCGCGGCACCTTTCTTCCCCAGGTGTGGGAGATCCTGCCTTCGCCTGCCGTATTCCTCGGCGAACTCAAGCGCAAGGCCGGCCTGCCGCCGGACTTCTGGGACGCCGACATCCGGCTGTTCCGCTATTCCGTGTCCAAGTGGGCCGAGACGGAGAAATGTCTTTGAACGCGCCCGAGCCGCAGCCTTATCACGGACGCTGGTGGCACATGCTCGACGACGGCCGGCTGCAGTGCGACCTGTGCCCGCGCGACTGCCGCCTGCACGAAGGCCAGCGCGGCGCCTGTTTCGTGCGCCAGCGCCTGAACGATCGCATGGTGCTGACCACCTACGGACGTTCCTCGGGATTTTGCATCGATCCGATCGAGAAAAAGCCGCTGAATCATTTCTATCCCGGCTCAGCCGTGCTCTCATTTGGCACGGCGGGCTGCAATCTCGCGTGCAAGTTCTGCCAGAACTGGGACATTTCCAAATCGCGCGACATGGACCGCCTGATGGATCAGGCCGGCGCCGAGGACATCGCGGCCGCGGCGCAACGCTTCGGCAGCCGAAGCGTTGCGTTCACCTACAACGACCCGGTAATTTTTGCGGAATACGCGATGGACGTCGCCGACGCCTGCCATGCGCGCGGCATTCAGGCCGTGGCGGTGACCGCCGGCTACATGCACGACGCACCGCGCCGCGAGTTCTACGCAAAGATGGATGCCGCCAACGTTGACCTGAAGGGATTTACCGACGAGTTCTACGTCAGGCTGACGGGTTCGAAACTGCAGCCGGTGCTGGACACGCTCAAGTACCTGCGCAACGAAACCAATGTCTGGTTTGAAATCACCACGCTGCTGATCCCGACCAAAAATGACTCGGACGATGAACTTTACCGGCTTTCAAAATGGGTGGCGAACGAACTGGGCACCGGCGTGCCGCTGCACTTCACCGCGTTCCACCCGGACTACAAGCTCGACGATCTGCCGCCGACCCCGCCCGCGACGCTGACCCGGGCGCGCCGGATCGCCCTCGGCGAGGGGCTGAAGTACGTGTATACCGGCAACGTGCACGACGTGGAAGGCGGCACCACGTTCTGTACCGGCTGCGGAACCGCGCTGATCGTCCGCGACTGGCACCGCATCCTGACTTACCGCCTCGATCCACAGGGAAAATGCCTGGCCTGCGGGATTGCGGCCGCGGGGCGCTTCGAGAAATTTACCAAGGCCTTCGGCCCCCGCCGCATCCCCATCTCGATCCATGCTGCCTAAAGCCAATTTCTTCACCGCAAAGACGCAAAGGACACGAAGGAAACTTAAGATTCAAAATTAGAAAACGATAACGGAACACGGCAAGGTTCTCGGTTTTTTGTCCCGTATAGGTTTTTTCTCCGCGTTCCTTTGCGTCTTTGCGGTGAAAATTCTAGATTTTTAACGCGGCGACAACGTCAGCGTCGGAGACCTGCCCGAAGTACCCATAGAATTGTCCCACCGACTGGAAATTGTCGGGAACTTCCAGGCACACCAATTCGTCGCAGTGGCGCGACACTTCCTCAATTGTTTCCGGCGGCGCGACAGGTACCGCGCAGATCAACTTGGCCGGATTGCGGGCGCGCAATGCGTGCAGCGCCGCAATCATCGTCGCGCCGGTCGCGAGCCCGTCATCCACCACGATGACGATTCGACCCTGAGGGTCCGCCGCTGGACGGATCGCGGTGTACGCGGCGCGCCGGGTCTTCAGCACTTCGATCTGCGCCGAGGTCTCCTGCTCAAGGTACGATGCGTCGGCGCCGGCACTGCGCGCGTGCGAGGCAACGTGCGACCAGCCGGTCTCGTCCACAGCGCCGATTGCGAACTCCGGGTTGCCGGGCGCGCCGAGCTTGCGCACCAACGCCACGTCCACTTCGCCCGCGAGCTTCTCCGCGATGACGCGCGCCATCGGTACGGCGCCGCGTGGAATGCCCAGCACCAGGGGATTCAGGCCGCGATACTTCGCGAGTTGCGCGGCGAGCCGGATCGCGGCTTCATTGCGATCGGCGAACATCAGGAAAAAATGCTAAGGAAGGACAGACGCGTTGACTTTGTCGGCGTGCGACCTGACCTGCCTGGACGCCAAGCGCTCCGCTGCCTGAACGGTGTTGGCGATCAACATGGTAATGGTCATCGGACCGACCCCGCCTGGCACCGGCGTGATGAAAGCGGCTTTTTGCCTCGCCGCTTCGAAGTCGACATCGCCGACGAGTTTGCCGTCGGGCAAGCGGTTGATGCCGACGTCGATGACTGTCGAACCCGGCTTGATCATGTCGCCGGTGATCATTCTTGGTTTTCCCGTGGCCACCACCAGGATGTCCGCGAGCGACGTGAACAGTTTCAGATCGCGGGTCTTGGAGGTGCAGATGCAGACCGTCGCACTGCGCGCCAGGAGCATCAGCGCCATCGGCTTGCCGACGATGTTGCTGCGGCCCACCACTACCGCGTTGCTGCCTTCGATCGGGATTCTGTAGTAATCCAGAAGCGCCATCACGCCATATGGCGTACACGGCGGGAACACCGCCCCTCCGGAGACCAGACCGCCAAGGTTATAGAGATGGAATCCGTCGGCGTCCTTTTCCGCCGAGATGGCCTCCGGCACCCTGCCGTTGTCGAAGTGGGAAGGCAGCGGAAGCTGCACCAGGATGCCGTGGATCTTCGGATCGCGATTCAGTTCCCCGATCTTGGCCAACACCGTCTCCTGCGGAACGCTTGCGGGAAACTGGTGAACCTCGGAATGCAGCCCCACGTCGGCGCAGGCCTTGACCTTGTGGCGCACGTACACCTGCGAAGCGGGATTGTCGCCGACCAGGATCACCGCCAGCCCCGGGGTCACGCCGCGCGCCTTGAGCGCCTCGACGCGCTGCTGCCACTGCGCGCGCATCGCCTTCGAAACCACGACGCCGTCGATGAGAGTCGCTGTCATCGGCGCACTCCGTGCGCAGGGGCGAGGGCCGAGGGCCGAGGGACGAAGTAACGCAAACCACAAAGTCTTTCCGGGAACGATGGCCCGTACACCGCCGCAATCTTTTCGGTTCGCATCTTCGATTTCACTGTGTCAATGGATAGGGTCGAAGCCCAACGACGGTCTTTCTTGGACGCTCTATATTTCCGGAATGGAAGTTTCCCAACCCCTCAACCCTCATCCCTCGTCCCTCGTCCCTCGTCCCTCATCCCTCATCCCTGACTCGCTCGAGCTGTGCGAGAGTCGAGAAGAACACCGGTCCCCGGCCCATGTCCGCTTCGCGCTGGCTGATCAGCGCGTTTACATTGACCCCGCCGCGTTGCCTGGACCCCTGCAATTGTTTCTGCGCGCCGATCACGCCCGGGAGCAGTCCTTCGATGATGAGCGCATGGCCGAATACTTCGCCGCGGTCGTTGTACAGCCGGCAGTAATCGCCGTTCTCGATTCCCCGCGCCCCGGCGTCCGCGGTGCTGACCTCGAAGGTCGGGCGTGCCATCATCTCCTGCAGCCGCGGCACGTGCTGGAAACTCGCACCGATGAAATAATGCGTCGCGGCACTGATGACCTGCAGCGGATACCGGCCGCTTGCCGCGGCGCTGGACAAACCTTCGGTTTCGTCGACGTGGGCGGGCAGCGGATCGACGCCGAGATCCTTGAGGGCCTCGGAATAAATTTCGATCTTGCCCGAAGGGGTCGGCCACTTGCCGCTGTTTACGCCCCATCTGCGGGGAGATTCCGTATTGGCGCGCGCCCAGCCGTCGCGCTGGAGTTGCTCGAAACTCACGCCTTCGAACAATGCGTTGACTTCGGGGTCGATCAGCTCACGGATCATGTCCTCGTCCGACTGCGAGAAACACGATTCGTCGTAGCCCATCGCGCGCGCCATGCGGCGGAACATTTCCTGGTTGTCCAGGCTCTCACCCTGTTTCTCGATCGCCTGTTCGGAAAGGCTGTAGTAGTAGTTTCCGTACGCGGCAAGCAGGTCCACGTGCTCCAGCGCCGTATCGGCGGGCAGCACAATGTCGGCGTAGGACGTGGTGTCGCTCCAGAAAGTGTCGTGGACCACGCTGAACAGATCCTCGCGCGCCAGGCCTTTGCGCGCCGCGATCGTGTCCGGCACGCAGTTGGCCGGATCGGCGTTCCAGCAGAACAGCGCCTTGATCGGGGGGCTCAGGTCCGGATCATTGAGCGCGTTTCCCAGCTGGATCATATTGATTGTCCGCGGCTTGCGCCCGGCCAGCAGATCGGTTCGCTGCAGTTTGCGCAGATCCACCCGGCGCATCTCGCCGCCGGTGGACATGCACACGCCGCCCCTGCCGCGCACCGCCCCGGTGACAACCGGCAGCAGCTTGATCGCCTTGGTCATCATCCCGCCGTTGTCGTGACGCTGGATGCCCCAGTTCAGGCGGATGAAGGACTGCTTCGTGCCGCCGTAGAGCAGCGCCAGCTTTTCCACGTCTGCCGCCGCAATTCCAGTGATCGTCTCGACCCGCTCCAGCGGATACTCGGCAAGGCGCTCACCGAGCAGCTTTTCCCAACCCACGGTGTGGCTGCGCAGGAATTCCAGGTCGTGAAGCCCGCGATCGACGATGATCTTCATCATGCCCAGCGCCAGCGCTGCATCCGTGCCGGGCCGGGGCTGGATATGCCAGTCGGCGAAGGTAGTGGTGCGCGTTACGCGCGGATCGATGGCAATGATTTTCGCGCCGTTGTCGCGCGCCGCATTGACGAAGGGCATCGCGTGCACGCCGGTGGACACCAGATTGGTTCCCCACAGGATCACTACATCCATCTGCGGCAGGTCTTCGATGTTGGCATCGCCCACCCGCCCGAAGGTGTGCATTTCGGCCGCGGCGCCAGCGGCGGTGCAGATGGTGCGCTCCAGCCGCGCGGCGCCCATTTTGTTGAAGAAGCGCTCGCCCATGCCGAGGAATCCGAGTATGCCCAGCGTGCCCGAATACGAGAACGGTTGGA
Source organism: Betaproteobacteria bacterium (assembly GCA_031406075.1). Taxonomy (GTDB): domain Bacteria; phylum Pseudomonadota; class Gammaproteobacteria; order Burkholderiales; family JACQAP01; genus JACQAP01. The sequence continues at coordinate 7,300 of JANOGP010000007.1, forward strand.
CGGCTTCCGGACCATGCTCGGCGATGACTGTCTTCAGCCTGGCGGCGACCTCGGCGAGCGCCTCATCCCAGGTGATGCGCTGGAACTTCGCCCCGGGTCCCTTGGCTCCGGTCCTGCGGTGCGGGAAAAGCACCCGCCGGTCGTTGTATACCAGATCGAGGTAGTGATTGACCTTGTTGCAAAGGTAACCGCGCGTCACCGGGTGCGTGGGGTCGCCTTCTACCTTGATCGCGCGGCCCGACGCGGTATCCACGGTAACCCGCATCAGGCAGGCGTCGGGGCAGTCGTGCGGGCAGGCAACTCTCGCCACGCGCAATTTGCTTTCCACCGCCTCCTTGACGACACCCATGTCTACCTCGCCCGAATCCGGATTGTGCGATATTGTACCTCCCCGCCCGGCCGTGCCGCGAGGCGCCGACCATAACAGAACAACTCAGAGGAGTTTATGCAGCATATCCGCGCGTTCCTGGCGCTGGCGTTCGCCGCCCTTATCACCTTCACCTCGACCGCCGAAGCAAGGCTCACGCGGCTGGAAATCAGCAAGCGCGAGATTGTCGCCGACGGCATTGCCTTCGGAACCGCCGGCGCCTACGAGAAGCTCTCCGGCCGCGCCTGGTTCGAAGCCGACCCGACGATTGAGCGCAACGCGGCGGTGTTCGACATCCGCAGCGCGCCGCTCAACGGCAAAGGCTTGGTCGAGTTTTCCGCAGACATGGTGATTCTCAAGCCGGTAGACATGGCGAAAAGCGCGGCCACATTGTTCTTCGAGGTCAACAACCGCGGGCGCAAGATTTCCTTCGGCCGAATGCACGACACCGCTTCGGACGCCAGCATGAACGACCCGATGGCGGCGCGGGATTTCGGCAACGGCTTCCTGATGAAGCGCGGGTACGTTCTGGCCTGGGTCGGCTGGGGTGCGGACATTGCGCCCGGCGACAACCGCCTGACGGTCGACTTCCCGGTCGCGCTGGAGAACGGCAAGCCGGTAAGCGAACGCATCCTCACCGAGTTCTCGGATCGCAACTTCAACGGCGGCAAGCCCACTTCACTGCCGCTGTCCGGCGGCACAGCGTTCAAGTCTTTCCCGGCCGTTTCCACCGACAAGAAGGACGCCCAGGCGGAACTGTATGTGCTCGCAAGCGATTCGCCGCGCCCCGGCGGCCCCGGCATTCCACGCGGAGAACCGGTAAGCGACGACGAATGGGCTTTTGCCGATTGTCCGGACGGCTGGCCCGGCAAACCCAGCGCCGCGCATATTTGCCTGAAAAGCGGGTTCCGCAACGACCGCAATTACCATTTGCTGTATCGCGCCACCGGATCGCCGGTGATGGGACTGGGTTACCTCACCAGCCGGGATTTCGTTTCCTTCCTGCGAAACGACGAGAAGGACGCCGCGGGCAATCCGAATCCCGTTTTCGGCATGAAGGCCACACTGTGCCAGGGCATTTCATCGTCGGGAATGTATCTGCGCGACTATCTCTACCACGGCTTCAACGTCGACGAGAAAGAACGACGTGTGTGCGACGGCATGCACATCCATGTCGCCGGAGTGCAAAAGCTGTTCCTCAACTACCGCTTCGCGCAACCCAACCCTTTTACCCAGCAGCACCGCGAGCGTTATGTTCCGGACACCAACTTTCCGCGCCAGTACGCCGTTCGCATCAACCCGTTTACAAATACGCCCGACGGCATCCTCAAGCGCCCGCTGACCGACCCCAAGATCATCCATACCGACACGTCGAACGAATACTGGCAGTTCCGCGCCTCGCTCACCGGCGCAAGCGAGG
>JANOGP010000012.1:0-2698 GCA_031406075.1 Betaproteobacteria bacterium
CAAGTTGGGCCAGGGATTGAGCATGCACACGGAGTTTCTTCCCGACGATTACGTCGCGGCGCTCACCAGCCTGCAAGACCATGTTGCGTCCTTCCCCGGCGAGCAGGCGGTGCGCGAAATCGAACGGTCATTCGGCCGCAAGATCGGAGATCTGTTCGCGGACTTCGATCCAACGCCGTTAGCTGCGGCATCGATTACACAGGTGCATACGGCCCGCTTACACGACGGCCATGATGTTATCGTCAAAGTGCGCCGGCCCGGGATAAAACGCCGCGTAGAACAGGACATGAGAATCCTGGCTTTTCTTGTACGCGTGGTTTTATTGGCTGCGCCGCGGCTTCGACGCCTGGACCCACTGGGTCTCGTCGAGGAGGTGCTGCGCAACCTGCGCAAGGAAATGGACTTCCGGCAGGAAGCGCGCAACATTCGCCGCTTCACCGAAATATTCAAGGACTCTGCCACTATATTCGTGCCGGCCGCCATCGAGGACATGCAAACCGAATGGATTGCCGTGCAGCAGATGAGCGGCGGGCACAGGATCGACGATCCGCAGGTGCGGGAGCGCTGGCCGACGCTGGCCCAGGCATTCGTCGACGCTTATCTCAAGCAGTTTTTTTCGGTCGGGGTATTCCATGGAGACCCTCACCCCGGCAATTTATTCATCATGCAGGACGGTCGCATCTGCTTCCACGATTTCGGCCTCATCGGGTTTCTGGACCACAACACCCGTCGTAACCTCGCCGCATTTATGCAGGCCTTTGTCCTCCAGGATGCAGAATGGCTGCTCGATTCGGCGCTTGATCTGGGAATCCTTACGGACGACCTTGACCGCGCCGAGTTTCTCCCGGAACTGGAAGAACTGGCTCAGGACTACGCGCAACTGCCACTGCGCGAATGGTCGTTCGCCGAAGCCCTGCTGCGGATCACGCGCATGGGCCAGGGGCGCAACGTCCGTATCCCGCACAACCTTCTGGTGCTGATGCGCACCGCGTTCCTGATGGAGAGCACGGTACGCACGCTCGACCCCGATTTCAATTTGATGGAGGGCCTCCTCGCCAAAGCGCCGGCATTTGCCGGGGAGGCAATCAGTGAAGGCGGAAACGACAGCGGAATGCAGCGCCTCAAGTACGAGGCGGCCGTTGCATTCCGGCGGATTCCCGATGGGCTGAGCAGTCTGGTCCGCAAAGCGCGCGCGGGAAACCTGGGAATCCGTCTGAATCATCACGGACTGGAGAACCTGGCAAGGCAAATCGAGCGTGCGAGCAGGCGGGTGGCGTTGTCGCTAGTGACGCTGGGGCTATACATTGCCGCGTCACTGCTAATGCAGCACAGCATCGGCCCCGGATCTTCGATTTCCCCCTGCTGGCCGCGCTTGGTTACGGACTGGCATTATGGCTGACTTTCCACCTGATCAAGGGTGCCAGGAACATCGAAGAAAATTGACAACCTGGGAACGACGCTCCGCTGTTCCCCAACATAGCGAGGGCATGGCCATGATGCCTTGTCATTTCGAAAGTACCGTTGAGGTGAGCGCTCCTGCGGATGCAGTGTTCTCGCACTTTGACGATCACAGCCGCTTATCCGCTCACATGTCCAGATTATCCTGGATGATGGCGGGCTCGCGCATGGCGATCGAACTCGACGCCTCCGAAGGACGCGCCGTGGCCGCGATAATTTGCCTGCGCGGTCGGGTGCTGGGTATCCCGCTCTCCGTCGAGGAAATCGTCACAGAGCGGAATCCTCCTCTGCGCAAGGTTTGGGAAACCACCGGCACTCCAAATCTCCTGGTTATCGGTCAGTACAGAATGGGTTACGAAATCACGCCGAAGGGCAAGGCTTCGCTGCTGCGCGTTTTCATCGACTATGCGCTGCCGGATAGACCGTTTTCAGGCTTACTCGGTGGCTTGTTCGGCAACTACTATGCGCGCTGGTGCACGCAGCGTATGGCCGACGACGCTGCAAGACACTTCCAGCGAACTGGACAGTAGAGTAATGATCTTGCGACTCGCACGTTGGTTTGCAAACCTGCCAGGCACTCCAGAATTCAACGTTCTGGTCTTCTCGTTTCTGCTCAATCTGGTGTGGGAATACTGGCAGGTCCCGTTCTTTCGAGGGATGGCCGACCAGCCGCACTGGACATCAAGTACGACAAAGCAAAAATCCGGGTCAAGGCGGGCGAGACCATCAAGTTCGTCGTCACCAACACAGGCAAGCTATGTCACGAATTCATTGTCGGAAGCATGAAGGAGCAACGCCAACACGCCGAAATGATGAAACAGATGCCCGACATGGTGCACGAAGATGCAAACACGCTCACCATCGAGCCCGGCGAGACCAAAAACCTGATCTGGCAATTTACCAATGCAGGCACATTGGAAGTGGCGTGCCACGTCCCAGGGCATTACGAGGCAGGGATGGTGAGTAAAGTCATCGTCGGCAAACGAAAGTAATTACCATTAAGGACGGCAAATCTGCGCATCCCGGGACGGAATAGTGAGTTACATCGCAAACGTCTCGTTTTGTGCGCAGGTATAACGGCAGAGGAATCGAGGTAAACCGATGGCAACCGATCCGGTATGTGGCATGAATGTCGAGGAGCAATCGGCGGCCGGTAGGCTGATGCATGAAGGAACGTCCTATTATTTCTGTTCCGCCGCCTGCCTCAACAAGTTCAAGGCTAACCCCGCCGCCTATGCGC
>JANOGP010000060.1:0-2263 GCA_031406075.1 Betaproteobacteria bacterium
GGCCAGGAAGTCCTCGCTGCGACTCGCGCGCCAGTGCACCGGGCGTTTTAGCTTGCGCGCCGCCCAGGCGCACACCACATCCTCGGGGTAAAGCTGGGTCTTCATGCCGAAACCGCCGCCGACATCGCCCACGCGCACGCGCACCTTTTCCATCGGCACCTTGAGGCAGGACTCCGCCAGCGTCTTCTGCAGCCCGGCGGGGTTCTGGCAACTGGTGTGCAGTGTTATGCGGCCGGTCTTGGCATCGAATTGCGCGATGCTGCCGCGCGGCTCCATGCTCACCGGCACCAGTCTCTGGTTGTAGAGGGCAAGCTTGGTTACGTGCTTGGCCTTCTTGAACGCGGCGTCGCATTCGTCTTTCTTGCCGAACTGGGTCTGTGCGGCGATGTTGCCCGGCGCATCCGGCCAGAGTTGCGGCGCCCCCGGCGCGGTGGCCGCCTCGATCGTCACTACCGCCGGCAACTCCTCGTACTCGACCTGCACGTGCTCGGCGGCGTCCTCCGCCTGCGAACGGCTTTGCGCGATTACCGCCGCGACCGGCTCGCCGACGAAGCGTGCCGCATCCATGGCAAGCGCGTGGTGCGGCGGGCCGCACATGGGTTTGCCGTCGGCGCGTGTCAGTCCCTGCCCATCCGGCAGCGGACCGATTCCGTCGGCCTTGAGGTCCGTTCCCGTCAGCACGGCTGCCACGCCGGGCATGGCCCGCGCGGCCTTCGCATCGATGGACACGATACGAGCGTGCGCGTGCGGCGAGCGCACGAACGCAACAAAAACCTCGCCCGGAAGCGACAGGTCGTCAACATACTGCCCCGCGCCGTAAAGCAGGCGCTGGTCCTCGCGCCGCACCATTGCCTGGCCGATACCGTACTTTGCCATTTGCCTGATCCTTTATATTTGCGTTGCCCGTCTTGAGAACGACCCGCCTGCCGAATTCTAAGCCACCCGGGCCCGTTGGGGACGACCGGGAACCTAATCCAGTTGATCCTGCGCCGCCCCTTGACTAGCATGGTAGGCCTTCGAGGGCTAATCACAGAGGAAGCCTCATGCTCGCCAAGATTAAAATGACCGTGAACGGCAAGCCCGTAGCCGCCGAAGTGCAACCGCGGGTTCTGCTGGTCGACTTCATTCGCGACACGTTGCGCCTCACCGGCACGCACATCGGCTGCGATACTGCGCAGTGCGGCGCCTGTACCATCCACATGAACGGCAACGCGGTGAAGTGCTGCAACATGCTTGCCGTGCAAGCTGACGGCGCCGACATCGTCACCATCGAGGGCATAGCGCGTCCCGACGGCAGCATGCACCCGATGCAGGCGGCGTTCCGCGACCATCACGGCCTGCAATGCGGTTTCTGCACGCCGGGGATGGTGATGAGTGCCATCGATCTGGTCAGACGCCATCCGCAACCGAGCGAGTCCCAGGTTCGCGCCGAACTGGACGGCAACCTGTGCCGCTGCACCGGCTATCACGGCATCGTCAAGGCGGTGCTCGCCGGCGCGAAATCCGCAAGCAACTGAACCCGAAGCGCGAACCACCAAGGCACAAAGACACCAAGTAAGGGCGGCAGAATTTGAACGCGAACCAAAAAAAGACACTGAAGCCATGAACATCACCGCGACAGCCACAACCAAGGAAACCGTAAGTCACGGATTCGGTTTTTCTTGGTGCCTTGGTGTCTTGGTGGTGTGATTTTTGTCTTGGCCCTCTAAGCGCGTCCAAGGAGCGACACATGTACGAGTTCAACTATCACAAAGCCACCAGCGTCGCGGATGCGGCGGCGAAGCTCGCCGCCGCGAGCGACGCCAAGTTGATGGCCGGCGGACAGACCCTGATCGCGGCACTGAAACTGCGCCTGGCTTCACCTTCGGACATCGTCGATCTGCGCGGCGTCGCCGAACTGCGCGGCATCAAGAAGGACGGCGGCGCCATCAGCATCGGCGCCACCACGACACACGCCGAGGTCGCTTCCTCGAAGGACGTGTTGCAGGCCATTCCGGCGCTCGCGAATCTTGCCGCGAGCATCGGCGATCGCATGGTACGCAACATGGGCACTCTGGGCGGATCGATTGCAAACAACGACCCGGCGGCGGATTATCCTGCGGGGGTTCTCGGCCTGGGCGCTACGATCCATACCAACAAGCGCAAGATCGCTGCAGACGACTTCTTCACCGGCATGTACGAGACCGCGTTGCAGCCGGGCGAGATCATTACTTCGATCTCCTTCCCGCTGCCAAAGCGCGCGGGCTACGCGAAGTTCAAGAAT
>JANOGP010000071.1:0-5424 GCA_031406075.1 Betaproteobacteria bacterium
ATCGTGACCCGGTCGCCCGTGTCGGCCACACTTGAGACGGCGCTCAGGAGCAGAAATCCGAATGCGAACAATCTGGGGCAAATCTGCATGCCTGATCCTCCGTCGTGGGGAAAGCGGCGCGCCACGAATTTCGCGTCACGCGGTCATGTTCGACCCACGACTACAGTGTGTCAACCTGACAGCCGTTCTATCGCGAGTTGCAGCTTGACCGAAGAATACCCGGCGGGCGCGCGAATGCGGAGGCAGACTGCCTGCATGATTTTCTCGAAACCGTCTTCCGACTGCGAGACGGTTTTGTGCGGTGCCGCGCTGACGCTGACCGGCTTGACCGTTGTAAGCGTGACTTTGCCGCCGAGCACCGCGTCTTCCAGCGTCAATGACTTCATGCCTTCCCAGTTGAACGCCTGTCCGAAGCCTCCCGGCACTTCGCCGTTCACGACATAGCGGCCGAGGAAGCCGTCGCAGCTCGGCATGGCCAGGTTGATCTCGGTCTCGAAGCCCGCCAATTCGCGTTCCAGCCGGTATTCGACGGTCAGCGTGTTGCCTTTGACCGAGATCTTTTTGGTCAAGCTCGGCCCTGCCAGTTCGACGGCGTTCGCCCCAACTACGCGCAGCGCGTACCGGATCGGTTGCGGCTGATCCTTGATCCGGTCGAGGAACATCGTGCGTGGATATGGGTCCGGAATCAGGTCCTCCGGAGAAACCGGATGCTTGAAGTTGATGCGGTCGTGAGCGGAGGCAATGCCGTCTCCGGCATGACCTCCCTGGCCGCCCTCGCGGATCTTGCGATAATAATGTTCCGTACGGCGCACCAGCGTGTCGCCGAAGTTCTGGCGCAGCGCGTAAAAATCCAACTCGTGGATCGCGCCGAGGCCGTCGTCGCGGACCACTGCCTGCAGCTTGCCGCTGTTGAGGAAAATCTCGTCGTGGCCGTCCAAATCCAGGTCGAGCGCCGTTTCCTTGCGCGGGGAGGCCTTGTCGAGCAGCGCCTCTAGCTCGACGATCGCGCTCCAGACCGAACGGCGCAGGTGCGGAAGATAAATTCCGCCGAACAGGCCGTGCCAGTAGGCGTCGTTCGACTGCGTAAGGTGCAGCAACTCGCGCATGCGTGGCTTCGACTTCTTGCCCAGGACGGCGACGCGGCCGGAAACCTGCAGCATGCGCTTGTGCATCCAGTTGGACTCGGCGTAGCGCGAGATGTAATTGCGCCAGATGCCGCCGCGCAGAAAGGGCTTGCTGCGCTCGTAGCGATTCAGGTCCTTCTCCTGCTTCACCAGCGCGGCGAATGTGTCCGCCCGGTCCGCGTCCAGTGTCCACTCGTTCATCTCAATGTACGAGGTGGCGGGCAGGTACACCACGCCACGCGTACGCTGCCGTTTAGCGAAGTCGCGGTAGAGCATCGGTTCGATAAGTGGCGAGGCCAGCACACCCTCGATAAACAGCTTCAGCCACTCCTTCTCGTGGACCCAGTGGTAGGTCTCCGGCCAGATGCCGAGCTTCTCGATGTCGTCGAAGTAGATCGCAGCGGCCGTGCCGTCTTCAGTGGCGCGCGATTCGAGATACTGGATCGCCTCGGGGGCGGTTGAAAAAGGGATCCGGTAGCGCAGCGCCTCGGAAATCGGGAACAGATCGAGGCGGATGCCGCCTTCCTCGGTGCTGAAGTATCCGGTCAGCTCGTCGCTGTGCTTGCCGGCGCAGAGGAAATGGTAGTCGTCCACGGTGACATAGCGAATGCCCGAATCGGCGAGCGATGGGGCGACGGCCGATTCCCACACCCGCTCGGTGAGCCAGGCGCCGCTCGGTCGTTGTCCGAACGCGGCTTCGAGGCGATCGGACAATGCAACAAGCTGCGAGCGGCGGTCGCGCTCGGGAATCGAGGCGAGCACCGGTTCGGTGTCGCCGCCGCCGAACATCTCCACTTGGCCGCGCGCCACCATCTCGCGCAGCTTCGCCATGTCCTTCGGGAAATGTTTAAGCAGATAACCGAGCAGCCAGCCGCTGAAGTGCACCGACAGCTTGAACTCCGGATACCGATAGACGGTCTCGATGAAAGGCTTGTAGCAACGCGCATGGGCGTCGTTCAGCACCTCCTCGAAATTGCCCGCGGGCTGGTGCGCATGCACCCCGAACAAAAGAGATACCCTTTTAGCCACAGAGGACACAGAGGTCACAGAGAAAAAACCGAATCATTAGTGTGATGCGCTGCATGAGTTCTTGGCGATCTTTGCCAACTGAAAAACGCAACCTTCCTTAGCCACAGAGGACACAGAGGCCACAGAGAAAAGACCGAATCGTTGGTGTGATGCGTTGACGAAGTTTCTTGTTGATCCTGGCCATGTCAAGCGTTTGCTGGTGCTACGAAAACTGAAGAACGACACTTGGACCACGTTTGCCATTTCGCACCCAGTTTGTTTTGGGTTCCTCTGTGTACTCTGTGTCCTCTGTGGCAAATAGGTTTTTCAGGATGCGCGGCGCATGGCGCCGCCAAGTTCGGCCTTGCCGCCGCCCTGGCTCACCGGCACATCGAGTTCGGCCGGGGCCGGCAGTTTGAGGAGCCGATACAAATGGGCGAGTTTCTGGCGATACAGGCGATCGAAAACCAGCACCGGCTCGCTGGGATTGTAATCACCGAGCCACCAGAACCAGTCCGAAGCCTCGCAGTCTGCGAGTTGGCGGGTCGCATCCGCGAGTTCCTGCGGGTTCAGGCGCCCGCTCACCGCCACCAGATCGAAGCTCTGCTTGGCGGCACACAGCAGGTCCCAGGCGCGATTCTTTTCCGGGGAGCCGATCCAGGTGGCGAGATTGCCGTACACCCAGCTTCCTGCGACCAGCGCGGGCATCGGTTCCGCGTGGCGCCCCTCGTCCAGGAGCCGCGCAAAAGTCGTGGTCTCGATCCCGGGGTGCGTTTCCAGTGCGCCATACAACTCGTCGAGAAAGAAATAGCCGTTGTAGGGGTAGTACTCCCAGGCGTTCTCGCCATCCAGAATTACGCTGACGACCCGGCGCTCGGATGCATCGCCCTGCTCGATGATTCCTTTCAGCTCGCCGAGGAAATGCGCGGCGGCGTCCTTGCCGTGCCACTTGCAGTACTCGAAGCCGATCAGGTCCGAAAGGCGGTCGTCGCGAAAGAAACAGGTCACCGGCGCATGAGCGCCGCTGAGCCGGTAAGGCCGGTACAGAAAATTGTGCCGCTCGGGAATCGGCGCATTGTTCTTGCGCAGGCTGTTCACCAGCACGCCTTCGCCGCTGGCGATCCATTCGCATCCGCCCTCCGCCAGCAGGTCCACGAACACCTGCGATACGGCGCCTTCGGCCGGCCACATGCCACGCGGCGGCTGGCCGAAGCGGCGCGCATGGCTTTCCCTGGCCGCGGTGATGTGCGCGGACGCGCGCGTGCGTCCGCCCGGGTAATGCGAGCTTTGCGGCAGCGGCGCAGCGGGCACGGTTTCACGCGCCGCCTCGAAGGAGATCAGCAGCGGGCCGATCGGGTGAAATGCGGGGCTGGTGGTGAGTTCGATGCGCCCCTGCGCGGCGAGCTTGCGGTAGCGCGGCACGACGGTGCTGATTTCGCGGCCTATCAGCTCGACGAGCTGCATGCGGTCGGCGTGCGAGAAGTTCTGCGCCTTCGCCAGCAATTGCGGCACGGTCTGGTCACGCCGGCGCACCGTTTCGCCCACCCACGCCAGGTGATACCAGGTCAGCAGATCGCCGAGGTACTGCGCGGAAAGATAGCCTTCTCCGCCGGTTCCGGGTTGCTGCGTCAGGGTATAGAAGTCCCATAACCGCCGATACGCCGGATACGGCTCGATCATCTTGTGATGATTCGCCTTGAAGCAGCGGCGCAGCACCAGTTCGCGCTCGGCGGCGTCGAGGCGGTACAGATCGGGATGGGCAAGCAGCCGCAGAAGCGGATCGCGAAACCGCCCGGCGGCGAACTGGTCGGCGTAGTCCTCGAGCTGGTCGAGCAGCACCGGAGTGAAATTGACCACCGCGCGCACCTTGGGGTGATTCTCCAGGTGCGCCGCCATGTCGCCGTAGTCCTTGATCGCGTGCAGATACACCCAGGGCTGTGCATGCTCGCCGGTGGCGTGGTCGCGGAAATCCGGCTGGTGCATGTGCCACAGCAGGACCAGGTCCAGCTTTGCATTGCTGCTCATCGCGTCCGACCCGTCAGCGCTGGTGCAACAGTTCCTGGCCCAGCATCTCCGGCGTGATGAGCGTGATGCCCCGCTCGGAGACGTGGAAGCGCTTGCGGTCCTCGGCGGGATCGAATCCGACCGCGAGACCTTCGGGCAGGGTGCAGCGCTTTTCCACCACTACGCGCTTCAGGCGCACACTCCGCTGCACTTCGACGTCCGGAAGGATCACCGAGTCCTCGATGCTGCTGTAGCTGTGCACGCGCACGTTGGAAAACAGCAGCGAACGCGCGATCTTCGCGCCGCTGATGATGCAGCCGCCGGACACTACCGAATCCACCGCCATGCCGCGCCGTCCGTCGTCATCGAAGATGAACTTGGCCGGCGGCAATTGCTCCTGGTGCGTCCAGATCGGCCATTCGGTGTCGTACATGTTGAGATCCGGCGTGATGCGGGTTAAGTCCATGTTCGCTTCCCAGTAAGCATCTACGGTGCCCACGTCTTTCCAGTACGCCGGTTTACCGTCCATTCCCACACAGCTATCGTCGAAGCGCTGCGCAAACACACGATAACGCGGCACCAGGTGGGGAATGATGTCCTTGCCGAAGTCGTGGCTGGAATCGGGCGTGTCGGTGTCGCGCGCGAGCTGTTCGTACAGGAATGGTGCATTGAATACGTAGATGCCCATGCTGGCGAGCGACAGCGCCGGATTGCCGGGGATCGAGGGCGGCTGGGCCGGTTTTTCCTGAAACGCGGTCACGCGCCAGTCTTCGTTCACCGCCATCACGCCGAAGGCCTTGGCTTCCTCGACCGGCACTTCCAGGCAGGCCACCGTCACGTCGGCGTTGCTGGACACGTGATACGCGAGCAGCTTGCCGTAGTCCATTTTGTAGATGTGATCGCCGGCGAGGATCAGGATGTGGTCCGGGTCGTAGGAGCGCAGGATGTCGAGGTTCTGGAACACCGCATCCGCGGTGCCCTGGTACCAATTCTCCTCGTCGGTGCGCTGGGAGGCGGGCAGGATGTCGACGAATTCCTGGAAGCGTCCGTCCAGAAAACTCCAGCCGCGCTGAATGTGACGGATCAGGCTGTGCGACTTGTACTGGGTGGCGATGCCGATGCGGCGGATGCCGGAGTTGACGCAGTTCGACAGCGGGAAGTCGATGATGCGGAATTTGCCGCCGAAAGGCACCGCCGGTTTTGCCCGCCAGTCCGTGAGGTTCTTCAAGCGGCTGCCGCGTCCGCCGGCAAGCACCAGTCCATAAGTGTTTTTGGTGATGAGGCTGAC
>JANOGP010000169.1:0-4355 GCA_031406075.1 Betaproteobacteria bacterium
GCGAGTCCTGAGTCCATGAAGTAGATTTTTGGCGATTTGATTAAACGTTTGCCAAAGTTCTCGTAAAACGGCGGCACCAGGATGATCTGAGAGGTAATTTCGAGGACGTTGATCCACTGGGTGATCGTTGGCACAGAGACGCCGAGCGGCGCCCCGAGTTCGGTCTTGTTCAGGATCTGCCCGCAGCGGCTTGCAAGCAGTGCAATGAAACGCCGGAACGTTGCCAAGTCCTTCACCGCAGTGATCGCGCGCACGTCGCGCTCCAGGTAGGTCTGAACATAAGACCGGAACCAGAGCGATGCAGCCGAGGGCCGGCTCAAGACTTCGGGGAATCCGCCGCGGAGCAACGAAACCTTTGAACTCTCGCGTAGCGACAGCGGGGCCAGCTGAAACACGGCTGCGCGTCCGGCCATGGACTCCGTTACCCCCTGCATCAGGGGCGCCTCCTGGGAGCCGGTCAAGAGCCATTGGCCCTTCCTGTCAGGGGATCGATCTATGACGGTCCGGACATAGTTCAGGATCTCCGGCACGTTCTGAATCTCGTCGAGAATTGCCGGCGTTCGCGTCTCCTCGATGAACTGACGTGGGTCCGCGCGGAAACGGGCTACCGCGTCGGGGTCCTCAAACAGGTGATAGGCGGCATGAGGAAAGAGCGTGCGCAGCAAAGTGGTTTTCCCCGATCGCCTCGGCCCGGTAAGGATGAGGGCCGGGAAGGCGCGTGCCGCCTTCTGAACCTGCGGTCCGAGCAGTCTGGGGACGAACTTCATAAGTGAGTATTCTAAAGCCGTACTTTAGAAAACTCAAATCTCTCAGAAGATCCACAGTTGCCTATAATCAAAGCGGACAGTCCTCGGGGAGGAGACCATGGCGCGCAAAGCACCCCAGCTTGCGAAGCTCACACGGCCGCGGCTGCATAAAGCGGTGGCGCGTGTGCGGCTGTTCGCAATCCTGGACGATGCACACGAGCACCGGCCCGCAATCTGCGTGGTCGGTCCACCGGGGGCGGGCAAGACCACGCTGGTTGCCTCTTGGCTCGACGCCCGCAAGATCCCCGGCATCTGGTACCAGGTCGATCCCGGCGATGCCGATCTCGCCACTTTCTTCTACTACCTCGGACAAGCCGCCCTTCAGTTCTCCCGCAAGGGGCAGCGGCCGCTGCCCGCGCTGACACCGGAGTATCTGCACGATGTAGAAGGTTTTTCCCGCCGCTTCTTTCGGGAGCTGTTCTCGCGGTTGCCGGAAGGGGCGGTGCTGGTACTGGATAACTATCAGGAAGTCTCGGCCGAGAAGGCCTTTCATCGATTGATTGCGCAGGCGGCGGAAGATGTGCCGGCGGGGATTACGCTCATTGCCATAAGCCGTCGCGATCCGCCGGACTGCTACGCGAGGCTCATCGCAAACGAAAACGTTCAGCTAATGGACTGGGACGATCTGCGGCTGAGCCTAGAAGAGACAAGCGCGATTGTACGGGCACGGGCACAGGCCGAGGAGGACGAGATCCGCGAACTCCACGAACTGTGTGGTGGCTGGGCAGCAGGGTTGACGCTTCTGCTCGAGCACGAGAGAAAAAGCGCCACCGGTCTCGAGCCGCATTACGCGGACGGTGTCGAGTCGCTGTTCGATTACTTTGCAACACAAATCTTCGATCGGGTACCGAAAGAGACACAGCAGTTTCTTGTACGCACAGCCTTCTTGCCGCGCCTTACGGTTTCAGTCGCAGAGGCGCTCACTGGCAACGCTAGAGCTGCGGAAATTCTCGAAGACTTGTACCGACGCCACCTCTTTACACATCGACGGCCGGGCGATGCTCCAACCTACCAGTACCACGCATTGTTCCAGACGTTTCTTAGGGCTCGCGCGAGATCGCTGCTCTCAGGCAAGGAGGAAAAAGCGCTGGCCTCGCACGCAGGGCACCTGCTCGAAAACAACGAACTGATTGACGATGCGATCCTGCTTTACCGAGAGGCGGGGGAATGGGAATCGGCGGGTAAGTTGATCCGTACCGCCGCACCCTCGCTGCTGGCACAGGGGCGCGGCCAGACGCTGCGTGAATGGATCGGCGCGCTGCCGATGGAGCGGGCAGAGGAAGACCCTTGGCTGGTTTATTGGCTCGGCGCTTCGCTGATCGAAGTGGACCAGCAGAAGGCGCGGCTGCGCCTTGAGCACGCTTTCGAAAGATTCGAGTCCAACGGCGACCTCGTAGGCCAGGCATTGGCCGCCTGCGGCGTTATTGATACTTACTATTTCGAGTGGTCTGAATTTGGATCGATGCCACGCTGGATTGCAGCCTTGGAGCGAATCATGTCGAGCGGGCCGATCCTCGAATCGCGCGAAACCGAGCTGCATGTGTACTCGAGCTTGATAATCGCGATGCTCTACGCGCAGCCCGGTCATCCGCTTTTGCCGATGTGCGTCGAGCGCGCAACCGAAATGCTCGAACTGGAAATGGATGTCAATCACTGTTTGATGGCGGCGACATTCCTTCTCAGCTATTGCGCGCTCGCCTGCGATTTCGAGCGCGGCAGGCGGATCGTCGCCAAGGTCGAGCCGCTGCTCGGACACGCGGAACTGAGTCCGCTTAACCAGGTCTGGTGGAGAACGCGCCTTGGGTATTTTCTCTGGAATCTGACGGACTACGAGGGCGCGGCACGTGTGCTGGACGAGGCCGAAGAGATCGACGAGGCACACGGGCTTGTCGGCCTGCGGTCAGCAAAGCTTCTGATGCTGAATTATCGATCACTGGCCGCGCTTGGACTGGAAGACTTCAAGACGGGTGAAGATTGCGTGCGCCGCAAGGAAGCACTTTACAATATCTGGCGCCGAATGGGTGATTGGCATCGCGTGTGGTTAAAGATTCAGTTCGAATTGGGGCGCGGCAATGCGAAGCCAGCGTTCGAGGATGCGGCGGACGCGGTCAAGGCAGCAAACGAAAGCGGTATGGTTTACATTCAAATCCTGTCACTGTTTGCCGAAGCTCGCGGGCACGCCGATTTTGGCTCCCACAGTAAAGTTCTCGAGAATCTTCAGCAGGCAGGTGTGCTTACGAAGGATACCTGCCTGCAGCACATCGAAAGCGAGATTGCGCTGACGGAAGCATATTCGCTGCTGCGGCGCGGAGATCGCGAGCGAGGGCTGCCATGCCTTGCCAGAGGGCTGGCGCATGCGCGCCAGACTGGCTATTCGTACCACCTTCGCTGGTGCTCGACGATGCCAGTGCTATGCGCGGAGGCACTCGCGGCGGGCATCGAAGTCGATTACGTACGCGAAGTGGTCAAAAAGTATCGCCTGCGCCCACCCTCAAATGAGGTTGAGCAGTGGCCATGGCCGGTGAGGATAAACACGCTAGGCGAATTCGAAATTTACCGTAATGACGAGCGCCTGGAATTCTCCGGTAAGGCACCCAAAAAACCACTCACGCTTCTCAAAGCCTTGACTGCTTTTGGTGGCCGAAGTGTTCCCGAGGAGCGGTTGATGGATGCGTTGTGGCCAGACGAAGAAGCGGACGCGGCTAGAAAGTCTTTGGATATTACCGTGCTCCGACTGCGCAAACTTCTCGGCAGTCACGAAGCGATCGTAGTGAGCGACGAACTGATCGGTTTGAACCCGCAGCTATGCTGGGTGGACGTATGGGCTTTTGAGCGGCGGATCGCGGAAGCGGAAGCGGCCGAAGGGGAGGCCGGATTACACGCGGCCGCTGCGGCCGTGGCACTCTACCGCGGAAATTTTCTTCCTGCCGATGCAGAAGAACCGTGGACGGTGAAGGCGCGCGAGCGGCTGCGTACCAAGTTCGTGCGCCTCGTGGAATCCGTTGCCCAGGCCGACGAGGCGGCAGGGCAATGGGATAAAGCGATAGCGCACTATCTGAAGGGGCTTGAAGCCGACGACCTGGTCGAGGCTTTTCATCTTGGCCTGATGCGCTGCTACCGGGCCGTGGGGCGACCCGCGGAAGCGATGGCTGCGTTTCGGCGGCTACGTCAAACGTTGTCCGTGGTTCTCGGTATCGCGCCATCCCCCGCCGCGGAGGCGATTGCGCAAGAGTTGCGCGCAGGCGCCGCAGCACGCTACCCCTAATACGCGAGGAGCCGTAATCGATAGTGCGGTCGCATTTCCCGACTTGTTCGCAGAATCCTTGAATCTCCAGCGCGGCGTCTATGAGCCGGCTAGGCGGGGATGCGTTCACGTAATTTCGAGAAGAGGCGCTGCATTTCCACGAAACCGGAATGGGGTTCTCGCCACGGATCGTCAGACAGGGCGCCAGCCAAGTTCAAAATATCCAGCGCGACGTGGCGCGATTCCTCTTCCCGCATCGCGGCAAGTTCGGCCAGGCGAATTTCCCTGAGTACACGCCCCGTTTC
>JANOGP010000172.1:0-7112 GCA_031406075.1 Betaproteobacteria bacterium
TTGAGCGAAGCAACGGCCGATTGCGGAACATTCGGGTCGCAACCCAGCAGGCGCATCCCGAAAGGCTGCGCCAGGCGGAATATTTCCTTGCCGATATTGCCCACGCCGATCACGCCGAGCGTGCGTCCCATCAGGCCGCTGCCGAGATAATTTCCTTTCTCGCCCCAGCGACCTTCGCGCGTCAGCCGGTCCTTCAGGAACATGCGGTGCGCAAGCGCCAGAACGAATCCAATCACGCTCGCAGCCACCGGACGGCGCACGCCGTCGGGCGTGATGGTCAGCATGACGCCATTTTCGGTGCAAGCCGGCACATCCACCGAGTCGTACCCCACGCCAAAACGCGCGATCAACTTGACCTTGCGGCTGGCGCCTGACAAGGTCTTGCGAGTGACTTTCGCCGACATCAGGCAGATCGCGTCATAGGTATCGCCGTATTCCGGCGGCAATTCCGCGACCAGTTCCGGCAAGAACTCCCATTCGACCGCTGAATCCTCGAGAACTTTGAAGGCTTCCTCGCCAAAGACTGTTCCGCTTGCGGTAATGGCATCCCGGGAAATCCCAACTTTGAACTTTGCCATTTCTCTCTCCTGAGCGTCGGCGCGTGGGCGGCGTTGTTGCTCGGCCCTCGTAACTTTTCTTACATTGCCGCGGAAAACGCCCCGTCCGTCACCAGGACGTGACCGTTGACATAAGAAGCTTCGTCGGAAGCCAGGAACACCGCGACCGGGCCGATCTCCTCAAGCGTGCCCCAGCGCCCGGCCGGCGTGCGTTTGCACACCCAGTCGTTGAAATCCTTGTTCTGGATCAAAGCGGTGTTCATTTCGGTGGCGAAATAGCCAGGCGCAATCGCATTGACGGTGATGTTGTGCTGCGCCAGTTCGACCGCCAGTTCCCGGGTCAAGGCGTGAACCGCGCCCTTGCTGGCGATGTATGCGGAAATCGTGGGCCGGGCAAGAATGGCGCTGACCGAGCCGGTCATGATGATTCGCCCGCGCTTTGCCGGAATCATGATCTTCGCCGCTTCCTTTGCCAGGGCCCACACCGCGGTGAGGTTGGTCGCGATCACACGCTCGAAGTCGGCCGCGTCAAATTCGATGATCGGCTTGCGGTGCTGAATGCCGGCATTGGCAACGAGGATGTCGAAGCGGCCGTATTTTTTTGCGGCGGCCTGGATGCAGGCCGCGCCAGCCGCATGGTCGGTGACGTCGAATGCCGCTGCTTCGCCTTTGAATCCTTTGGCGGCGAATTGCTTCACCCGCTCTTTCAGCGCGGCTTCATCCCGCGCGTTCAGAATCACGTGCGCACCGGCGGAAGCCAGCGACTGCGCCATCGCCCAGCCCAGCCCGCGCGATGCGCCGCTGACGAGCGCTACCTTGCCCGATAGATTGAACATCTCCCCTCCCGTTGGGCCAAAACCCAAACTCATTTGCCGCAGAGGTCACAGAGAACACAGAGAACACAGAGAAATGCAAGAAGGGAAACCTCAAGACGCCGATGTGTTCTTTCCTGATTTAGCTTCCGCCAGTGATCCCTGTGCCTGTGGCTACTTGTTTATTCCTCTCTGTGTCCTCTGTGACCTCTGTGGCAATAGCATTTTTGTGTTTGCGCTACGGCATGTACTGTCCGCCATTGACCTCCAGAATCTGCCCGGTCATGTATCCCGACATCTGCTCGGACGCAAGGAACAGGAATGCGCTGGCGCATTCTTCGGCGGTGCCGAGCCTGTTCATCGGAATGGTGGCCTTGAACCCTTCGAGCATCTGCGGAGTCGAGTAGCGTTCGTGAAACGGCGTGGTAATCACGCCGGGCGACACGGCGTTGACCCGTATCCTGTCCTTCACCAGTTCCTTTGCGAGACCGCGAGTCATGGTACTGACGAAGCCCTTGGACCCGGCGTACAACGAGGCTCCCGGTCCGCCGCCGTGGCGTGCCGCCACTGATGTCACGTTGATGATGGCGCCGCCGCCCTGCTTGCGCATGTGTTGCGCGGCGACCCCAGTGCAGATCATCGCGGAGCGCACGTTCAGATAAACCACCTTGTCGAACAGCTCATCGGTAATTGACTCTATAGGCGCGCGTTCGATCAGCCCGCCCGCATTGTTGATCAATACGTCGATGCGGCCGAAACCGGAGACGGTTTTGTCCACGATCTGCCGGCAGATCGCGGAATCGGTGACATCGCCGGCCACCAGCATCGCCTTGCCGCCGGCCTTTTCCACTGCCGCCGCGACTTTCTCCGCTTCCGCCTTGCTCTTGTTGTAATGGATGGCCACTTTGGCGCCGTTGGCACCGAACGCCCTGGCGGCCCCTGCGCCGATGCCGGTGCTGGCACCGGTGATCAGCACGACTTTATTCTTCAGATCTTCGATCATCTTCTCCCCTTTAAATCAAAACCCATTTAGCCACAGAGGACACAGAGAACACAGAGGAAATCGAGAACAAGAATGTGATCAAAAGAAGTAATCACGCTTGGTGGAGACTCACTCTCACGTCACATCGTAGCCAACTCGAAGAGCTCTTCAACTCCTTTTGTCTTTTCTCTGTGTCCTCTGTGTCCTCTGTGGCTAAAGTTTTATTGATTATGGTAGTAGAACGGTCGAGCCGGTGGTCTTGCGGGCTTCGAGATCGCGATGTGCCTGGGCAGCGTCCTCGAGTTTGTAGGTCTGGTTGACCTCGATCTTGACCTTGCCGGATTTCACCATGCCGAACAGTTCTTTCGCGCCTGCCTCAAGGTCCTCGCGAAGGGCGGTATAGACCATCAACGAAGGGCGGGTCACGTAAAGCGAGCCCTTTGCCGCAAGCAGATTGAGGTCGAACGCGGCTACCGGGCCGGAGCCGTTGCCGAACATGGCCAGCAGACCGCGCGGCTTCAGGCAATCGAGCGAGCCCATGAATGTATCCTTGCCCACCGAGTCGAACACGACGGGAACTTTGGCACCGCCGGTGATTTGCTTCACCCGCTCGACGAAATTCTCGCGGGTGTAAACGATGGTGTGGTCGCAGCCGTGCGCCTTGGCGATCTTCGCCTTTTCGTCCGACCCGACAGTGCCGATGACCGTCACGCCCAATGCCTTGAGCCACTGGCAGGCGATCAGCCCGACACCGCCGGCGGCCGCATGGAACAGTACAGTCTCGCCTCTCTCCACGTGATACACGCGGCGGATCAGGTACTGCACGGTGAGGCCCTTGAGCATCATCGCCGCGACCTCCTTGTCGGAGACGCCGCTCGGGACCTTTACCAGACGGTCCGCCGGAATCAATCGCACTTCCGAATACGCTCCAGGCGGCCCGCCTGCGTAACCCACACGATCGCCGGGCTTGACGTGAGTCACGCCCTTGCCGACGGCTTCGACCACGCCCGCAGCTTCCAAGCCGATACCGCTCGGCAACGGTAGCGGATACAGGCCGGAACGGTGATAGGTATCGATAAAATTCAGACCGATCGCGGAATGTTTGACCCGGGCCTGGCCGTCGCCGGGATCGCCGATCTGGACGTCATCGACCTGAAGGACTTCGGGCCCGCCTACCTTATGAAATCGAACGGCTTTAGTCATGATTTTCTCCAGAACTTCTTTGTTGGTTATCTCTCTTCGTCGGGCTACGCCGCCCTGCAGCATGTTCCGATATTCTATCAGCGGCATCGTCGATCAGATGACGATCGCCCAATCTCTTATTCAGTCAGTTCCTCGCGCACCTTCTTTTCCTCGTTGCGGCCTTTGCGTCGATGCTTTTGGACCGGTCTTTTCTCTGTGTGCTCTGTGACCTCTGTGGCAAATGAATTCTGTTTCTAAGCCGTCGCTGCCCGCGCGCGACGGCGCCACCACAGGATCAAGAGCGGCGAAATCCATACCGCGATCGTGATCAATGCGAGCACCCCGGCGATTGGCCGATTAAAGAATGGGACAAAGTGCCCGTCCGCCTTGATCAATGAAGTGACGAAGTTTTCTTCC
The DNA here is from genome assembly GCA_031406075.1 of Betaproteobacteria bacterium. Taxonomy (GTDB): domain Bacteria; phylum Pseudomonadota; class Gammaproteobacteria; order Burkholderiales; family JACQAP01; genus JACQAP01. Next base: position 3,951 of record JANOGP010000172.1, read on the forward strand.
AGCATGCGGCCGAGCACGGCGCCGAGAATGACCGGGGCCACCGGAAAGCCGTTCTCCTCCATGACGAATGCCAGGACGCCGAATGCCAGCATAACGCCTATGTCGAAGGCGGAATTGTTGATCGCAAACGCCCCGACCGTGCAGAACAGCAGGATCAACGGCATCAGCACCGCGCGCGGAACCTTGAGCACCTGTTTATAGCTCTTGATCGCCAGCACGCCGAGCGGCAGCATCAGCAGATTGGCAAGGAAGAACACGATGAACACCGCATAGATGTTTTGCGGATTGTCGATGAATATCATCGGGCCGGGATTCATGTTCTTCAGGTACAGCACGCCGATGGCGATGGCGGTAATGGAATCGCCGGGAATCCCGAATACCAGGGCGGGAATCCACGCGCCGGACAGCGCGCTGTTGTTCGCCGCCCCGCTCTCGATCACGCCTTCGACGTGGCCGGTGCCGAACTTCTCCGGCTGCTTCGAGAATTTCTTCGACATCGCATACGACATCCAGGCCGCGATGTCAGCGCCCGCGCCCGGCAGCGCGCCGATCAGCGTGCCCAGCGCGCTACCGCGCAGGGTCTGCACCGGATATTGCCGCACCAGCGCCCACTGCCCCTTGAAAATACTGCCGAACTTCTCCTGCGCGAGCTGCAGCGGTCGCTCGATTGACGTGACGTAGCGCAGGACTTCGGACACGGCGAACAATCCCACCATCATCGGGATCAGGCTGATGCCACCCATCAGATTCGGTTCGTCGAAACTGAAACGCGGAAACGCGGCCGGGTTCTCCATCCCGACAGCGGCTATCAGCAAGCCGATCATCAGAGATACGAATGCCTTGAGCACGTTGTTCGATGCGATGAAGATCGCGCAGGTCAGTCCCAGCAGCACCAGCCAGAAGTATTCGAAGGAACTGAAATTCAGGGCGACGTCGGCGAGTGTCGGGGCCGCGGTCACCAGTACGATGGTGCCGAAGATTCCCCCTATCACCGAAAACACCAGTCCGGCGCCGAGCACCACCTCCGCCTGGCCTTTTTGCGTCATGGCATAGGCTTCATCGCAATATGCCGCCGACGCCGGCGTGCCGGGAATCCGCAGCAGCGCGCCGGGAATGTCGCCCGAGAAAATCGCCATCGCGGTTGCCGTGACGATCGCCGCGACCGCGGGCACCGGAGGCATGAAGAATGTGACCGGCACCAGCAGCGCAGTCGCCATGGTGGCGGTAAGGCCGGGGATCGCGCCGACGAACAGCCCATACAGTGCCGACGCCACGATCACCATCAGAACATAGGGTTCGAATACCAGCCCGAAAGCCTGGATCAGATGGTCCATGTCCTTACCAGGCCCATGACTGCAGCAGACCCCATGGCAAAGGCACGCCCAGTCCCTTGTAGAAGATGAAATGGATCAGCACTGAGGCGCCGATTGCGATCAACGGCACCGTCCAAGTGCGAACGCGCAGAACCGCGAGCAGCGCGCCGAGCAGCAGCGGCGCGCAGACAAAGAAACCGAGTGTCTCGACCACGAGGCTGTACGCCAGAAGGCCCAACGTGACGACCGCGAAGCCCGCCACCTGCCGCGGCGCGCGAATCCAGTCCGGCAGCTCGATCCAGGGCGTGCCCGCCCTGCGGCGCGCCGCCTGAATGACGAAGATCGCGCCGCAGATTGCCAGCCCGGCCGCGATGAGTTGCGGGAACAGCGCGGGACCGACCTGATCGCCGGGCATCGACGGGAAACCCCGCGCATTCCAGAGAATCGCACCTGCAAACGCGATCAGGCCGGTGCCGACAATGGAGTCGTTGAATTTCATGACTTCAGGGATAAAGGGGTGAGGGGCGAGTCAGAGCCCTGTCGTCAAACCGATGTCACGAGATAGCCCGCGAGAATCCTTTTTTCTTGTCCAATGAGCGGCCCGCAGAGGACGAGCCACGAGGAATCAGGGTTTTCCTTTCGTCCCACGTGCCTCTTCTCTCATTTCCCGCTACTGCGTCATTCCGAATTTCTTCATGAGCACGCCGTTCTCGGCGTCGGTCTTCGTCATCAACGCCGCGAATTCCTGCGGCGGAAGATAACGCATGCCGAACCCGCGGCTGGCCATGAAATCCCGGTATTCCTTGCTATCGTAGGCCTTCTTGACTGCGGCGATCAGCCGCTCCTCGATCGCCTTCGGCAGGTTTTTCGGCGCGGCGATCCCGCGCCAGACGCCGCTCAGCCATTTGCTGCCCGCTGCTGCCTTCAGCGTAGGCACATTGGGAAAAAGCTGGGACGGCGCCTCGTCCATGATGGCGAGGCTGCGGACCCTGCCCGCTTCGATCAATGCACGGCCTTCGGGATGGGAGCCGCTCACGATGTCCACGCCGCCGGCCGCCAGTTCCTGCAACCCAGCCGCGTTGCTGACGCTCGGTACCCAGGGCACGGAGGCCGGATCAATCTTCAGGTCGGCCAGCATGCCGTAAAGGGACAGATGCCATGACCCTCCGCGGGCGGTGCCCGAGGCCTTGAGCTTGCCGGGGTACTTGCGTATCGCATCGAGCAAGTCCGGCAGCGTCTTGTACGGTGAATCAGCATTAACCTGGATTGCCGCCGGATCGACGTTGATCAGCCCGATCGGCGTGAAGCTTGCGCCACTAAGCTGGGTCAGTCCCTGATGATGCATCTGGGTGATCTCGAAAGTGATCAGGCCGAACGTATAACCGTCGGGCGCGGCTGTGGCGATTGCCTGGTGTCCGACCACGCCGCTGCCCCCGGTTCGATTGACCACGTTCACCGGCTTGCCGAAATCCTTTTCCAGCAGCGAGGCCAGCATCCGCGCCACTGCGTCGGTTCCCCCGCCCGCGCCCCATGGCACGATCAGGGTGACCGGTCGCGAAGGATAGTCAGCGGCGAAAACCGCGTTTGCGGCAAACGCCAGCGCCGTTGCAGCAACAACAGCCAGAATCTTCTTCATTTTCTCCTCGCGAAGTCCGCATGGTGCACAAGCTCGCTCCGGCGGCAGGCAACTCGCCGGTAGCTGCTTCGCACCTGATTGTTCTGATGGAACACCCGAACCGCGCGGCGGCGCGAAGATGCGCCGGCCACGCCGGCGCGCCTGTTTCAGGATGGATGGAATTCTATTGCAAAAGAGGCGAAGTGCAGCAAGTAAAGGGCACCTCCGCCGTGC
>JANOGP010000183.1:0-1722 GCA_031406075.1 Betaproteobacteria bacterium
CCTGACCCAGGGACCCTGACAGTTCGCGGATGGGGACTAACGAGGCTGTAGAAAAAGCCCTAAACAACCATGATTGATGGTCCAACGAATCAACCTCGATTTTGTTGGCGACTGAAAATACTGCCGCTGACGCACTCGACGATGCGTTCTGCGAGGAGATCGCAGTGCGGTGGATCGTTGAAAGTCGAATCTTATCGAATCGCGGCTCATATCGCGTCTAATTCTTGTGTCGATCGACTTCGGACTTTTTCGACAGCCTCAACGTCCGTGGTGAGGCGCGCGCGGCCGCTCTTGCCGCGCGTCGCTCTCCACCACGCGGTCACGTCTTGCATTGGTTCCCTGCGGATTATCCAGCCTTGCCCGCTACAGTGGCCTCGGGAACCTCGACCAGTTTTCCCGTCGTGACGTCGTAGACATACCCGTAGACAGGGATGTCGCCGGGAACCAAAGGATGGCGTCGAATGCGCCTGACATCCGCGGTGACGCTTTTCGATTGCTCCTTGATCGTCAGCCAATCCACGAATTGTCCCTCTGTGGACCCGGGTCCAGCACCGCTGTCGCGCCAGACCTTTCCATCGAAAGTCGCGGTCTTCAGGCTGCTTGCGAGCAGATCGCGCATGATCTCGTCGGTGAACAGTTCCATGCCGCAGTTCGTGTGATGAATGACGAACCACTCGCGCGTGCCCAGCAACTTATACGAGATGACCAATGATCGTATTGCGTCATCGCTGGCCCGGCCACCCGCGTTGCGGATGACGTGAGCGTCTCCTTCGGCGAGCCCCGCATATTTGGACGGTTGCAGTCGCGCATCCATGCAGGTGAGAATCGCGAACTTGCGGGCCGGCGGCAAGGCCAGCTTGCCCTTGTCACCAAAGCTTGCGGCATAACGGGCGTTCGCCGCCAAAACCTCTTCTAGTATCTTGCTCATCGTGTCTCCTCCTCCGGAAAGAGTTTCCGACAATCAACCCCTCCGTTCCATCGAACGGATTCCCAGCATTTCACGACCCTGTGTCCCAGGACCTTACGTTATGGTGAGCGGCAGGCCAGCACGGGCAATTGCATTCGCGCCGATGGTGGCCCTTACGCTGCAGCTAAATCAGGACTCATCGCGCAAGAAAAATGTACAACGCAGCGCACAAGGACGTCACGGACAAGACCATTGCGGCGACACAGAAGAGAAGCAGAATCCGTTTATGCCTTTGTGCAAGTAACGCCACCTTCTCCAAAGCCACGACAGTATTCTGGATCTGTGCTGCCAGTTCCTTGATGTGTGCATCGTTCGCGGATGCCGCGGCCTGAAGTTCCGTTATCTGTTGCTGCAGCAGCATCGTCTGATTGGCGACGACGCCGGCACTTTTCTTGGTAAATACCGGCGCAGCGGCGGAAACGATGGTTCCGACATGCGGGAGAACGGCCTTGATTGCAGGAATAAGCCAGGCTGGCATGGTTGATTTTCAGGTTCGGATTAACCGGGCCGCGACCGCGGGCCCGGTTGAATGAGCGGTTGTGCACGCCTCGCGCTCGGCGAAGCAGCGTTGGGGCCGGAGCGGATCAGTCGAAAGAAGCGCGGCATGCGCCGCGCCCCTTTTTCCCGTCCCGGAGTTATTTTGGCTGCGGCACGATGCGCAGGTAGGGCTTGGGCGCCTTCCAGCCATTGGGGTATTTCTTCTTCGCGTCTTCATCGGACACCGAGGGCACGATGATCACGTCCTGGCCCGGCTT
>JANOGP010000078.1:0-2538 GCA_031406075.1 Betaproteobacteria bacterium
GCCGGGAGCGATGTCGGCCAAGCCTTGGGCCTTGATCATGCCGGCCATGTCCGCACCAGTGATGATGCCCGGAGAGTCAGTGCTCCTCGGGATCGGCAGCATCTCGGCGGAAGCCGAAATCTTGCCTTGCGACTTGCGATACGCCACCGCATCCAGCACCACCAGGCGGCAGACGAAACCGAGTTCACCCACGTGCTCGACACCCAGCGGACCCATTCCGAATACCCGGCCGCCCGCGCCACGCTCGTAGGATTCGTGTGCAAAGTTGCCATTGTGGAACAGCATGCCCTTGGAGGTGTTGACACCGATGTGGCCGGGCCCGTCGAACTGGGTCTGGATCTGGCCGATTTCGGTGGTAACCAACTCATCGTGGTAGACCAGGGCGTTCTTGCCGAACGGACCGCCTTGCGGCGTCCCAGGGATGACCATCCTCCAGGCACGCGGACCGAATGCCGGTGCCTCGTGGTGGTAATACTTGCCCACAGTGATCGCCTTGAACTGCTTGACGGTTGCAAGAGCGCGTTTGATGTTGGCAGAGTTCTTGGTGTGGTTCGCCGAACCGGCCTTGTCGCCTTTGCCCCACTTCGTGTAGCCCCAGCTCAGGGCTGCGTCGTCAGTCGCGCCCTGCATCATCTGGCCCATCGCGGAGCCCGCGAACACAGCCAGCGCCAAACCTGAAATAATTGACAGTTTCATTGTGTCTCCTCCTCCTGGATATCCAAAAAGTTTATTTATTTTGGGAGTTGCATGTTTTATTTCTTATTTCTTTCTGCCTGTTGGGGGTGGAAAGGCTCTGTATTCTTGACCCTGCAGACGCCCGATAAGATGGCACAAAGCGGGGGTTTGGCGCAAGCGAATTGCATTACTTCTCAAAACTCATGGCCCGAAGCGCTCGTGCGGGAGACCAATGATGCAGCGCAATATGAGCTTGCCACCGACTGCCTGCGCCGTAGTCATGACCGGCGCAAAACTTGCCGCGCTTCCGGCTGTGGTCTAATCTTTACCGCCTCTGGAATGCCTGATTGATTCTCAAGGGAAACGATGGTGATTACCAAGCAACAGATCCAGTCCTACCACGACAACGGCTACCTGGTCGTCGAGAACGTGCTCGATGCGGCCACGGTTGGCCGGATCCGTCATGTCATCGCCGACCTTGTGGCGAAGGCCGCTGGCGTTACCGCGCATAACGACGTCTATGATCTGGAGCCGACGCACACACCTGAAAATCCGCGTGTGCGCCGCATCAAGACCCCGCACAAGGTGGACCCGTTGTTCTGGGACGTGGTCAGGCACGCGAATATGCTGGCTGTCGTGAAGGCGTTGCTGGGGCCGGACGTGCGGCTGCACGGCTCGAAGCTGAATGTCAAAGCGCCCAGATATGGCTCGCCGGTGGAATGGCATCAGGACTGGGCGTTCTATCCGCACACCAACGACGATATTCTTGCCATCGGCGTCATGCTGGATGACGTCGAGATGGAAAACGGCCCGCTGCTGTTGATGCCGGGTTCACATCGGGTGAACAAGGTCTGGGATCATCACCTGGACGGGCGTTTTGTCGGCGCCATCGATCCGACGCACACCACCGACCTCGATTACTCGAAGGCGGTCGCCTGCACCGGCAAGGCCGGCTCCTGCTCTTTCCATCACGTGCGCCTGGTGCACGGTTCGGCGCAGAACACTTCCGAACGTCCGCGCCAGTTGCTGCTTTACGAATGCACGGCGGCGGATGCGTGGCCGCTGGTCAATTTCAAGGATCTCGACGAGTTCAACAGCCGCATGCTGTGCGGTGAGCCGACCCTCGAGCCGCGCGTCGAGAAAGTGCCGGTGCGTATGCCGATGCCGCCGGCATTGGCGCAGGGATCGATCTACGAGAATCAGACTGTACTGCGCAACAGGTACTTCGAGGTCAAGGCAGCGACCTGAACGATAACAAGCGCTCAACGCAGAGGGCGCGGAGGATTCGTTTCAATACCCCCTTGAGGGGTACGCGGAGGAATGGCAAGAGCAAGACAATACTTTCGGGTGAAAACCTTTATTTGGCTGATGATCCATCACAGCGAAAGTTAGCGACACGGGTTTGCGATTAGTCACCTCAGCTCTTATCCACAAGTTGCTTTTCCTCTCTTTTCTTCTTTTCCTCTGCGTACCCCTCAAGGGGGTATTGAAACGAATCCTCGGCGCCCTCTGCGGTGAGTGTTCTGCGGTGAGCGTTTCGAATAAGAAATAAACCAGAAGGATTCATCATGGATGTACGCGCAGCAGTTGCGCACGAGGCGGCCGCCCCGCTTGTCATTGAAACGGTGCAGTTGGAAGGCCCGAAGACGGGAGAAGTGCTGGTCCAGATCATGGCGACCGGCATCTGCCATACCGACGAGTTCACCTTGTCCGGCGCCGATCCGGAAGGGCTGTTCCCGTCAATCCTCGGGCATGAAGGCGCCGGCGTGGTCGTGGATACCGGCCCGGGCGTGAAGAGCCTGAAGAAAGGCGACCATGTCATCCCGCTTTACGTTCCCGAGTGCCGCGAGTGCGAGTATTGCG
>JANOGP010000251.1:0-1726 GCA_031406075.1 Betaproteobacteria bacterium
CGCTGAAAGCCCGTATGGGCCTGATACAGGCTGAAATCAACAAGGAACTTCTCCTTGACCGCCTGCTGGTATTCGTAGAGGAAAGTCGGCGTCGCGTTGTCGCACTGGAAGACCCGGAAGGTGTCGCGGTCGATGAAATTAGCCGGCGTCGCGGTGAGGCCGATCATGCGCGCGTCGAAGTATTCGATGACCTCGGTGAATCGCCGGAAAATGGAACGGTGCGCCTCGTCGAACACGATGAGGTCGAAGAATCCGGGATTGAATTTCTGAAAGCACAGGCTCAGGGTCTGCTCGGTGGCGACGAAAAGGCGCTTCTGGGTATCGACCTTCCAGGTGTAGATGCGGTCGCGAGGTTCGTTGGGCAGGTGCGCCTTGAAGCCGTCGGTGAGCGCCTGGTCAACGAGGGCATCGCGGTCCGCTAGAAACAGCATGTTCTGAGCTTGATTCGCGCGGAGGAATAAGTCGAACAACGCCATCGTGGTGCGCGTCTTGCCGGTGCCCGTGGCCATCACCAGCAGGGCGCGGCGTTTGTTGGCGGCAAAGGCTTCTGCGACGCGTCGGATGGCTTCGTGCTGGTACGGGCGATCTACGATCTTTGTGTTGATCGGCACACCCGGCAGCGGCTGGCCATTCTGACGCAGGAACAGCAGGCGCTCCAAGTCCTTCGGCGAGAAGAAGCCGGCGACCACGCGCGGATTGGTTTGTCCGACCTCCCAGAACCATGTTTGGGGGCCATTGGTCATGAAACCAAATGGCGCATAGGTTTGGCGCTTCGCGATTTCGGTTACGTAGTGGCGAAGCTGCTCGTCGGCCTCGCGCGGGTTGCGTGAGCAACGCTTCGCCTCGACGACAGCGATGACTTTGCCGTCGGGCGCGTAAAGGCAATAGTCCGTGACGCCGTTCCACGGCTCCGCGTCGTAGCCATCGACGGGAATCTCGAAACCGACCTGCGTCCGGTCATCGAGATTCCAGCCGGCGTCGCGCAACGCCGGGTCGATGATGACGTAGCGGGCCTGGGCTTCGCTTAACGAGGAGGTCGTGGTAGGGCGGCGCATGAAAACTCGGGGAGCCTTCGACGTTTTCAACGATTGAATCCGGCACTTACTCAACTACTCAGCATAGTCCGGATTTCGCGTAGCCCATGGTAACATTCAGTACGAATTTACAGTCGGCCAAGGTCATGGCGCGCGGTCTTCCCAATTCGATCGACGAAACTCTTTCCCTCCTTGCGCAAGGCGAGTACGTAGCCGAGCGTTCGTTGGCAACGGCGGTGTTCCTTGCGCTGCGCATGCAGCGGCCGCTGTTCCTCGAAGGCGAAGCCGGGGTGGGCAAGACCGAGATCGCCAAGGTGCTGGCAGCCACGCTCGGCCGCCGCCTGATCCGCCTGCAGTGCTACGAAGGCCTGGACATCGCTTCCGCGGTCTACGAGTGGAACTACCCCCGGCAGATGATCGAGATCCGGCTCACCGAGGCGAAAGGCGTGGCATCGCGCGACAAGCTGGAGAAGGACATCTTCAGCGAACGGTTCCTGATCCGCCGGCCGTTGTTGCAGGCACTGGAAGGCCCGCAGGGTTCACCGCCGGTACTGCTCATCGACGAGCTCGACCGTACCGACGAGCCTTTCGAAGCCTACCTGCTGGAGGTGCTGTCCGACTTCCAGGTCACGATTCCCGAGATCGGCACCATCAAGGCTGGAGAACCTCCGATCGTGGTGATCACATCCAAT
>JANOGP010000264.1:0-1644 GCA_031406075.1 Betaproteobacteria bacterium
ACTCGGCGCAGCGCTGCAGCGTGGGCACGGCCCTGCCGGGGTTAAGAAGGCCGTGATCGTCGAACACCCGTTTCACCGCGTGGAAGGTTTCCAGTTCGCGAGTCTTGAACTACAGGCACATCTGGTTGATCTTCTCGATGCCCACGCCGTGCTCACCTGTGATGGTGCCGCCGACCTCGATGCATAGCTCGAGGATCGCCGCTCCGTAGGCCTCGGCGCGCCGCAATTGGTCGTCGTCATTGGCATCGAACATGATCAGCGGGTGCAGGTTGCCGTCGCCGGCATGGAACACGTTGGCGCATTGCAGGTTGAACTGCGTGGACAGTTCGTCGATGCGCTTGAGCACATGGGGCAGATACTTGCGCGGGATGGTGCCGTCCATGCAGTAGTAGTCCGGCAGGATGCGGCCCACCGCGGGGAAGGCGGCCTTGCGCCCGGCCCACAGTATCAGCCGTTCGGCTTCATCCTGCGAGGTGCGGATTTCGGTCGCTCCCGCCCTGCGCATCACCTCGGTGACGAGCCCGATCTCCGCCGCGACTTCCTCTTCGGTGCCGTCGGATTCGCACAGCAGGATGGCGGCGGCGTCGAGCGGGTAGCCGGCATGGACGAATTCCTCCACGGCGGCGGTGGCCTTCTTGTCCATCATTTCCAGACCGGCGGGAATGATCCCGGCGGCGATGACGTCCCCTACCGCCTGGCCAGCCTTGGCAATATCGTCGAACGCTGCCAGCACCACCTGCGCCTTCTCGGGCTTCGGCAGCAGCTTTACGGTGATCTCGGTGACCACGCCTAGCAGGCCTTCCGACCCGGTGATCAGCGCCAGCAGGTCGTAACCGGGTGAATCAAGCCCCTCCGAGCCGATCTCGAGCAATTCGCCCTCGATGGTGACAAACCTCACCTTGAGGATGTTGTGCACCGTGAGCCCGTATTTCAGGCAATGCACGCCTCCCGAATTCTCGGCGACGTTGCCGCCGATCGAGCAGGCGATCTGGCTGGAGGGATCGGGAGCGTAGTACAGGCCGAGAGGCGCGGTCGCTTCGGAGATCGCGGCGTTGCGCACGCCCGGCTGCACCCGCGCCATCCGCGCCTGCGCGTCGATCTCCAGGATTTTCGTCATCTTCGACATGACCAGCAGCAGCCCATGTTCGTAGGGAAGGGCGCCGCCCGACAAACCGGTTCCGGCGCCGCGGAACACCACCGGCACCCGGCCCGCGTGGCAGATACGCAGGATCGCGCGTACCTGTTCCTCGTTGTCTGGCAGCGCCACCAGAAGCGGTATGCGCTGGTAGGCGGTGAGACCATCGCACTCGAAGGGTTTGAGGTCCTCGTTCTGATGCAGCAGTGCATCGGGCGCGAGGATCGCCAAGAGCTGCCGGATCAGTTCCGCTTTGGAAATCTGAGGACGCAGCGTTTCGGACGGAAGCAGTTCGGGCTTGCCCATGCGGCGTCAGCGCAATTTACGACACGGGCGTTCGTGACTGTCGGACGCACGTGCGCTCATTCGATTGAGAGGGTCGTACCTGTATTCTGAAGAAGTGATCACAATACCAAGATAGCGCGGAAGTCGTTTACGTTGGTCAGCGTTGGACCGGTGATGACCAGGTCGCCGAGGCCGGAAAAGAAACGGTAACCATCATTATCCGC
>JANOGP010000313.1:0-5939 GCA_031406075.1 Betaproteobacteria bacterium
ATTCTTCGTCCTTCGCTCTTTATCCTTCCTCCTTCATCCTTCCTCCTTCATCCTTCATCCTTGCCCTTACACCCATCCCAGTCCGCCGACGATCGCTCCCGCCGCGATCATCACCAGCAGATGGAGCCGGGTGCGCCAGAGCAGCACTGCGGCCGCGACAGTGAGTAGCAGGTGCCTCCAGCCCGGCGATTCCGTGCTCAGGATCCAGCCGGTGGCGAACATCAGCGCGATCACGATTGGCGCCATGCCCGCCTTGAACGCCAGCACCGCTCGCCAGTCGCGCCGCACATGACTCCAGCGCGCGGCCGCCAGTGCCAGCGTCGTCGATGGCAGCATGATTCCGGCGAGCATGGCAGCGCAACCCGCAAGGCCGGCCGCCTGGTAACCCATTACCGCCACGAACAACACATTAGGCCCGGGAGACGCCTGCGCGATCGCGATCGAGGCGTTGAACTGCACATCGCTGAGCAGACCCATCTCCCCGACCAGAATCCGATGCATTTCTGGGACGACAGTGATCGCGCCGCCGATTGACAGCAGCGACAACAGGAGGAAATGGCCGAACAACGCAAGCAGATCGACTGAAAGCGGCATCGCGCCGGTCACCCGCCTTCCGCCACGGCCGCAACGCCGGAACGCAGGCGCCTCCAGGCAAACAGGCATGCTACAGAGCCGAGCCCGAGCAGCACCCACACCAACGGCCAGCGCAAAATCGCGATAGCCGCGAACGCCGACACCAGCAGCACCGCGCATGCCGGAAGCCCCATCGGGTTCGCGCGCAATGCGCTCATGAGCTTCAGCGCCGTTCCGACGATCAGCCCGGCGGCCACCGCGCCCATGCCCTTGAGCGCGCCCGCGACAACGGGATTCGACGCGTACTGCGAGTACGCTGCCGCAACTGCCAGGACGATGACCAGCGGTATCGCCATCATTCCCGCCAATGCAGCGAACGCGCCGCGCCAGCCTAAAAAGCGGTCGCCGACCATCAGCGCCACGTTGCAGACATTAGGCCCGGGCAACACCTGGGCGAACGCGAGGATTTCAACGAACTGGTCCTTGGTGAGCCAGCGCTTCTGCTCGCACAGCACCCGCTGCGCCACCGCCAGAACGCCGCCGAAGCCCTGCAAGGCGAGCAGCGTGAAGGCAATGAACAGTTCCTTCTCCGATGACGGTCGCGCGAGCGACTGGGATTCGTCGGTCATGGGGCTTGTTTCCCGATTTCTTCCCGCAACCGTTCCACCATCGCCCGGAGTTCCGCCACTTCATCGCGCAAGCGCGCCACTTCGGCCTCGAACCCGGTGTCCGCAGTGGCATGGTCGGCGTGAATTTCCGGAGAATCGGTCGCTCCGACCGCTCGCCCGCCGAGCAGGTGCGCCCAGCGATGTTCGCGCGCGCCCGGCTGCCTGGGCAGCTTCACCGCAAGTGCGCCCGTGGAACGGCGTGTCATCTCGTCCAGATAGGCCTCCACACTGGACAGGTCCGCAAAGCGGTACATGCGTTCGCAGGCGATCCGCAATTCCCCCGGCGTCTGAGCTCCGCGCAACATCATGGTCGCCAGCAACGCGGTGGTGCCCGGATCGGTATCCAGCACTTGCGGGCAATTGTGGGAATAACGCACCACCCGTCTCGACGCGCCCCAACTGTTAGTCACCAGTTTGCGTTCCTTGAGCGCATCCAGCGCGCCCTGCGCCTCGTCCTCGCCGACGCTCATCACCGGATCCCGGCTCGACTTCTGGTTGCAGCCGGCGATCAGCGCATTAAGCGAAAGCGGGTAGTAGTCCGGCGTCGTGAGCTGTTTTTCCGCCAGCACGCCAAGCACGCGTATTTCGAGCGGTGACAGCAACGGCAAAGCGGCAGCGGTCATGACCAAGTGTCGTCAATGGTGACGCATGGAATCTACACGGAGTGTCCGATCGGCGCCAGAGAAGGCGCGACGCACTTCCCGGTATATCATTCGAGCAACAGTAACCGGGAGGAACCATGAGGATTTTGATCGCCATCCTGACGCTCGCTTGCATGACTGGAACGGCCGCAGCCGCGGGAAAGTCGCCACCACCATGGGCGTTCGTCGTCAATCCCCCCGGTGCCCAGCCGGCGCCGGACGATGGCACGATGAAGAGCGTTCCCGGCAGCAAGGCCGCCTTCACCCTGACGCAGATCCGCGATCTTTTCTCGGTGCCGGATTGGCATCCCAAAGGCCACCCGCCAATGCCCGAAATCGTCAGCAACGGCGCGAAGCCGGGGGTGTTCGCGTGTGGTTACTGCCATCTGCCGAATGGGCTGGGGCGGCCTGAGAATTCAAGCCTCGCCGGCCTGCATGCCGAATACATCATTCAGCAGGTGGCCGATTTCAGGAGCGGCGCGAGGAAAAGTTCGGAGCCGGCGAGCTTGCCCATCAATCTGATGATCGCCGTGGCGAAGGCGGTCAGCGAGGACGACCTCAAGGCGGCCGCGAAATACTTTGCCGCCCTGCGGCCGAAGCCATGGATCAGGGTTATCGAAACCAACAAGGTGCCGAAAACGCATGTCGAGGGCTGGATGCTGGTCGCCTCCGAGGCCGGCGCTACCGAGCCGATCGGCCACCGCATCATCGAGATGCCGGAGAATCTGGAGCGCACCGAGCTTCGCGACGCCTCCTCTGGTTTCGTCGCCTACGTGCCGGCCGGAAGCATCAGGAAGGGTGAGGCGTTGGTCACGACCGGCGGCGCAGGCAGGACGACGCCTTGCGCAATCTGCCATGGCCTCGAACTGAAGGGCCTCGGTCCGGTGCCCGCGCTCGCAGGCCGCTCTCCGAGTTATGTCGTGCGCCAGCTCTACGACATGCGGCGCGGCGTTCGCAAGGGCCCGTGGGCGGCACTGATGAAGCCGGTGGTGGCCGAGTTGAGCGATGAAGAGTTGGTGTCGATCGCTGCCTACACGGCCTCCCTCGCGCCGTGATGCGGCCGGACACGCGCCGCGTTCCGGCTAGAATGCCGGCTCTGCCAACAATCATCGAGGCTCATATGCCCAACACGCAAACCCCCAGCGGTCTTGGAATCGACGAGATCACGATCGGAGAAGGCGCTGCCGCGGCTGCGGGAAAGCGCGTCACCGTGCACTACACCGGCTGGCTCACCGATGGCACCAAATTCGATTCCAGCAAGGATCGCAACGATCCTTTCGCATTCGGGCTGGGTCAGGGCCAGGTCATCCGCGGCTGGGATGAAGGCGTACAAGGCATGAACGTGGGCGGCAAGCGCAAGCTCACGATTCCGCCGGCGCTGGGCTACGGCGCCCGCGGCGCCGGCGGCGCAATCCCGCCGAATGCAACGCTGATATTCGAAGTGGAGCTGCTCGGCGTGAACTGAGATGATTCGCGTGCGCTGACGGCGGAGGGGCAGAACAAACGCTTTGCTGTCGCCGGTCACCAGTTTCGCGCCGCCAGGTACAGGCACAAGGCCGCTTCCGCCAACAACACCACGAAGGTCAGTGTCGTTCCCCAAAAACGGCCGAACGCGAATTTGTCGGTGAACGAGAGCGCATAGCCGTGCAACAGCCGGCCGGCCAGCAGCATCGCGCCCAGTCCGTGCAGCACATATACCGATACACCGCACAACTCCAGCACCGCCATCAGCAGCAGCGCCAGCGGCACGTACTCGGCGAAATTAGCGTGCCCGCGAATCACCCGCAGCATGGCCGGATCGCCGCCATCTCCCAGCCAAATGCCGTGAGCGCGTCGGCGGATCACGCGCCACGCAAGGACCAGAAACCATAGAACCAGCAATCCGGCATACAGCGGCGTGACGATCATGGTGCGCTCCTTCGTCCGTGTATTGCGTTAACGCTTTTGGGGTCCCGGCTGACCCGGGGTGACCATCCTCCAGGTCCGTTACGCAGGTAATTTTGTCGCCTGCCAGGATACGAACTGGACGCCCGCAGCGCGCTTCGCATAAACAGCGTGGAACAGCAGGTTGAGCGTCCTGTCCTCTCCCTTCACCGCCACCTCGAATGCGGCGCCACCGCTGACGATGGCGATGCAACCGTAAGTCCGGACCTTCACCTCTCCTCGCTTCATCGTGCGGTACTTCACGTTCCCTGAACGGATCGACTCGATGAAGCTCGCCTTGGTGTCCTGCACCGTGCTCGAATGGATATAGACCAGGTCATCCCCGATCAAGCGCTGCATCGCCGCAGTGTCGCCTTTCATTTGCGCCGCGTAGCGGTCCTGCTCCGCCTTCAGCGCCTCCTCCACGGTGATGGTGCCGCTGCAGTCCTGCGCGCCTCCTCCGCCGGCCGCGGCTCGAAGCGTCATGGATTCGCGCAACGCGTGAATAAGCTGTCTCAGCATGATTTTCTCCTAAGTTTGAAATTCGATCCTTGCGTGGAAGCCGCGAACTATGCGGCGGGCAATACGTGCGCGTCAAACCCGGCGCCGCCGACATGCACGTGTTGGGCCGGGAGACTTCCTTTTCAGCGGCCGCGCACGCCCATGCGCCGCTCCTTGGCGCGCACCAGCGCGCTGATCAGATCGTTGCAGGGAGCGGCAACACCGACCGCCGCGGCGGCCGGCGAAATGGCGCCATTGATTGCGTCGATTTCCGACATCCGCCCCGCCATGTGGTCGAGCAGCATCGAGGGACGGGCATTGGGAATCTTCATTCCGAACGCGCGCACGTAATCCACCGGGTCGTCGAAATCCAGCCGGACCTTGCGTGCCCTCGCCACCGTGAATGCTTCAGTTGCGCAGCCCGAGGCCACATGCCATGCGTCGGGATCCTCGATGACCTCGATGATGGTGCGCTCGGTCACCGCGCAGGTTCCCGAGTAGCAGACGTTGCAGATCAGTTTTTCCCAGACCAGCTGGTCGATGTCGTCGAAGCACTTCACCCTGAACCCGCCCGAGCGCCAGACTTCGGCGATTTTCTCGAGTCGCGGCGTCACCGGCCCGGATAACTCTCCAAGCCGCACCAGTTCCCAGCCGTTGTGATGGGCGTGGCCGGGTCCCTTCATCGAGGCGCCGAAACCGCCGACGACGCCGACCGCCACGCGCTCGCGCCCGAGGACGCGCGCCGCGGCGTCCGGGCCGCCCAGGCCATTCTGGATCGACAACACCACCGAGTCGGGACCGAGCAAAGGCTTCGCCGATTCGGCCGCCTGCGCGACATGCATTGCTTTGGTGGCGATGATCACCAGATCGCACACGCCAGCGTCCGCGGGGCGCGTGGTTGCGTGCACCTGCACCGTCCGGTCCCCAGATGCGCCTTCGACGCGCAGGCCGTTCTTGCGGATCGCCTCGACGTGCTCGCCCCAGGTGTCGCTCGCCCACACCTCGTGGCCCGCCGAGGCGAGCAGCCCCGCATACACGGACCCCATCGCACCTGCGCCAATGACGGCGATTTTCATCTGATCGATGGTTGTTCGCGCGCAGTGCGATCGCTCAAAAAGAATCCCCAAACTGCTCCGCGCATTTTTCTTCTCCTCATCTTCGAGTGCCCCGGCCTGCATCGCCGTTTTTGTCGTCAGGCCCCGAAACGGCCCGATCGTGCCACGACGCAACGCCAATACGCGCAACCCGGCCGCCATTTGTCGCGGAAATCGATTGTGGGGGCCCGCCGACGCACAGGCAAGGACATGATCCTGCAACTCAAATAGATGTCGGGCGTGACGGGCATCTTCGTGAGCGCCAGGCGCCTTTCGGCCTCTTGTGCGGGTCCTTCGGGCCGGGAAGGCCCACGATCCAGCATCTCACCGACAACGGTTGTTTCGTCTTAGTGAAAATTACATTCCTAAACAGAATAAATATTATGGCCGCTTGTGGCCTATTGTGCGACGCCACATTGCTGTTAAATGCAGGCCATGCGCGAGGCGAAAGGGTTTTCGCCCCGACTTGGGTAAATCCAGGTGCAGTCGCACAACGTACCTATTAATGCCATAAACAAGAGGAGTAACACTATGAACGT
>JANOGP010000319.1:0-15607 GCA_031406075.1 Betaproteobacteria bacterium
AGCCAGCAGGGTGCGTGTCAGCATGTTCCTACCCCCCTCACGCCTCACTCCTCACTCCTCACTTCTCACGCACACGCCGTTCGGCTAGTGGGACTCGCGAAGGAGCGGCGTGCCACTGGCGCCGACCAGGAAATCGAGGTCCACGCCTTCGTCCGCCTGATTGACGTGGTCGATATAGATCTTCACGTAGCCCCGGTCAGCCATGGGTTTGGGCGCCCTCCATTTCTTGCGCCGCGTTGCCAGCTCCGCTTCCGATACGTCGAGATGCAGTTTTCTCTTTGGCACGTCGATCTCGATCATGTCGCCGTCTTGCACAAGCGCCAGAGTCCCACCTGCGGCGGCCTCCGGGGCGCTGTGCAGTACCACGGTGCCGTAGGCGGTGCCGCTCATTCGCGCATCGGAAATGCGCACCATGTCGGTGACGCCCTTTTTCAGGACCTTGGCGGGAAGCGCAAAGTTGCCGACCTCCGGGAAACCCGGGTAACCCTTCGGCCCGCAGTTCTTCAGCACCAGCACGCATGTTTCGTCCACCTTCAGCTTCGGGTCGTCGATGCGCTTCTTGTAGTCCTCGATGTTCTCGAACACCACGGCGCGGCCGCGATGCTTCATGAGCTTCGGCGTTGCGGCAGAGGGCTTGATTACCGCGCCCCTGGGCACGAGATTGCCGCGCAGCACGGCTATGCCACCCTGCTTCTTGAACGGCTTGTCCACCGGGAAAATCACTTTCGGATTCCAGTTCTTGGCGGCCTTGACGTTATCCCAGATGCCCTGGCCGTTCACCGTGGCTGCCTTTCTGTGGAGCAGGCCGGCCCTGCCCAGCTCCCTGATTACCACCGGCAGGCCGCCGGCATAGTAGAAGTCTTCCATGAGGAACTCGCCGGAGGGCATCAGGTTCACGAGACAGGGCAGGTCGCGGCCGAGGCGATCCCAGTCTTCCAGAGTCAGCTTGACGCCGATGCGGCCGGCCAGCGCCAGCAGGTGAACCACGGCGTTGGTCGAGCCGCCGATCGCGCCGTTCACTCGGATCGCATTCTCGAACGCATGTTTGGTCAGGATCTTCGACATGCGCAGGTCTTCCTTCACCATCTGCACGATCCGCTGCCCTGACATGTGCGCGAGCACGTAGCGCCGCGAATCCACTGCGGGAATCGCAGCATTGGTGGGCAGCGCCATGCCCAGGGCCTCCGCCATCGACGCCATGGTCGAAGCGGTGCCCATGGTCATGCAATGGCCGGCTGAACGCGACATGGCCTGCTCGGCATCGAGCAGGTCATCGTCAGTCATTTCGCCGCGCTTGAGCATTTCCTTGAATTTCCACACGTGCGTGCCAGATCCGACGGTCTCGTCGCGCCATCGTCCATTGAGCATCGGGCCGCCGGATACCACGATTGTCGGCACGTCGCAGGATGCCGCGCCCATCATGAGCGCCGGCGTGGTCTTGTCGCAGCCGGTCAGCAGCACCACGCCATCGAGCGGATTGGCGCGAATGGATTCTTCGACGTCCATCGACGCAAGGTTGCGAAAAAGCATCGCGGTCGGGCGCATTACCGGCTCGCCCAATGACATCACCGGGAATTCGAGCGGGAAGCCCCCCGCTTCGTAGACGCCGCGCTTGACGCGCTCGGCAATGACACGAAAGTGCGCATTGCAGGGCGTGAGTTCGGACCAGGTATTGCAGATGCCGATCACCGGACGGCCTTCGAACAAGTGCCGCGGCAATCCCTGGTTCTTCATCCAGGACCGGTGCACCATGCTGTCGATTCCCGGCCCGCCGAACCACTCGTAACTACGCAGTTTTCTCCTTGCAGCCATTTTTTCTATCCCCCTGAATAATTTTTGCCACAGAGGACACAGAGATCACAGAGAAGAACAACAGCAGGAATTGGAAGAAGATCGGGACTGGTGGTTGCCGACGCCGAAATCCTCGATATCGCTCCAGTGCTTACTCAAGTAATTTCTGACTTGCCTTTCCTCTGTGCCCTCTGTGTTCTCTGTGGCTAACGTTTCTATTCCTTGACGGCGCCAGTCATGCCGGCGACGTAATACTCGACAAAAAAGGAATACATCACCGCCACCGGGAGCGAGCCGACCAGCGCGCCCGCCATCAGAGAGCCCCAGTGATACACGTCGCCCTCGACCAGCTCGGTGATCACGCCCACCGGGACGGTCTTGTTTTCCGACGCCGAAATGAAAGTCAGCGCGTATATGAACTCGTTCCAGGACAGCGTGAACGCAAAGATGCCTGCGGAAATCAGTCCCGGCACCGCAAGCGGCAGCACGATCTTGATAAGTATTTGCCAGCGTGTCGCGCCGTCAATCAGCGCGCACTCCTCCAGCTCGAACGGAATCGAGCGGAAATAACCCATCAGCAGCCAGGTGCAGAATGGGATCAGGAATGTCGGATAAGTCAGGATCAGCGCCCAGCGAGTGTCGAAGATTCCCAGCTGGAACACCATTGTCGCAAGAGGTATGAACAGGATGGAAGGCGGAATCAGGTAGGCGAGAAATATTGCCAGACCGGTCTGCCGCGATCCCTTGAAGCGCAGCCGCTCGATCGCATAGGCCGCGAACACGCTGGCGGCCAGCGAAACGAAGGTGGACACCACCGACACCATCACCGTATTCCACATCCATTCCGGATACGAGGTGTCGAAGAAAAGTTTCTTGAAGTGGTCCAGCGTCGGATTGATGACCCAGAAAGGATTGCCGCTGCTGGACAGCAGTTCCGCATTCGGCTTGAACGACGTGATCACCATCCAGTAGAACGGAAACAGCAGAACGATCAGGAAGACGAGCAACGGAATGTAAACCGTCACCCAGCGCCGCGGCAGCGACTCCAGGTATTGCATGCCTTCGCGGGGTTCAGTGCTCGCCATACCACCTCACCCCAGCCCTCTCCCCCGCGCGCGGCGGAGAGGGAGCTTTGGTTTGCCTCGTCACGACCGTCACGTCGTCACGAATCATTTGTCCGATCCCCCCTGCTGCCACCTTCTCCTTTGCAACCCGAAGTATGAGAACAAGATCGCCGCCAGCAGGAACGGAATCATCGCGGTCGCGATCGCCGCACCTTCGCCCAATGCCCCGCCGGGGATCGCACGCTGAAACGAAAGCGTGGCCATCAAATGCGTGGCATTGATCGGACCGCCGCGGGTCAGGACCCAGATCAACTGGAAATCGGTGAACGTGAACAACACCGAGAAGGTCATGACCACCGCGATGATGGGCGAGAGCATGGGCAGCGTGACGTGCCAGAACTGCTGCCAGGGACTCGCCCCGTCGATGCTCGCGGCTTCATACATGGACGGCGGTATGGTCTGCAGTCCGGCGAGCAGGCAGATTGCTACGAACGGCACGCCACGCCATACGTTGGCGATGATCGTGGACATGCGTGCCAGGTTCGGTTCGCCGAGAAAATTGATGTACTGGTCGATGATTCCGAGCTTCATCAGCATCCAGCTCACGATCGAGAACTGGGCATCGTAAATCCACCAGAAGGCGATCGCGGAAAGCACTGTGGGCACGATGAACGGCAGCAGGACGATGGCGCGGACGAACGATTTGAAAGGAATATGCTTGTTGAGCAGCAAGGCCAGCCAAAGTCCGAGCACGAACTTGACGACGCTTGCAACCACCGTGTACACGAACGTATTGAACACCGACAACGTGAAAATGCGATCGGTCACCAGAAACGCGTAGTTTTCAATGCCTATCCAGCCGCCGGCACGCCCGATCTTGGTGTCGGTGAAACCCAGCCACACGCCCAGTCCCAGCGGATAGGTCAGAAACACCACCAGCAATGCCACCGCGGGCACCATGAACAGCAGCCCGAGAACATTGCGGTTATCGAAAAATCGCGACAGCGCGTTGTTCATGTGCTGGCGTCTCCTGGATGCATCTCCCCGCTTTTCACGCCTCTCGCCTCACGCCTCACCGGTAATACCGCTTCGCCCGCTTCTCCGCGCTCGACATCGCATCTTTGACGCTTACGGCACCGGAGACGGATTCGGCCACCATGTTGACCACGATGAAATCGGCCATGCAGCCGGCCGAGGCGGCGCCGAGCGAACCGGCGTAGCCGTTGGGCAGCATGTTCTTGCAGGAATACCTGAACGGCGTGTGTTTCGGGTCATTGGTCCACACCGGGTTGCGCTCGTAGAACGTCAGCGGTTGGGTGACGAAGCCGATCGACGCCTTCTGCCATGCCTCGTACTGCTCCTTTTCCATCATGAAGCGCAAGTACTCCTTGGCCGCGTTCGGATACTTCGTGTACTTGAAAATCACGCAGGTGAAGAACAGCGCGCTCATCGTCGGATGGCCGACCGGCCCTACCGGGAACACAGCGTGGTTCATGTCGCCGGCGATTTTCCGCATGTTCGGATCTTTCGAGGTTTTCGCCGCGTAATAAATGGAGATGCCGTTACTGGTCAGGCTGATCTCACCGGACAGAAACGCCTTGTTGTTGTTCGGATCGAGCCAGGACAGCGTGCCGGGAATGAAGGTCTGATAAAGTTCCCTGCCGTATTCCAGCGCGGCCGCTGTTTCCTTCGAATTGATTGCGACGCGGTTCTGCTCATCCACCATTTTTCCGCCAAATGCCCATATCAGCCAATGGCACCAGGCGTTGGCGTCGCCAGTGGCATTGCCGAGCGCAAAACCGGGCGGCGTGCCGTTCTTCTTCAGACCCTGGCAGAGCTTCAGGAAGGCATCGGTGTTCCTGGGAAACGCCTTGAAGCCGGCCACCTTCATGTGGCTCTCGCGATAGTTCATGCAGTTGCCGCCGGAGCCCAACGGCATCGCGATCCATCGCCCGCCGCTTCTGCCATACGCCTGTGCGCTCGGGTACCACGGCCCGTACTTCTTGCCGAGGTATTCGCACAAGTCTCCGATATCGAGCAGCTTGTCCGGATACTGGTGCGGGTCGTCATTGGTGGACAGGATGATATCGGGCCCGCTGCCCACGTTCGCGGCGACCGCCGCCTTGGGGCGCAGATCTTCCCAGTTCTCGGCGTCGACCGTGACCTCGATGCCGGTCTTCTCGATGAACTTATTGGTGTTGGCCAGCCACTGATCCTCGTCGCCCTGAACGAAGCGTTTCCAGCGCAGCACCCGGAGTTTCGCGCCCGGCTCGGGTTTGAAAGAAAGCTCCTGAGCGTAAGCGTCGCGCGCCAGCATCGGCGCGCCGAGTGTGGCGCCCGCTAAAGCGGCAGCCTGGAGAAAACGACGCCTTGTGATTCGAGTCATGGTGTGCCTCGGGGTCCGGATCAGGCGATGCGCGCGCCGGAAGCCGGATCGAACAGGTAGGTTTTGCCTTCGAAGGGCTTGAGGCTGATGGTGTCGCCCGGACGAAACGTATGGCGCTCGCGGGAAATCGCTGACACAGCGTGACCCGCCAGCTTGCAGAAAACCTGAGTATCGGCACCAGTCGGCTCGACCACGATCACCTGCACCTGCACGCAGGTTTCGCCGATGGTGAAATGCTCCGGCCGCACGCCGAGAATGACCTCACGGCCCTGCGGCCCGCCGCTGCCCGGCACCGGAATGACGCAACCTTCGGTAACCTGTACGCCGCGACCCGATGGGCCGGCTACGATCTTGCCGGCCAGAAAATTCATCGCCGGCGAACCGATGAATCCGGCCACGAATAGATTGGCCGGTTCGTCGTACAGATCCAGGGGCGTGCCGATCTGTTCGACGCGGCCGCCGTTCATCACCACGATGGTGTCGGCCATGGTCATGGCTTCAATCTGATCGTGGGTGACGTAGATCGAAGTTGTCTTCAGGCGCTGGTGCAGTTCTTTGATCTCGGTACGCATCTGCACGCGCAATTTGGCATCCAGGTTCGACAGCGGTTCGTCAAACAGAAAAACCTGCGGGTCGCGCACGATGGCGCGACCCATGGCCACGCGCTGGCGCTGGCCGCCCGAAAGTTGACGCGGGTAACGATCGAGGTAGTCCGTAAGTCCCAGGATTTCCGCCGCCTTGTCCACGCGCTGGCGCATCTCCTCCCTGCTCCTGCCTGCCAGTTTCATCGAGAAGGCCATGTTGTCGAATACCTTCATGTGCGGATACAGCGCATAGTTCTGAAAAACCATAGCGATGTCGCGCTGTTTGGGCGGCACATTATTGACGACGCGATCGCCGATCATGATCTCGCCTTCGGAAATCTCCTCGAGGCCGGCGATCATCCGCAACAGCGTGGACTTTCCGCAACCGCTCGGGCCAACCAGCACCACGAACTCGCCGTCGGCGATGGCAATGTCCACGCCGTGGACGACCTGAGTACTGCCAAAAGATTTGCGAACCTGCTTGAGTTCGACCGAGGCCATTTACGAGAACCGGGTTTTGCGCTGATTTGATGATCGCTGCGCGCGAATCGCGCGGACAGGAAGGACGGTGCCGTGGTTCATGCTCTCCCCCTTGTGTAATAGTTTTGTGCATTGGAGTCTAAAGTAAACCGCAGTTCAGCGGCAAGGGCAGATTCGGCGGCAGGGCTGCCTGTGGCATACTTACGCCTCTCGATCATTCCGAATAAAATCAAGGGGGAGATTCCGTGGCCGGAAGACTTGGCGGCAAGGTGGCTTTCGTCACCGCCGCGGCGCAGGGCATTGGACGCGCGACCGCGCTCGCATTCGCGCGTGAAGGCGCGAAAGTCTGGGCTACCGACGTCAACGATGCAAAACTCGCGGAACTCAAAGGCAAATCCGGTATTGAAGTACGCAAACTCGACGTGCTCAAAGATGCCGAGATCGAAAAACTCGCCGGGGAAATCGGCGCGCCGGATGTCATCTTCAACTGCGCCGGCTTTGTCCACCACGGCACCATTCTGCAATGCTCGGACAAGGACTGGGATTTCTCCTTCAATCTGAACGTGCGCAGCCACTATGTGGTGATTCGCGCTTTTCTGCCGAAGATGCTGGAGAACGGTGGCGGCTCGATAATCAATGTTGCCTCTGTGGCAGGCAGCGTAAAGGGCATTCCGAACCGGTTGGTCTACGGCGCGTCGAAGGCAGCGGTAATCGGCCTCACCAAGTCGGTTGCAATCGATTACGTGAAGCAGGGTATCCGCTGCAATGCACTGTGTCCGGGCACGGTGGATACGCCATCGCTGGGCGAGCGCATCAACGCCTTCGACGATCCGGTGCAGGCGCGCAAGGACTTCATTGCACGCCAGCCCATGGGCAGGCTGGCAAGAGCCGAGGAACTCGCCGAGCTGTCGGTGTTTTTGGCGTCCGACGAATCGGTTTTCATGACCGGCCAGGCCGTGATCATGGACGGCGGCATTACCATTTAGCCACAGAGGACACAGAGGACACGGAGAAGGGCGAATAAGCAAGACGCGAGTCAGACACCGGGACTGGATGGATACATGACGTTTCCCGCGGGTTTGTGTTTTGTTATTCGTTCCCTTTATCGTTTTCGTATTTGCAGTTCTCTGTGGTCTCTGTGTCCTCTGTGGCTAACGACTTTGACTTTTGCAGGAGGAGATAAAAAATGAAACTGGTACGTTACGGGGAAGCAGGAAAAGAGAAGCCGGGCATTCTGGACGCGCAGGGAGCGATACGCGACCTGTCCCGCGTGGTGAAGGACATCGACGCGGCTGCGGTGTCGCCGGAGGGCCTGACAAAGTTGCGCGGCGTGAAGGTGGACAGCCTGCCGAAGGTAAGCGGCAACCCGCGCCTCGGCCCGCCGATAGCAAATGTGCCCAAGCTCGTCTGCATCGGGCTGAACTATGCGGATCACGCCAAGGAGTCCAATCTGCCGATCCCGGCGGAACCGGTGGTGTTCATGAAGGCGATCAGCGCCATTACTGGACCGAACGACGACGTGAAGCTGCCGAAGGGTTCGAAGAAGGGCGACTGGGAAGTGGAACTCGCCTTTGTAATCGGCAAGACGGCGCAGAGCGTGACCGAAGCCGATGCACTGAATTACGTGGCCGGCTACATGATCTGCAACGATGTTTCCGAACGCGAGTGGCAGCTCGAGCACGGCAGCCAGTGGTCCAAGGGCAAGAGCTTCGACACCTTTGCCCCCCTTGGCCCCTGGTTCGTCACCGCCGACGAAATCAAGGATCCGCAGAACCTCTCCATGCGGCTGGACGTGAATGGCCAACGCAAGCAGACCGGCAACACCAGTACCATGATCTTCGGCGTGAAGAAGCTGGTTTCCTACCTGTCCTACATGTGCACGCTCACACCCGGCGACGTGGTCAGCACCGGCACCCCGCCCGGCGTCGGCATGGGCATCAAGCCGGCGCCCCAGTTCCTCAAATCAGGCGACGAAATGCGGCTGGGAATCGACGGCCTGGGTGAACAGAAGCAGAAAGTGCTTGGCGGCTGAAGCGGTGGCTGGAAGATCAGGAACGAGGTTAAAGGTATGAGGTACAAGTAAGAACGAAAGCAAATGACACCCTACCGAGGTGCCCTTTGCCTCTGTCTTTCGCCTTTTACCTTTCACCTTTGCCGTCTCACCTTAGTACTTCGCGGCGCGCAGCACTCAGTACTCGGCTCCAAGAAAAGGCGCACCGGAGTGCGCCTTTTTTATCGCCCGAATCGGGCTATGATGGTTCGACAGCATTGCAGGAAAACTTTCATGACACGCCTCGCGGTAGTGCTGGCGCTCGGCGCCTTTACGGCCGGAAACGCCATATCGGTAGAACAGCAACTCGGCCCGGATGAGGTTGGCGTTTCCGCTCCCGCGCGGATCACGTATTCGCTGGACGCCACACCGAAACCCGCACGGCTGGATTTCGACTTTCGCTCAGGAGATTCGCACGCCTGGATCAACGACGACGGCGATTTTCAGGTGAGCGGCTGGATCAAGCACAGCGGATTGCGATGCGCGACTTACCGCATGGGCATGCGCTTCGGCGCCGGATCGCCTGGATGCCTGAACGTGAAATGGATCACGGAACCGCTATACGTCACCACCGAATTGCAGTGCAACGACGCGCGCATCGAGCACTCCGGCGGCGACACCGACGCCGGGCTCGGCGAAGGACTCGCGACGATCTCCTGCGCTGAGCGCGTCATTCGCTGCACCGGCAACTGCAAGTAATCCGAGGCAGATCGCCGGAACCTGTTAATTTCATCGCTCGATGTTGCAATCGACACCGCATCCCCACCGCCTCTGCACTGCGCCGATGATGGATTGGTCGGACCGCCATTGCCGGTATTTTTTCCGCCGGCTTTCACCGCATGCGGTCGTCTACACCGAGATGGTGACCACCGGCGCGTTGATCCACGGCGATGTCGACCGGCATCTGCGCTTTCACCCGGCCGAACATCCGGTGGCGCTGCAGCTCGGCGGCAGCGAGCCCGTCGATCTCGCACGCTGTGCGACGCTCGGACAGGCGTATGGCTACGACGAGGTCAATCTTAACTGCGGATGTCCGTCGGAGCGCGTGCAGCACGGGGCATTCGGGGCCTGTCTGATGGCCGAGCCGCAACTCGTGGCCGACTGCGTAAAGGCGATGCAGGATGCGGTGGCGGTTCCCGTAACGGTGAAGCACCGCCTGGGTATTGACTCGATCGAGGATTACGACTTCGTGCGCCGCTTCGTCGATACCGTAGCGGCGGCGGGCTGCAGGACTTTTTTCGTCCACTCACGGAATGCAGTCCTGAAGGGGCTGTCGCCGAAGGACAATCGCACGGTCCCGCCGCTGAAATACGATTACGTCTATCGGCTGAAGCGGGAATTCCCGGAGCTTGGAATCGTGATTAACGGCGGCGTGGAAACGCTGCGCGCGATCGAACAACACCTCGAACACGTGGATGGCATCATGCTCGGGCGCGCGGCTTATCACGATCCCTATGTGCTTGCCGCGGCGGAGGCGAGGCTTTCTGCTAAACCGCCGCCGCCTCGCGCGCAGATCGCTCAGGCGATGTTCGAGTACGCCTGCGAAGAAGTCGCGCACGGCACCTCGTTGCGCGCCATTGCACGTCACATGCTCGGCCTCTATCACGGCCAACCCAATGCCAGGTTGTGGCGGCGCATGCTTTCGGATGCCGGCATGCTCGCCGCCAATCGCCCCGAACTGCTGCTGCAAGCGGTGCGTGCAACCGAGGGCGCGCAGGCCGAGCTCGCCGCAGTGGCATGAAGCACCCGGGCGTCAGGGCACGACCACTTTCACGTATCGCGGGAGCACGCTGAAGCGAATCGGCGTCGTGCCGATCAGCTCGCCGTCGGCTTCGCTGTTCACAGGTACCGGGCCGGCAATTTCCACGGAGCGGGTTCGAAACGTGCGGACCTTTCTATAAGAGGGCAGGGTACCGTCGAACAGTTTTTTCAGGTTCAGCAGCAGTTCCCAGACCGAGACCTCGTTCACCACGGTCACGTCCAGCAGCCCGTCGTCGAACTCGGCATGCGGCGCCACCAGCATGCCGCCACCGCAGTACTTGTTCACCGACGCGAATGCAAGGAACACCTTTCCTGAAATGTTCTGCTGGTCGAAGCGCAACACGAGTTCGGGCGCGTGGTACGACAACAGGCTTGCCGGCAACGCCAGCAGGTAGGAAACGGCACCAAGGCGGTCGTCCCGGGTGCGCTCGACAACATGCGCGTCGAATCCCGCACCCGCGGCGTTGATGAAGAAGCGTCGCAATCCTTGCGTGCCGATATCTGCGACGCCAACGTCGTGATCCACCGCGCGCCCACGCCTAAGTACGGCGACGGCGTCGCGATAGCGTGTCGGGATGCGGTGGGTCCGCGCCCAATCGTTGCCCCGCCCGACCGGCACCAACCCGAACAGTGCTTCTCCCTCGCCGGCCCCCGACGCAAGCGCTCCGTTCAGCATCTCGTTAAGCGTGCCGTCGCCACCGATCGCCAGGAACTTTCGGAACCCGGATCGTGCCGCGTCCGCCGCGAGCTTCAAGGTGTGGCCCTGATATTCGCTGGCAGCCATGTCCATGTCCAGGCCGGACTCCCGCAGGAGCGTGGCGATCCGCTCGCGGTCGCGCGAACCGCGCCCCCCACCCGAAGCCGGGTTCGAGACCGCAAACCATTTGTCGCTCAAGTTGCCCTCCCCCGCCTGCGCCGCACCGTGATCGCGCGGACGTCGCCACGATGATATGCCCGCGCCGGTTCCGCGACCAGATCGAAGCCGGTCATGGCACGTCTGCGGAACTGGAATAAACTTGCGGCAACGAATACTCCGGACAACAGAGTTCAAAAGGAAGAGTACGGCAATGGAATACGTCAATCTCGGCAAGACCGGTCTCAAAGTTTCGCGTATCTGCCTCGGCTGCATGAGCTACGGATCTTCCAAATGGCGCGACTGGGTGCTTGACTACGAACAGTCGAAGCCGTTCTTCAAGCGCGCGCTGGAACTCGGCATCAATTTCTTCGACACCGCGGACATGTATTCCGACGGCGAAAGCGAGGTCGTCACGGGCCGCGCGCTCAAAGAGTTCGGCCCGTCGCGGGACAAGCTGGTGATCGCCACCAAAGTATTCAACCCGATGGGCAAGGATCCGAACCAGCGTGGGCTGTCGCGCAAGCACATCATGCACGCGATCGACGACAGCCTGCGGCGCCTGGGCCTGAACTACGTGGACCTTTACCAGATCCATCGCTTCGACCGAAACACGCCGATAGAGGAAACGCTGGAAGCGCTGACCGACGTGGTCAAGGCCGGCAAGGCGCTCTACATCGGTGCTTCGTCCATGTACGCGTGGCAGTTCATCAAGATGCTTCACAGCGCGGACGCAAACGGCTTCTCGCGCTTTGTTTCGATGCAAAACCATTACAACCTCGTGTATCGCGAGGAGGAGCGCGAGATGATCCCGTTCTGCATCGACCAGGGAATCGGAATCATTCCGTGGAGCCCGCTGGCACGCGGCTTCCTCGCCGGAAATCGCAGCAAGCAGGACTGGGGCGCAACCACGCGCGCCAAGAGCGACGACTTCGCCCACGACATGTACTACCAGGACTCGGACTTCGAAGTTGTGAGCCGGGTCGGCGAAGTTGCGAATAGACGCGGCGTGCCCAATGCGCAAGTTGCGCTGGGATGGCTGCTGCAGCAACCTGGCGTTACCGCGCCCATTGTCGGCGCGACCAGAATGCAGCACCTGGAGGACGCGGTCGCGGCGCTGGTGCTGAAGTTGAGCGAAGACGAACTGAGGGCGCTGGCCGAGCCCTATAAACCGCATCCGGTGCTCGGTAACTTGCGATGAACCACCTTATCCCCACCCTCTCCAGCAAGCTGGAGAGGACGTCCAGTGCCGAGAATAAATGGAGATTGCCGAACCCCTTACCAATATGAATGCAATCCGCTTCGACACCTACTACCGCTACGACGATCTGGTGCGCTTCCTCACCGGTTGGGCCGAGTCGCATCCCCATCTGGTGCGGCTCGAGCCGGTCGGAAAGAGCTACGAGGGCCGCGAGATCTATGTGGTGCGCGTCACCAACTACAAGACGGGACTCGACGTGGACAAACCCGCGTTCTGGGTAGACGGCAATATCCACGCCACCGAATTGGCTGGCTCCGCCGCCTGCCTGTATCTGATCCAGCGCCTGCTTACCGCCTACGGGCGCGATCCCGAAATCACCCGCTGCCTCGACACCCGCGTGTTCTACATCTGTCCGCGGGTCAATCCCGACGGCGCGGAATGGGCGCTCGCTGACGTGCCGAAGTTGATCCGTTCCAGCACCCGGCCCTATCCCTACGACGAGGAACCCGTCGGCGGATTGATCCGCGAGGACGCGGACGGCGACGGGCGCATCCTGTCGATGCGCATTGCCGATCCCAACGGGCCGTGGAAACTTTGCCTGGAGGACCCGCGCATTCTGGTACGCCGCGACCCGACCGAAACCGGCGGACGGTACTACCGCTTGCTGCCCGAGGGACGGCTCGAAGATTACGACGGCGTCACCATCAGCCTGCAGGCGCGCAAGGCGCGGCTGGATCTCAATCGCAACTTTCCGGCGTACTGGCGCACCGAGAACGAGCAGACCGGTGCCGGCCCCTTTCCGACTTCAGAACCGGAGATCGCGGCAATCACCGGCTTCATTGCCCGGCACCCGAACATCACCGGCGCGTGCGCGTTCCACACCTACAGCGGCGTGCTGCTGCGGCCGTATTCGCACCTGGCGGATGAACAGATGCAGCCGGAAGACTTGTGGACTTTCCAGAAGATCGGCGCGAAGGGCACCGAAATCACCGGCTATCCGCACGCCTCGGCGTATCACGAGTTCCGCTATCACCCGAAGGAGGTCATCACCGGCGATTTCGATTCCTGGATGTACGACCACCGTGGCGTGTACGCATGGACCGTGGAAATCTGGAGCCCGCAGCGCCAGGCCGGCATCGACAATTACAAATACATCGAGTGGTACCGCGAGCATCCGCTCGAAGACGATCTGAAGCTGATGAAATGGAATGACACGGTCCTGAAGGGCAAGGGCTTTGTGGACTGGTATGCGTTCGATCATCCGCAACTCGGACGCGTTGAGCTCGGCGGCTGGAACAGCCTCTACACCTGGACCAATCCCCCGCATCATCTGCTTGAAAAAGAAATTGCGCCGTTTTCGCGCTGGCTGGTGTGGCACGCGCTCATCTCGCCGCGGCTGGAAATTCTCGAGGCCTCCGCAACCGCACTCGGCAAGAATGCCTGGCGCATCAGGATGGTGGTTCAGAACAGCGGCTGGCTGCCAAGCTACGTGACCAGGATGGCGAAGCAGAAAAAACTTTCACGCGGCGTGGTATGCGAAATTGAACTGCCGGAAGGCGCGACGCTGGAAACCGGCAAGCCGCGCGAGGAACTCAATCAGCTTGAAGGCCGCGCCTACAAGCCTGCCGCCGCAAACACCTGGGCGGGGTCGAGTGCGGACGAGACCGACGACAGGCTTAAAGTGGAGTGGGTGGTGCGCGCGCCCAAGGGCGCGACGTTGAAGCTCATCGCGCGGCACGAACGCGCCGGCACGGCGCGCACGGAACTGCGCCTGGAGTGACCCGCGGTGGGGTAGCCGGCTTGCATCTTGCGCCAACAGGATGAATCCATCCTCGGTACGGAATGCGGGAATTTGCGCCAGAACGTTATCCCACTGCGAACGCGAGGCCATGCGCCATGGTCCTACGTTCGGAAGCGATCGCTCATTTTGCCGAGACCGCACCTGCCACCCGCACTTCGAAACTGACGCCTTGTCTCAATAAGACAGGAGATGAAACGCGATGAAGACACCATTTCTTGTTCTGATTTGCTGCCTCTCGTTCGGCGCGTACGCCGACGAGAAAGCTTCCTCGACAGGCGACCGGGTAAAATCCGATGCCAAGGCAGTCGCCAAAGGCGTAGCGAAAGCGTCAAAGGACGTCGGCAATCAGATCGGCACGGGCACCAAGAAAGCGATCAAGAGTATCAAAACGATAGGAAAAACCGACGTCCGCAAAGACACCCCAGGGGACGGCAACGCAAAACGGCAGAGCGAAAAAATGGGCACTGCGAAGGCGGGCAGGAAGTAATCCTCGGCACGCCCGGCGGTTGTTCCGGGCGGTGAATTTCACCAATTGAGCTGCGGCAAAACGGGCCGGTGTCGTTTTCTCGTTGTCAATTAGGCGCTTGAGGAATATAATGCATTACCGTCGTCGATCCGCACCAACGGTGTAGACGTCGTCGGGCGACGAGCAAGTCCGCGGACTCCCGCCGAGTTTCAGGGGCCACGCGCCTCTGATCATGCAGTACCCAAATCAGCCGATACCGATGTTCGACATCCGGCATCCGATTTGCCGCAGGCCGCCAGTGTTTGCGACCGCAACGAGTCCGCAATAGAGCAATTCGGGTTTCAATGGAGGCAAGACATGCAGAAGCAGACTGTTCCAACCGCGCGATACGTTGAGTTGCTCAACGAGGAAATCAAACGGCACCCTTACTACCAGAAAGGGATGCAGTTTGTCTCTGCGCCTTCTCCCTATACCGCCCCCCAGCTGCTGGATGTGACGTGGGACAAGGAAAAATGGAGTGAATTCAACTTCGTATTTGCCGCTGCCCATCGTGTCGTGCGGGCGAGGTACCACGCCAAGTCATAGCGGTCTGATGATCCGCGCGGCCCCCCGTCCGCGTACTTCTCCATGTCCCGGCGCGCCGGTGCGCGCGCCGAATCAGGACGATTCCCCAGCTCGATCCTGCTACATGTCGGCCTGCTTTTTCTTCTCGCTTGCCCTGTGCCGCGTCCACGCCACTTCGGCACGCCGCTTTTCCAGCGCGGCCGGCAGGAATTTCATTCCCAGAACCGTAGCAAACCGCTGATCGGCCGGATTGAATCGGGCGATCCATTCGTCGAGGATCAGCTCGCCATCGGCGAGCGTCCATTCCATGTGCTCGTAGGGTTTCGGTCCGTCGGTTTCGGTCCCGTGCCGGCGCGGTTTTCCGTACCGGCCGAGAACGCTGCGGCTGACTTCTCCGAAGTGCTCGGCGGGCACCAGCAGATAGAGCATCGCCAGGTTGCCGTCAATGAACTCGAGCTTGAGAATCGCGGGCCTTCCAAGGTAGGTAGTCGAGTGATCGTGGCAGTGGACCAGCGCCGGCACAATGGCGTCGCTTTCGCAGGTGAGGGAGTGTCCGTCATGGGTCCTCGCCTGCTCGATGGTCATGTGGCCAGGCAGCCCTTTGTA
>JANOGP010000338.1:0-4345 GCA_031406075.1 Betaproteobacteria bacterium
TGTTCCCGGCTCCAGGCTCCATGCCCCAGTCCGATGACCGTCTGGCCCTCGGCCGCAAGTGCGCGCGCGACATGACGCCCGATGAATCCATATGCTCCCGTCACAAGCACCGGCCTATTCATGCGCGCTCCGGGTCCCGACGAAGCTGTACAGCCGACCGGGATCATTGAGCAGACCGCCGAGCCACCCGAGCGCGAAATCCGGGATCGCCGCGGGAAGCGGGAACAACACACGGCGCGCGATCCGCTGCTTAACGCCTATCAGAGTTTCCGGGTAAAGATTGATCTCGGATTGCAGGGGATTGAGCACGCGCTCCAGCCTTATGCCGCCGGCAACGATCGCCGACCGGTATTCGTCCAGCAGGTAGGCGTTCTCGCCCCCATAGAGATGGTGGAGCGGATGGCTCTTCAAGAATGCGGGCAAATCCTCCCTGCGGGATATCACATGCTCGCGCGTCGCGATGAAGCGGCCGCCCGCGCGCAGTACGCGCCCGATTTCCCTGCATAGCTGCCGAAGATCGCGCGCGTGGTGCAGGGACTGGCGACAGTAGACCAGGTCGAAGGCTGCGTCCGGGAACGGCAGCCGCTCGCCCCACTCCTGCACGACGTTGAAATCGAGCGCCGCCTCGCGCCCGAGCGACCTGATTGCTTCCACTCCCACCACCGCACTCGCATCGGGTTCCAGTGCCGTGACCTGCCAGCCTTCCCGCGCAAGGGCAAAGCTGGAAATGCCGCGGCCGGCCCCGACATCCAGTGCGCGACCGGGCTGTCGCGGCAGCAGTTTGCGCACCGCGCGCCATTCGCCGCATTCGTGAAAGCGGCGCGCCGCATCGATCAGCGGATCGTCATAAAAGCACGCTCGTACCAGTTCTGCCTGGTCCGGCTGGTTGCGCAGCCAGAGCACGGCCTGTTCCCAGTTCATCGCCTCACCGCTCATGTTGCTCCAGTTCCCGGATCGGGCGCGCCGGATTTCCGGCCACCAGGGTCCATGGCGGAACGTTTTCCGTTACCACGCTGCCCGCGCCGACGATTGCCCCACGCCCCAAAGAAACCCCTCGCAGCACAATCGACATGCAGCCAATCCAGACATCGTCGCCGATATCCACAGCGCGCTCGCCAAGATCAATACGGTCCGGATGCCCCTCGGTGATGATGTGCTTGAAGTGCTCGTGTCTCGCCTTGGCGCCGATCGGATGGGTCAGACTGTCCAGAATCGTGACGTTGTGGGAAATCAGCACCCGTTCGCCGATACGGATGCTGCGCGCCGACCAGATGCGGGTCCCTTCACCGATGTAGCAGTACCCGCCGATGCGGATTTCGCCACCGTGGGCAAACGTGAGCAACTCGCCCCTCACATGCGTGAAGGTGCCGACTTCGACGGCTTCCCGGCGTCCGGTCATGTTGAAGACCCGCGCGGTGTCGTGCAGCACGGCCCCCCTGCCCCATCAGGCACTGGCGGCGCATGCGCAACCGTTCGAACATCCGGATCATTTGACCAGTTCCAGGCAGACGACGGCGCGGGATGCCGCAGCGAAATCCGGGTCGTACTCCTTGCGTTGATGAATGTCGAAGTACGTTGCCTCGCGTGACTGCTCGCGGGTGGAGCGCACCCAGCCTCCGGTGGCATAGCGGAAATGGACCTCGCTCGCTCTGGAAGGGCAAAATACCGCCACCAGTTGATCGACCATCGGCGCGTCGAATATCTGGAACCAGCCATGATCCTTGCGCTGGCCGAAGGGCACGCTCAGGTAGAGCATGCCTCTTGGTCTGAGCACCCTTGCAAATTCCTCGATCGCCCGCAGGTAGGCTTTGCTGTCGCTCTCCCGCTTGCTCTCATCCCCGGTATAAAGCATCGTGTTGTCCATCCCGATATGTTCTATGGTGGACAGGCTGACGACCCAGTCGAAATACCCGTCGCGGAAGCATGAATCCCTGAGGTCTTCGTATACATAGGAAACGCCACGTCCCCAGAAGCAATCCGCTTCGGGCGCCAGGGTCGAGATGAACACCCGCTTGTTTGCCAGTTTTGCGTGCTTGAGCAGGAATTCATAGTTGAGGATCGATCCGGCGTCGAGAAGCGCGCCAGGGCCGTCGGGAAGTCTCGAAAAGAACCAGGGATATTCGACGATGCGCTCGTCGATCCGATCCCCATGTCCGGACGGCATGCGCTCCGCGTCGAACGAACCCTCGTTGATGACCTGCTCGATTCTTTCGCGCTTGAAGGCCGTGTAGCCGAATGTCCACGGACGCCGCCCACGCAACCGGTATGCAATCGGGGCGATCTTCTCGTAGGCCGCCTTCAGAAGCCTTCTGATGTTCAAACTTTGCTCCTCGTCGTGAGGATCCGGTTCGCCCGCTGCAGCAGCGTCCCGGCAAGATCGCGCAGGCCTGCCGTTCGCTTCGGCATGCCGGCAAGCACCCGCTTCCATTCGGGGTAGAGTGCGACCCTCTCCGGAAAGGATCCGACCTCGAAATCCGGCAACGCCGTCCCCTGGCCGAAATCGCCGGCACCGCAGTGCGTACCGCTGCCATCGAAGCCGATGTTCCGCACCAGTGTCCGGGCCGGAAACAGCGTGAGGCCACCCTTCATGAAAACGCTGAGATACCAGCGGATCGCCCAGGAATCCACGTCGCCCCGCCGTTGCCGCTGCAACATGCCGTAGTAGTCGTAGGCTCCGTCGAGGTTGAAAGCCTTTCTCTGGCGGCCGTCCCTCGCCAAGACTTCCAGTCCCCGCATGACCGGGTCGAACTCCCGCCATGCCCGGGCCCATGTCGCCCACCCCCATGAAGTGGTGAACGGCAGGAACATGCTGTCGGTCCCTGCCCCCATGTCCACCGGAAACATGTAGCCGGAAACCTGCATCACTTCGTACTCGCCGCGGTAGCAGTGCAGCGCAGCGTTCATGTAGTCCAGAAATCGCGGCGCGACGAGCAGATCGTCCTCGACGATGACGATCTTGCCGGCTGCGTCGCACAAACTCGTCACGCCGTCGATAACCGATGCGGCCAACCCGAAGTTGCGCGCACGCTCGTGCACTGCGACGGTCTTGAAGCCGTCGATCGTCCGCGCGTAGGCCCGCACTTCCTCGACCTTTCGCGTCGTCTCGGCGGACTTCGGACCGTCGCTGAAGACGTGCAGTTCGGAGGACGTCGCAAGCGGATTGGCGCGCAACGCCTCGACCGTCTGCCGCGTATGCTCGGGACGGTTA
Organism: Betaproteobacteria bacterium; assembly: GCA_031406075.1. Taxonomy (GTDB): domain Bacteria; phylum Pseudomonadota; class Gammaproteobacteria; order Burkholderiales; family JACQAP01; genus JACQAP01. The sequence goes on from JANOGP010000338.1 coordinate 3,209, forward strand.
TAAACGAACAGTGCGATGGGAGCAGGCGTCATCGGATTGCAACCGCCTTGAGCAGGATCGCCTTGCCGGCGCCTTTCCAGACGCGCAGGACGCCGATCAGATTCCAGGGAAACGGCGCGGCGAGAATCACGAACGCGCTCCAGTAGAACGGGTTAGACGCGGATTTCTTCGAAAAGTAGCGGCTGAAGAATGTTCTGAAGTCATCTTTTCCGAAATCGCGGAACCCGGTTTTCGTCTGATCCATTTCAATGGCAGGCATCTCGCTCGTGATGCAGCCGAGGCCCCGTCTTCGACCCCGGATAGTGTATTCATAATCGGACAGATAGTGCGGCAGCAGCCAGGGGCGAAAGTCGCCGATCTTACCGACGTCTTCCCAGCGGATGAACAGCCCGCGGGTGGAAAGGCAGTTGATCTCGGCAGGCGACGCTGCAATCGTGAAGTTCATCCTCCGGAAATCCACGTGCACCCCGCTTTCCCGCACCTCGCCTGTATGCGGGTCACGCAGCCGGGACAGAAACATCGACCCCGGATTTACGCGCAGGACGTCGAGCGCGCTCCGCAGGTAATCGCGGTCGAACAGGACATCGTCGTTGATGAACATCACTACATCGCCGGTCGCCGGCTGCGCAGCTTTCAGCCAGTTCAGGCCCTGTTGCAGGCTTCCCGCCCACCACCAGCCGCCGTTGCCACGGATCACGGTCGCGCCCGGAATGCCTTCTCGCACCATCTCCGCGGTGCCGTCGGTGGAGCCATCATCGACGAGGATCAGGTGATAGGGCGCATAGGTCTGTCGTTTCAGGCATTCGACAAACTTTTGCGTGACTTCCCGCCTGTTGTGAACGGGCAAGACGATGAAGACTTTCTCCATCAACCCTTTTCCAGGAAGAACAAACGCGAATCCCCGACGCACGCAGCATCGAAGAGTCTTGTCGCCAGATGGTTTATTTTCAGTCGATGCAGGAGGGAAAGACTCTTCAGCACCGCGCGCCGGCTTCGGCTCACGGATCCCGTTTTGGCCCAAAAGGGCGAAGGCTCCCCCGGCTTCGGGAAAGTGACAAGGTGAGCCCATTGATAACTCAACCATTCCGAACTGGTGATGGTACGAGACCGGACCACGGTCAGTCCTGCGCGCTGCGC
>JANOGP010000342.1:0-11864 GCA_031406075.1 Betaproteobacteria bacterium
CCGGAGGCGATCCGGCAGGCGCTGAAGCTGCTCTCGAAAACGCAGTGACGGCAATCGCCGGTGCGTGTCACCTATGTCGGCGGAGAGGTCGGGCTGAATGAAGATTGCATGGAAATCGGCCGGCGTCATGTCGCCTTGCAACGACAACAAAACGGCATATCGGGACGGTGTTTTACGGGGGCGCTGGGATATAATCCCGCTCAATTCGTGGCGCCGGCATGAGGCGCCGCATTTGCTAGGGGAATTTGCCAGAGGAATTCAAGAGCAGTCGCGGCTGATGCCTCAAGAACATCCGCGCCGCGGCACCAGAGGATGATCGAAACCGACCGTCTGATTCAGCCCGTCCCGATCTCGACGCAGGAGGAAGCGCTCGAGCGCGCGTTGCGGCCCAAGCAGTTCGACGAGTACATCGGCCAGGAGACGATCCGCGGCCAGTTGCAGATATTCATCCAGGCCGCGCGGAACCGCGCCGAAGCATTGGACCATGTACTGCTGTTCGGCCCGCCGGGGCTGGGCAAGACCACGCTGGCGCACATCATCGCCAGGGAGATGGGCGTGAACCTGCGCCAGACTTCCGGCCCGGTGCTGGAGCGCCCCGGCGATCTGGCGGCGCTGCTCACCAACCTGGAACCCAACGACGTCCTGTTCATCGACGAGATTCACCGGCTTTCGCCGGTGGTCGAGGAAATCCTCTACCCCGCGCTCGAGGATTTTCAACTCGACATCATGATCGGCGAGGGACCGGCTGCACGCTCGGTGAAGCTGGAGTTGCCGCCGTTTACACTGGTCGGCGCCACCACCCGCGCCGGCATGCTCACCAATCCGCTGCGCGACCGCTTCGGCATCGTCTCGCGGCTGGAGTTTTACTCACCGGCAGAGCTGACGCGGATCGTCGAGCGTTCGGCGCGCCTGCTCAATGTGGACGTCGCGGCCGGCGGGGCGCTGGAGATCGCTGCGCGCTCGCGCGGCACACCGCGCATCGCCAACCGCCTGCTGCGCCGGGTGCGCGACTTCGCGGAGGTGAAGGCGCAGGGCAAAGTGACCCGGGACGTGGCCGACGCGGCGCTGAAGATGCTCGACGTCGATCAGATCGGTCTGGATGTGATGGACCGCAAGCTGCTGCTCGCGGTTGTGGAGAAGTTTGGCGGCGGACCGGTGGGTATAGAAAACCTGGCGGCGGCGATTGGCGAGGAGCGCGACACCATCGAAGATGTGCTGGAGCCGTTCCTGATCCAGCAGGGATACCTGCAGCGCACGCCGCGCGGGCGCATGGCCACGATGCTGACTTACCGGCATTTCGGCGCCGCCCTGCCTGCGGGCCGGGCGAGCGGCGACTTTTGGCGGGAGGGCTGAAGTGGCCTTTGCCATGCCGGTGCGGGTTTACTATCAGGACACCGATGCGGCCGGCGTGGTGTTCCACGCCACGTATCTGGACTTCATGGAGCGCGCCCGGGTCGAGTGGCTGCGCAACCAGGGATTCGAGCCGCAGGAACTGGCGCGCCGGTTCCGGCTGGTATTCATCGTCCGGCACCTGGACGTCGGCTACATGAAGCCGGCAGTGCTGGACGATCTGGTGACTGTGACTGCGGCAGTACAAAAGCTGGGCCGGGCGCAGGTGACCCTGGTGCAGGAGGTCATGCGTGGCAACGAGGCGCTGGTCCGCGCTTCCGTAAACCTTGCCTGCGTGGCGACAGGCAGCTTCAAGCCGATGCCGGTCCCGGACGAGGTGCTGGCATCGTTTACCGATGAAGTGCCGTTACCGGTGGAGGCGACCGCTTGACGCCGGCAACCCCGCCGGCGCCGCGGCCCCGTTTAACTCGCTAGACAAACAGACATGAACGTTACCCAAGATCTTTCCCTGATGAGCCTGCTCACCAACGCCAGCGTGCTGGTGCAACTGGTGATGTTGCAGTTACTGGTGGTATCGCTGATTTCATGGTGGTTCATATTCCGCAAGATGTTCGTGATTCGCGATGCCGTTCGCCGCACCGACCAGTTCGAGCGCAGCTTCTGGAGTGGCGCCGACCTGGGCACGTTGTATCAGCAAGCGGCGGGCTCGCGCCACAACGCGGGCAGCATGGAGCGCATATTCGAGTCCGGATTCCGCGAATTCGTGAAACTGCGCAAGCAGACCGGGACCAACCTGGCGGTGCTCATGGACGGCACGCGCCGCGCCATGCGCGCTACATATCAGCGCGAGATGGACCATCTGGAGGCGCACCTTTCCTTTCTTGCCACGGTGGGATCGGTCAGTCCCTACGTCGGCCTGTTCGGCACGGTGTGGGGGATCATGAACGCCTTCCGTGGGCTGGCGAACGTCGGCCAGGCCACACTGGCGCATGTGGCGCCCGGAATCGCGGAGGCGCTGGTCGCAACCGCGATGGGTCTGTTCGCCGCGATCCCGGCGGTCATCGCGTTCAACCACTTCGTACGCCACATCGAGCGGCTTTCGACCCGCTTCGAGAGCTTCATGGAAGAGTTCTCCAACATTCTGCAGCGGCAGGCCAACGCGGCGGGGCAGCCGGTGGTGGTGGGCCAGGCGGCAATCGCGGCAACCGGAACCTGAGCACGCATGCGCCGCCACCCGCGCCTGATGAACCAGATCAACGTCGTGCCTTATATCGACGTGATGCTGGTGCTGCTGGTAATCTTCATGGTCACCGCGCCGCTGATGAATCCCGGCGTCATCGACCTGCCGTCCATCGGCAAGGCCTCGGCGCCGCCGGCGCAGCCGATTGAAATCTCCATCCGCGCCAGCGGGGCGCTGTCCTACATCGATCGCGACGTGTCCAGCGCCGAAAGGCCGTTGAAGGACCGGGACGAGCTGCTTAAAGTGATCAAGAGCAAGCTGTCCAAGAAACCAAACCAGCCGGTGGTCATTTCCGCGGACAAGGATGTCAAGTACGAGGCAGTGATCCAGGTGATGGACCTGCTGCAGCAGAACCGGGTCAAGAGGGTGGGATTGCTGGCCAAACCGCGCTCGGGCTGACGATGCACGCGGTTTACGATCCGGGCCGCGTCGCCTCCGGCATCCTCGCGCTGCTGGTGCATCTGTTGTTCTTCGGCATGCTGGTGGTCGGCATCAGTTGGCAGAAGAAAATCGTCGAGCCGGTGATGGTCGACTTGTGGGAAAGCTTGCCGGAGCCTGTCAGGAAAGCGAGCCCGCCGCCGCCAAAGATCGTGGAGACGCCGCCCAAGCCGGCGCCCGAAGTCAGGAAGGAGGCTCCGCCACCTCCGCCGCCGAAAGTGGAGGCACCCCCGAGGCCCTCGCCGGCCGAAATCGAATTGCGGGGAAAGCTCCGCAAGCAGAAGGAGGAAGAAGAAGCGAAACGCCTGGAAGAGAAAAAAGCGCTCGAGACTGAGAAGCGCCGCCTGGAAGAGGAACGCCGGGTCGAGGAAGAGGCAAAGCGCCTGGAAGAGAAAAAAGTGCTCGAGGCGGAGAAGCGCCGCGTGGAAGAGGAGCGCCGTGTCGAGGAAGAGGCGAAGCGCCTGGACCAGGAAAAACTGAAGCGCGAGGAAGAAGTGCGCCGGCAGGAAGAGCAGAGGCAGCTCGAAGAGCAGCGCCGAGCGCGCGCCGCTGCCGTCGAGCGCGATCGCCAGCAACAGGAGGTGCAGCGCAAGCAACGCGAGGCTGATGAAGGCAGACGGCGCGCCGAGGCGGCCGTCCGCGAAAAGCAGCAGCTCTTGATCAATGACTTCAGGGCGCGCATTCAGGCCAAAGTCATCCCCAGGATCGTAATGCCACAGGACTTGAAAGGGCGTCCCGAGGGAGTCTACGAAGTCACCCTGCTGCCCGGCGGGGAAATTCTGGAAGTCCAGTTGAAGCGCTCGAGCGGGGTGCCGGCCTACGATGCGGCCGTGGAAAGGGCGATCAATTTGTCCAGTCCGCTGCCGGTACCGGATGATTCCGATCTGTTTCAGCAGTACTTCAGAAAATTCAGCTTTACGTTCAAGCCACCGTCCTGAAGAGATATGAAAGGAACAGAAAAGATGTTGGGAAGGCCGAGCTTCGTTGCATCCGTGGTGTTCGCCTTGTTCCTGCACGCGCAGGAAGCGGCGCATGCCCAGTTGAATATTGACCTGATCGGCGGCGGCGCCAGGCAAATTCCCGTTACCATCCTGCCTTTTGCCGGAGAGGAGCGCTTCACCCAGCGCGCCAGCCAGATCGTCTCCGCCGATTTGCAGCGCAGCGGCATGTTCCGGCTCGGTTCCGTGGGCAGCGTGCGGCCGTTGCCGGCCGAGCCTTCCGAGATCAACTACCGCTACTGGAAGAACGAGGGCGCCGAGATGCTGGTCATCGGCAGCGTGATCGAGAAAGCCGACGGACATGCGGAAGTACGTTTTCGAATGATGGACGTGGGCAAGCAGTCGCAGATCCTCGGTTTTTCTTACACGATCACGATGTCGCAGTTGCGCGTCACCGCCCACAAGATTGCCGACCTGATTTACGAGAAGCTGACCGGCGACATCGGTGTATTCGCCACCAAGATATGTTTCGTAACCAAGAACGTGGATCGATTCGAACTGCAGGTATCGGATGCCGACGGCTACAACCCGGAATTCATCCTGGCGCACAGGGAACCGATCATCTCGCCGCAGTGGTCGCCCGACGGCACCCGCATTGCCTACGTTTCCTTCGAACGCAAGAAGCCGATTGTGTTCATGCACAACCTCCTCGACGGAACGCGCATGGTCCTGGCCAATTTCGAAGGCTCGAATTCCGCGCCCGCATGGTCTCCCGACGGCAAGAAACTTGCGTTGGTTTTGACCAAGGACGGCAGCTCCAACATCTACACGATAAACCCCGACGCGTCGGGCCTTGCGCGTCTCACCGAAACCGAGTCCATCGACACAGAGCCCAATTTCTCGGGCGACGGCAGGCACATCCTGTTTACCTCGGACCGCGCCGGAAGTCCGCAGATCTACCGCATGCGTGCCGACGGCGAGGGCGAGGCCGAGCGCATGACTTTCGAGGGCAGTTACAATGTCACGCCGCGCCACAGTCCGGACGGCAAGTCATTCATCTTCATTCATCGCAATGAGGGCCGCTTCAACGTCGCGGTCCTGGAACTCGCAAGCCGACAAATGCAAATCCTGACCGCCGGACGCCTCGATCAATCGCCCTCGCTCGCGCCCAACGGCAAGATGATCCTCTATGCGACCGAGGTAAAAGGGCGTGGTATATTAGCCGCCGTGTCGAGCGATGGACGGATCAAGCAGAGATTTACCGCGCAGTCTGGTGACATCCGCGAGCCTGCGTGGGGGCCGCTTCTGAACAATCGCCGAAAGGAGCAGTGAGTCATGAGAAATGTACTGTATGTCGTATTCCTGGTTTTCTTCCTCGCGGGCTGCGCGAGCCAGGGAGGAAAGAGCGCCGATATCGAACAGCGCGATCTGTTCGATCAGCAGCAGGCGCAGCGCCAGCAGGAGGCCGCACGACAGCAGGAGGCCGAACGGCAATCGCAAGTCATGCGGGAGCAGGAAGAGCTCAAGCGCCAGCTTGAGGAACAGCAACAGCGCCAGCAGAGCCAGGCACAGCAGGAGCAGGCAATCGTACGCCCGCTGTCCGATGGCGCGGTTGGAGAATCCCAGCTCAAGTCAGATCCATGGTCGCAGCTCAAGGAAACCGGCAGCCTGCTATTGAAGCGCAGCATTTATTATGAATACGACCGCTACGATATCCAGGAAGAATATGTGCCGGTAATCGAGGCGCATGCCAAGATCCTGATGGCGCATCCCGACCTGAAGATCGTCGTGCAGGGCAATTGCGACGATCGCGGCAGCCGTGAGTACAACCTCGCGCTCGGCCATCGTCGCGCCGAGAGCGTCAAGCGGGCGATGGCGCTTCTCGGCGTTAACGACAAGCAGATCGAGTCGGTGAGCTTTGGCGCGGAGAAGCCGGTCGCGTTCGGTCAGGACGAGGAAAGTTGGGCGAAGAACCGGCGCAGCGACATCGTCTACCCGAAAGAACCGCAGTAAGCATCGCGGTTGGCAATTCAAGGGCGCGCCGGATTCCCGGCGCGCTTCCCCTACCTCTTCTGATTTCCTGGGAGGGCCGGCAATGATGAGACGTTTCTCGATATTCCAATCTGTTCAATCTACGCCGGCGAGCCGGGGGCAGCATTGGCTGCCCCTTGTTGCATTGGCGCTGGTGTCTTTCGAATGCAGTGCTGCCGTTGACAACGAAGCACGCGTGCTGATATCGCGCCAGCAGACGCAGCTTGCCCAGTTGCAAAACCAGGTGCAATCGCTCGATATTTGGCGCACCGAGCTGCAGACTCAAAGCGACCAATTGCATCTCCGTTACGAGGGCCTGCACGGATTGCAGAAGGACCTCAATACGCTTTTCGTGTCGCTACGCGAAGAAAACGCCGTACTTGCCGGCGGGTACAAGGAGCTTCGGGGCACCCATCAGGAGCTACAGGATCGTTTTTCGTTGATCCTGGCACAGGTGCAATCTCTCGGCGACGAACAGAAAATTGCCGGGCAGAAACTCGCCCAGGTTGAATCCGAAGGACCCAATCGCGGCGTAGTGCAGCTGCTCAACCGGGTGGAAAAGCTGAATACCGATCTGAATCGCTTGCGCGGGCAGATCGAAGTGCTGACCAACGACATCAGCAACGCGCAGAAGCGCCAGCGCGACATGTACGTGGACCTCGACACGCGGCTGCGCCGCATGGAGCAGCAAAGTGCCAGCGCAAAAAAGGACCAGGAGGCGTTGCTGCCCGCCCTCGAGGAGCGCATCCGCAAGCTCGAACAGGCCGCAGGTGGGCTGACAACGATTCCGGGCCCGGTCGCGTCCGCTGCCGCCGCGACTGCCGTTACGCCGCCGGCCACTGTAACCTCGGTGTCCGCACCGGCGGTTGCGACTGCGGCTACGACCGTGGCGGCAGCGCAAGCTTCGCTGCCTCCGGCCAGTCTTTCTGCGGTGGATCCGGCGGCAATCCAGCGCGCCTATGACAATGCCTACAGCAACTATCGAATCAATGACTATCAGGGTGCGATCCGCGGCTTTGACGGATTTCTGAAGACCTACCCGAAGCACCAGCTGGCGCCCAACGCGCAATACTGGATCGGCGAATCCTTCTATCATCTGCACGACTATCGGGCCGCGATTGAAGCGCAACGCCGCCTTCTCGGCACTTACCCCGACAGCGCCAAGTCGGCGGACGCGCTGCTCATCATCGGCACCGCCGAAACCAGCCTCGGAGACAATGCCGCCGCCAGGAAAACTTTTGAGGAACTGATCGTCAAGTACCCGAATTCCGAATCTGCGGAAAAGGCCAAGGGGCGCCTCGTAAAGCTCAAATAGGCGACCACGATCCGTCTCACGCCCGCCCTCACTCTCAAAGGGGATACCAAAAAGAATCCTCCTCGAGCGCCGAGGGCGCACCGAGCAAGAGCGAAGAAAGCCCTAACCTTCCGGCGGTATTGAATTCGCGATTACATGCGTGTCGGCGCGCCACGCAGTGCTGGAAGTTTTTCTCCGCAGCAGGTACCACTGATCACCCCATGGAAACTTTCGCCTACCTCGCGGGCCTGGTTGTCGCACTTGGATTTGTCCTCGGATTCGTCTTCGGTGCAGTTGCACACAAGGCCAATTTCTGCGCCATGGGTGCGGTGGCCGACGTGGTCAATGTCGGCGACTGGGGCCGCATGCGCATGTGGCTGCTTGCCATTGCGGTTGCGGCTGCCGGGGCCAACGCACTTGATTGGACCGGGCTCGTGGATCTGTCGCGATCCGCCTATCCGGCGGCGCGTTGTCCCTGGATCGCCTACATCGTCGGCGGATTTCTGTTCGGGGTCGGAATGACGCTGGCCTCCGGCTGCGGCAGCCGCAGCGTGGTCCGGGTCGGCGGCGGCAATCTCAAGTCGCTGGTGGTACTGGTGTTCCTCGCCATTTCCGCGGACATGACCATTCACGGCCTGTTGGCGCCGGTGCGCGTGGAGGTCTTGAGTGTTGCCGCAATCCATTTCGACCAGGGCCAGGATCTGCCGTGGTTCGTTGCAACACAGCTCGGCATGGGCCGGCACGGTTTGCAGTTATGGATAACTGCGATGATCGTGGTGCCGCTGCTTTTCTTCGTATTCAGGGACCGGACGTTCCGCGCTACGCGCGAGCAGGTGTTCGGCGGGATTGTGCTCGGCCTGGTGATTGTCGCCGGCTGGTACGTAACCGGGCATATCGGTTTCATCGCCGAAGATCCCGATACGCTGCAGGAGGTCTACCTCGGCTCCAAGACCGCGCGCCCGGAGTCGCTGACCTTTGTCGGCCCGGTTGCCAACGCTCTCGAGTGGCTGCAATTCTGGACCGACAAGTCCTCGAAACTGAGCTTTGGCGTCGCCGTCGTAGCCGGCACGCTGCTGGGATCGTTCACCTACGCAATTTTCACAAGGAACTTCCGCTGGGAGAGTTTCGCCTCGGTAGGCGATACCCGCAATCACATCATCGGCGGAGTACTGATGGGTTTTGGCGGCGTCACCGGGATGGGCTGCACCATTGGCCAGGGCATGACCGGGCTGTCCACGCTCGCAGTCGGCTCTTTTCTCGTGTTCTTCTCGATCATTGCCGGCGCGGCCGCAACCATGAAGGTTCAATACTGGCGCATGTTGAAGGAAGCTTGAACGCGCGCGGAACAAGAATCCACGCGGTTTTCCGGACATCCCCGTTTGACGCACGAATACCGCTGCCGGTACAATGCGCGCTCTTTTTTTGGGCGGTTAGCTCAGTCGGTAGAGCAGCGGACTTTTAATCCGTTGGTCGCGAGTTCGAATCTCGCACCGCCTACCAACACCAATGGCCGGCGTCGAGCTGGCTTTTTTCTTTGGCGCATTCCCCATCGGGCAAATTGCGATTCGGGAACTGGGCCGCGCAGGCTCTGAAGTTTCCAGGAGCGGCGTTCGGTGCTTTCACTGCGATGTCTCGGTTTTCGCCAACGGTTTTCTGGTTGCTGCGGCGTCATTAAAATGCATTCGCGGCTGCGCATGGTACCCTCACAGACAGGGGGCGCGTCGGAGCGGCATGCGCTTATGCGAGTTATTCCTACACGGGCGGAAATGCTGATGCGGCGAATGCCCCGAGGTGTTGCCGGCGTGCGTTTCGTGCCGGCACCGAAGTGCATGCGATGAATTGGAATCGCGGGGCATAGCAACCATAACCATGGACCGTGCGCTCAAAATTTTGCTGGTCGAGGATGTCGAAACCGACGCCGAACTGCAAATGCACGAACTCAGGCGCGGCGGCCTGAACTTCGACGCGCGCCGGGTGCACACCGAAGCAGCGTTTCTCGCAGAGCTCTCCGAGTTCGCGCCCGATATCATCATGTCGGATTTCTCCATTCCCGGGTTCGGGGGGATGCGTGCGCTCGAGCTTGCCTGTGATTGTGCTCCCGAGATCCCGTTTGTCTTTGTCTCCGGAACCATCGGCGAGGAAACCGCTGTCGAGTCGCTCAGGCGCGGCGCCACTGACTATGTGCTGAAGGCCAACCTGGCGCGCCTTGGCCCGGTGGTGCGGCGGGCGATCGCAGAGGCGCGGGAACGGCGTGCGCGTCTTGCGGCCGAACAGCGCGCCTACGCGCTGACCAATCTGTACGGGGCACTTTCGGAGAGCAACGATACCCTGGCACGTGCGCAGGGTCGCGACGAACTGTTCCGCGATATCTGCCGCATAGCGGTGGCGCGCGGCGGCTTCAAGTATGCCTGGGTGGGATTGGTGGACGGCGAAGGCGGAATGGTCATGCCGCTGGTCCATTTTGGCGCCGGCGGCGGCGCAATCGGTCTGGCCGAGGTACCGCTCGACGCGCGCCAACCGGGGGCGCGGGCCGATGGCGACCGCCGCCCGCGAGGGGCGGCCCAGCGTTTGCAACGACATCCTGACCGATCGGCGATTCGGCGCCGTGCACGAGCGCATGCGCGAGCAGCAATTTCGCTCCACGGCTGCACTGCCGCTGCTGCTTGAAGGCCGGCCCATCGGCGGATTCGGCTTGTATGCCAGCGAGCTGGGTTATTTTGACGACGAACGCATGCATCTGTTGGGCGAATTGGCCGGAAACATTGCGTTTGCACTCGATCGATTCGAACAGGAAGCCCGGCGCGCGCGCGCCGAAACCGCGATTCTCGATGCGAGACAGCAATTGCAGGCGCTTTCCACGCGGCTGATCGAAGCGCAGGAAGACGAGCGGCGCGAGATCGCGCGCGAGCTGCACGACGAAATCGGCCAGGCGCTGACATTGGTGAAAATCAAGTTGCAGCAGGCGGCGCGCCTGCGAGGGCGGGGCACGGATGTGTTGTTGGATGATTGCATCGAGATCGCCGACTACACGCTCAAGCAGGTGCGTGACATGTCGCTTGACCTGCGCCCGCCGCTGCTCGATGACCTCGGTCTCGCGGCGGCGCTGGAGTGGACGCTGCAGCGTCGGGAACAGGCCGCCGGATGGCAGACCGCAATTGCCGCCGATCCGCTGCCCGGACGCCTGGCACCGGAAATCGAGACGGCCTGTTTTCGCATAGCCCAGGAGGCGCTCACCAACGTGGCGCGCCACGCCCAGGCGAGAATCGTGGAAGTGTGGCTGCGAATTGTAGGGGGCGAAATCGAGCTTGCGGTGCGTGACGACGGTAGGGGATTCGATCCGGAGGAGGTGAGGCTGCGCCCCGCGCAGCGCGCCAGCCTCGGCCTGGTGTCGATGAAGGAGCGCGCCGCGATGGTCGGCGGCAGGCTGGAAATCAGCACCGCGGACCGTGGCGGCACTGAAGTCCGGGCCGCGTTTCCGTTGCGCTGGCGCAGCTGACGCATGGAAGAGCGATGAAGAAAATCCGCGTGCTGCTGGCGGACGATCACACGCTGATGCGAGCAGGCCTGCGGGCATTGCTCCACGATATGGCCGGCTTCGAAGTCGTCGCCGAGGCGGGCGACGGCGATGAGGCGCTGGAACTCCTCCGTCAGCACCGGCCGGATGTGGCACTTATGGATATCGACATGAAGCGAATGAGCGGCCTTGAGGCCATGGCGACGGCAAAACGCGAGTTTCCGAATCTGCATGTGATCATGCTCTCGATGCACGCGGAAAAGCAGTATGTGATGCGGGCGTTGCGAGACGGCGCATCCGGATACCTGCTCAAGGACGCGGCGACGGTCGAACTCGAGCTCGCGCTGAACGTGGTTATGAAGGGCGACGTTTACCTGAGTCCGGGAGTGTCGAAACAGGTGGCGGAGGGTTTCGTGCGCGAAGCCGGATCCGCGGATCCGGTTGCTGCACTGACGCCGCGCCAGCGCGAAATCCTCACCCTCGTCGCGGAGGGCCACAACACCAAGGAGATCGCCTTCCGCCTCGGTCTCAGCGCCAAGACCGTGGAAACCCACCGGACCCAGTTGATGGAGCGGCTCGATATCCACGATATCACGGGCCTGGTGCGCTTCGCCATTCGAGCCGGCCTCGTCAAGCTCGACAAGTAATCCCACGGACAGATGTTCGCGATCGGCCGGCCGCAAGCCGTGCTGCGACGTTTCGTTCGCTGCGGCGTCAGGGAAACACCTTAACCCGCTCTAAGGAATTTCCTGTCGCCCTCCGAGGAATTCCCCGATTTTCTCTCCGAGTCCATATCCCTAAGCTTGTTTCCGCAGGCCCGAAGTACCGGGCCAAAACGATACAGTTTAGTTTTAAACATTTTTTCAACGGCTAAAGGAGAGAATCATGGGTTCAGCGCGCCAGTTATCCTCGCATCCGCAGTGGGTGGATTCCCTTCACGGTTACGTCAAGCCCTACTGGGATGAACTGTTGCAGGGAGAATGGGCAGAGGGCGTGGCGTGCACGCGGCTGTCGATTGCCGAGATGCGGGGTTGGATTCTTCAAATCTATCCGTTCATT
>JANOGP010000344.1:0-10863 GCA_031406075.1 Betaproteobacteria bacterium
CGTCCGGTGCCCTGTCAACTTTTTTTACGGCACTGCATAAACACTGGAATACCTAATTTTCAAAAGGTTATAATTTGGCTCTCGCGCGCCGCGGCAGAGCGGGCGCCGTCGCCAAACCGAACGCCTTCGGGAAATTTTCCGGACTGCACAAAAATGACTGAAGAGACCCGTCTGATAAAGAAATATCCGAATCGTCGGCTTTACGACACTGCCACCAGCAGCTACATCACGCTCGCCGACGTCAAACAACTCGTTCTGGACCAGGTTGTCTTCAAGGTCATCGATGCCAAGAGCGACGAAGATCTCACGCGCAGCATTTTGTTGCAGATCATTCTCGATGAAGAAAGCGCCGGCGCGCCGATGTTCACCTCCGACATGCTGTCACAGATTATTCGTTTCTACGGCAACGCGATGCAGGGAATGATGGGAAGTTATCTCGAAAAAAACATCCAGACATTCATCGAAATCCAGCGCCGCCTTCAGGAACAGAGCATGCCCAAATTCGGGGACAACCCGATGCTCAATGCCGAAGCCTGGAGCCAGTTCGTGAAGATGCAAGGCCCGACGATCCAGGGACTGATGTCGAGCTACCTCGAGCAGAGCGCCAACACCTTTCTCGACATGCAGCAGCAACTCCAGAAACAGGCACGCTCCATCTTCGGCAACTTCCCCTTCGGCAATTTTGGCGCGCAAGCGGCAGACAGCAAGCCGGATGAACCTGCCACCGACACCGACAGCTTTAAGCAACCGCAGAAGAAAACCGGCTGAAACCTCAATTCATTGTGAACGCGGCGCGGGGTCGATGATCCCGCGCCGTTTTTCATCCGACCAGACTCCGAATGACCGCCGTCAAGACCCGCAAGCCCGCCGCTGAAACGCCCAGGGTGGGCTTCGTCTCGCTCGGCTGTCCGAAGGCACTGGTCGATTCCGAGCGCATCCTCACTCAGCTTCGTTCCGAGGGATATCTGATCTCCGCCAGCTACCAGGACGCAGATCTCGTCGTGGTCAACACCTGCGGCTTCATCGATGCGGCGGTGGAAGAATCGCTGGACGCGATTGGCGAGGCGATTGCGAAGAACGGGAAGGTCATCGTCACCGGTTGCCTGGGCGCCAAGGGCAGCGTCGTCAGGGACGCGCACCCGCAGGTGCTCGCGGTCACCGGCCCGCACGCCACCGAGGAAGTGATGAGTGCTGTGCATTCGTACCTGCCCAAACCGCACGATCCTTTTGTCGATCTCGTGCCGCCGCAGGGCATCAAGCTCACCCCGAAGCACTTCGCATATCTGAAAATTGCCGAGGGCTGCAACCACCGTTGCACGTTCTGCATCATCCCCTCGATGCGCGGGGACCTGGTGAGCCGCCCTGTGGGCGAAGTCATGCAGGAAGCCGAGAACCTTGTAAAAGCGGGGGTGAAGGAACTGCTGGTCATTTCGCAGGACACCAGCGCCTATGGCGTGGACGTTCGCTACCGAACCGGATTCTGGGGCGGGCGTCCGCTGAAAACGCGCATGACCGAACTGACCCGTGCCCTCGGCGATCTCGGCGTGTGGGTACGGCTGCATTACGTCTACCCCTACCCGCACGTGGATGAAATCGTGCCGCTGATGGCGGAAGGCAAGGTATTGCCCTATCTGGACGTGCCTTTCCAGCACGCCAGCCCGCGCATTCTCAGGCTCATGAAGCGCCCGGCCAATTCTGAGAACAATCTCGAGCGCATCCGAGCGTGGCGCAAAATCTGCCCCGACATTACCATCCGCAGCACGTTCATCGCCGGCTTTCCTGGTGAAACCGATGCGGAATTCGAAGAACTGCTGCAATTCCTGGAGGACGCGCAACTCGATCGGGTCGGCTGTTTCGCCTATTCGCCGGTGGACGGCGCCGCCGCCAATGCCCTGCCCCACCCAGTCCCGCAAGAGATCAGGGAAGCGCGCCGCGCCCGCTTCATGGCGGTCCAGGAGAAAATCAGCGCGCGCCGATTACAGCAGAAAATCGGCAGGACACTCGTGGTACTGATCGACGAGTCCGGCGCAAAAGGCGCGGTCGGGCGCTCCAGCGCCGATGCGCCCGAGATCGACGGCGTGGTGCACATCAAGAAAGCCAAAGGGCTTGATCCCGGCGATTTCGTGCGGGTGCGCGTCACGCACAGCGACGCTCACGACCTGTACGGCGAGATCGCCGCGTAGATGTGATGCAGCGGCTGAAAAACTGGGCCGCCACCCTCAAACGCGAGGTCATGACGCTCTGGTTCGCGTGCCGCGATTCGCGCACCCCGTGGTATGCCCGGGTGCTGATGATGCTCATCGTTGCCTACGCACTCTCGCCGATAGACCTGATCCCCGATTTCATTCCCGTGCTGGGCTATCTGGACGAGTTGATCTTGCTGCCGGTAGGGATTTACCTGGTGCTGAAGCTGGTGCCCGCGGAAGCATTGGCGGACGCACGCGCGAAGGCGAATTCCTGGGTCGAATCGCGAAAGCCGAAACCGCGCAACTGGATCGCCGCCGCGGTAATCGTGCTGGTGTGGGTGGTGATGCTGTGGGCGGCCTTTTTCCTGATCTGGCCGATGTTCTTCGTGGACTGAATTGCGCGATCAGCCCGCCGTTGCCGTTTCGTCGGCGGCGATACTCTTGTAGAAGTCGCGCACATCGCCGAGGTCCCGGGTGCGCTTCATCGGTGGAAGGCTGCGCCAGATGCGTTTGCCGTAGTGCTTGGAGATCAGGCGCGGGTCGCAGATCATCAGCACGCCGCGATCGTTTTCGTCACGGATCAATCTGCCTGAGCCCTGCTTGAGCGTGATGACCGCCTGCGGAACCTGGTATTCCATGAAGGCGTTGCGACCCTCGCTGCTCATTTTCTCAATGCGCGCCGCGAGCACCGGATCATCGGGAGGTGCGAACGGCAACCGGTCGATGATCACCAGCGACAACGCCTCTCCTTTGACGTCCACTCCCTCCCAGAACGAAGCACTCCCCAGCAGCACCGCATTGCCGAGCTTGCGGAAGCGCTCCAGCAGTTCGGTGCGCGAGCCTTCGCCCTGCATCAGCAGCGGATATTCCATGCCCACGCGCTTCATTCCGATCTCCAACAGTTCGCGCGCTTCCCGCATCGCCCTGAGGCTGGTGAACAGGAAGAAGGTCCGGCCTTCCGAAGCCTCGATCACCGGCAGCGCCGCGTCCACCACCGCCCGCGTGTAGCCCTCAGAATTCGGTTGCGGCAGTTTCTCGGGGACATAAAGCAGCGCCTGGTTCTGATAGTCGAAAGGGCTTTCCCAGAATGCGGTGGCCGCATTGTCCAGGCCCATTTCGCGCTGGTAATGAGAGAAGTCGCCGGCCACCGATAGTGTCGCGGAAGTAAAGATCCACGCGCGCGGGTGGCCGCTGATCTGGCGATGAAAAATGTCCGCGATCGAGAGCGGTGTTGCATTCAGGTGCACCGAATGAGCAAACACCTCCACCCAGCGCACCCGCTCGCGATCCTCTTCCTCCTTCCAGCGGCCTAGGCGGTCCAGCATCTCCATCCCGCGCGTCCAGCAGTTGTTCAGCCCCTCGGAGCGATCGGCCTGGGCTTCCAGCACCCCTGTGAGTTCGGTGAGCCGCGTCACCACCACGTTCAGGGCGTCCGTAAAGTCCCGGTTTGCCGCGGCCTGCGCGTAAGGCTGGCGGCCGATGTCGTCGCGCGCCTGCAACCGCAGGTCGCGCGCTGACTTCTCGAGTTGGGCGGCAGCATCCGGCAGCGCCGTATTGTCTTTTGCCGAAGTGGCCGCCTCCATTCGGGTGTCACGCCCCAGTTCGATGAGTTGATGGGTGGAAACGGTTTCACCGAAGAACAGGCTGGCGGTTTCGGGCAGTTGGTGCGCTTCGTCGAAAATCACCGTATTGCACGCAGGCAGCAACTCCGCCACGCCCTCGTCGCGCAGAACCACGTCGGCAAAAAACAAATGATGGTTCACGACCACCACGTCCGCTTCCATCGCCTGCTTGCGCGCTTCCATGACAAAACATTGCTTGTAATTCGGGCAATCGCCGCCGAGGCAGTTCTCTCGTGTCGAGGTCACCTGCGGCCATACGCTCGCGTCCTCCGGCACTTCGGCCAGTCCGCTGCGATCGCCGGTCTTGCTGGTCCGCGCATAGGACTCGATTCGCGCCAGGTAAACCACGTCGTCACGGTCCAGGAAGCGGCCGTCGTTCTTGGCGCGCTCCAGGTGGTAATGGCAGACATAGTTCGCCCTACCCTTGAGCAGGG
The DNA here is from genome assembly GCA_031406075.1 of Betaproteobacteria bacterium. Classification (GTDB taxonomy): domain Bacteria; phylum Pseudomonadota; class Gammaproteobacteria; order Burkholderiales; family JACQAP01; genus JACQAP01. Next base: position 4,243 of record JANOGP010000344.1, read on the forward strand.
CCACCGTCACCGGCGCCTGAAGCGCATTGCGCACCACTGGAATGTCGCGGCTGAACAACTGGTCCTGCAGGGTCTTGGTACCGGTGGAGATGATCACCTTGCCGCCTTTGGCGAGCGCCGGCACGAGGTAAGCGAACGTCTTGCCGGTGCCGGTACCGGCTTCGGAAATCAGGACGCTGCGCTTTTCGATCGCCTGCTCGACCGCCTGCGCCATTTCCACTTGTTGCGGACGCAGGCGATAGCCGGAAATGGCCTGGGCAAGCGGGCCGGAATCTGAATAGAAGTGTTCGAGCTGCAGTTCGGTGTCCCCCGGAGCGCGCCCGGCGGGCTGACAACTGCCCGCCCGCCGCGGTTAAGGATGTGAGTGTAGATCATCGTCGTGCTGACGTCAGAGTGCCCGGGCATTTCGTGCATTGGGAGGTCTCAAATTATCCTGAGCATTCTTGGCCGGAGTTTCGTATGCTTGTTACTTCTTTCGGACAGGAGGTCACTTCATGGCGGCCCCAAACCGGGAATCTTCGGCGCAGCACTGGATTGTACGGTTTTTGCCGCTTGAGACGCTGTTGGAGGCGCAAAAGCTCGCGCACAGATTCCAGGAAGGAGATGGGTTCCGGCTCTACGTCTTCGAGCGAAAGCGGCTTGTGATTCCAGCCGTGTTGCTTATTGTGATGATCAGCATTGCGTGCGCGGCGGGGATTGTGGTGTTTCTTGCCGCAGCGCACTCCCTTCTGGCTCTCCCGGCGCTGCTGCTGGCGCCTGTAATCCTCATCGGAAGCCTGTTTGTTCAGATGTATGTCTTTTTCTACTGGCTGGAGAACCGTGCCCTGGCGCAGGCGCTGGGACATCGCACCAAGTCGGCCCAGGGAATGATTGCGTCGTGGCTGAACAGAAAGTTTGGAGTGGACATGGGTACATCCCCGCCCGTGCCATGGATCCTGGCGACGCTCGTCCTGTTTGCACCGCTGGCGATGCTCGCTCATTTCGCGTTGAACGTCGCGCTGGTGTTTATCGTCCTCGCAATCCTGATGCCGATCCTGTATGCGCGGTTTGATCGGTGACCACGTTTTTCTGGTGGCGATTTGGCGCAGCTGGAATTCACCCTTTCAGGGAGTGCGCGCCGTGCGGTGCCCGCGATAACTACGCTGCACGCAAAAATAGACCACTTAGTCGTGACCGCGTCATCACTGGAAATCGGCGCAGAGTATGTTCGCGATGTTCTCGGCGTGATGCCTCAAGCCGGCGGGGAGCATCCGCGCATGGGGACCCACAATAGTCTGCTGCGGCTCGGCGAGGCCGTATATCTCGAAGTCATTGCGATCAATCCCGCCGCCGGTAGTCCCGATCGCCCGCGTTGGTTTCAACTCGATCATGAACGCTTGAATGCGGCACCGCGGTTGGCAACGTGGGTCAGTCGAACCAACGATATTCGCGCTGCAACGACGGCGTCGCCGGTTCCATCGGGGAACGTTGAAGCCATGAGCCGCGGGTCGTTGAATTGGCGGATTACCATTCCCGCTGACGGGGGCTTGCCTCTCGACGGCGTCGCGCCAACACTCATCGAGTGGGAATCCGGATCACATCCTGCCAGCACTCTCCGGGATCTCGGCTGCACATTGGTCGGACTCGAAGGATTTCATCAACAGACTGCCGAAATCTCGGACATGCTGAAAGCCATCGGCTTCCAGGATAAATTCCGTCTATCCCGGATCGCACGGGGCGAGCGCCCCCATCTGGCGGCTCTGATCGAAACACCTGGCGGATTACGCGAACTAGGTACCGGATGATGCGACTATCTGTCAAGGTACTGTGCGTTTGGGCCGCACCGCATCTCCGTCCCCGGCGATAGGCCGCCCATGATTCCTGTCGGGTACATGGCAAAGCGCGTGAGCGTTCGTCCGGAATGGCTCAATGCCGGGCGCGTGGACAACATTTACTCGGTAAGCAACTGCATATCCAAGGACTTCACCGACTACATCAACTACTGGAAACACAATGGCTGCTGGTTTTTCGATAACCCGGGAACCATCCTGCAACTGGCACGGAACAATCGATTCGATGTCGGGGAGACAGTTCTCTTTTTCTACGAAACGCATGACCTTCAGTTTGATGACACCAAAGGTCAGTGGGCCAGCTTCAAACCGGAACCTTCGTTCACCACCGCGGTGACCGCGCCGCACCTGAAGGTCTTCGAAGGATACGACGTCGTAACCTTCTCTGTGGGAACCAGTGCAGAATGCTCGCCGTTGTCCTGTAACGCCCTGGCTGGTGAAGTGGATACGAACGAGCATTGCCTGTTGGCTTCCCTGGAGTATGCGCAGTGCCTGTTGGAGAACGGCAAGTTCAAAAACACGGAACCGGGACCCTACCGGATATTTGCGGTCTACTCACTGGACTGGCCTTGATATCCGCGAGTCGTGAACGTGCGCGAAGGAAGTGCCGCGCCTTTTCTGCCCAAACGGTTTGCGGTGCCGGATTCGGTCTACAGGCCGGATGAGCTGTCTGTTTCGATAACGAGAGTTACTGCACCGACGCAGGCCTTGATGAATTGTTGAACTCCGTCGACATCGTTCTAGTTTACGACCGGGAATGCCCGCTCTGCGATGCCTACTGCCGCATGGTTCGCATCCGCGAGTCGATTGGCACCCTGCGGCTGGTCAACGCGCGCGACGCCGGCGCAATCATGGACGAAATCACCGCAAGAGGTCTCGACATCGACGAGGGGATGGTGCTCAAAATTGGAAACACCCTGCACTACGGCGCCGATGCCATCCACGTCCTGTCATTGATTGGCACACGCTCCGGCGTGTTCAACCGCGTTGCCTACTGGATCTTCGGTTCCAGGAGACTGTCCGCCATTCTTTACCCCTTATTTCGATTCTTCCGCAACCTGCTGCTCAAGCTCCTGCGCAAGACACGGATCAACAACCTCGGGCTCCCCCACCGCCAGAGATTCTAACGTCGCGGCCGGCCGGTGCTTGCTTTCCGCGGGAGCATCCGGATACTCTGTGTCCGCCGCAATTTCAGGAAAGGAGAATTGGGTGACTTCGCCGCGTAACGACGAGCACCGCATGGCAGCCGCCCGCGCCGGACTCAGCTACGTTACGGACGGGCTGGCCGGTATAAGCCGGCGCCGCGCCGGAAGGGGTTGGGCGTTCTACAACCCCGACGGCACACGCATCACCGACTCTGCTCAGCGAAAACGGATCAGCTCACTGGTAATTCCGCCGGCCTGGACCGACGTGTGGATCTGCCCGGATCCAAACGGACACATTCAAGCCACTGCGCGCGACGCCCGCGGGCGCAAGCAGTACCGTTACCATCCCTCGTACCGCGAAGCACGCGACAAGTCCAAGTTCCGCCGGATTCTTGAATTCAGTGAGGTCCTCCCGGATATCCGCGACCGTGTGGAGCGTGATCTTCGAGCCCGCGACCTGTCGCGACGCCAGATCCTGGCCACCGTCGTGCAACTGCTGGATCGGACCTTGATTCGGGTCGGCAACGACGAGTACGCACGCGAGAATCGCTCTTTCGGGCTCACCACCCTGCGCGGGCGCCACGTTCAGATCAAGGGCGCGACGCTGCGGTTCAGTTTTCGCGGCAAGAGCGGCGTCCAGCACGATGTGGCGATCACCGACCGCCGGCTGGCGCGTATCGTCCAGCAATGCCAGGACCTGCCCGGACAGGAATTATTCAAGTTCCTCGATGCGGCCGGCAAACGCCAGTCCGTCGCCTCCGACGACGTCAATGCCTATCTTCGGGTGATCACCGGCCGCGACATTACCGCCAAGGACTTCCGCACCTGGGCAGGCACGATGTTGGCGGCCCGGGAATTGCATGCCACGGGGACGGCATCGAGCCAGCGCGCGACGGAAAAAAACATCGTGCGCGCGATCGACGTGGTGGCAGAGCGCCTCGGTAACACCCGCGCAGTGTGCCGAAAGTACTACGTTCATCCAGCGCTTTTGCTGGCCTATCAACAAGGCCGCACCGCGCCACTGCCGGTGGGAGCGCCGCCGCTCCGCAAACGCCGTGAAGGCCCCGCGCCGGCACTGCGCCAGGAAGAAGTCGCCGTGCTGCAGTTTCTGCAGGAGGAGGCGCCGGGACCTTAGGCCCGACGGACCAAGGATTACACCCCTCCGGGTGCTTATGAATCGGAAGGACGAAGGATGAGGGAAGTACGTACGGAACAACAATAGTCAATCATCGTTTTTCTCTTGTACTTCCTTGCGACCATTACGTACCCCTCAAGGGGGTATAGAAATGAATCCTTTGTGTCAACGCTTTTAATGCCGACTTGCGACCGGCCCATTCGTATGCAGCAACTGGGTCTGCTCCCATTCCTTCGCCATTGCTCCATCATCTGGCACATCACGCTCCCGAATTTCTCATCCGGGTAACCTCCATCCCTGCTATCGTGTTCAACATACAAGTATGTTGACTCGCATCAATTTTCTCCTCGGCTTCGGGCTGCTGGTCGTCATCGGCTTCTACTTTGCCGGCAATTACCTGGTGGTATTGCCGCTGTCGAGCATCGCGCCAAATTGGGTAAAGCCGATTGCCGGACTGGCCATCCTCGTCAGCCTCGCACTGACGGTACACATTCTGTCCGCGGTGATGAGTGGCTTGATGGGCGCGGCCAGTTACACGGACACCGGCGGCCCCGGCGCGCTCGCGCTCGCCAGCCAGGCGGCAATTGTCTGCGGGCACGCCGGCCTGGGTTACATTGCGGTGGCCTTCTTTTCCCGGGAAAAACCCGTGGCAGAGTTGCAATTGCTGGTTGTCGCGGGACTATATGTAGCCGGCATCGCGATCGCGGTCCAGGAATGGCGCGTGCGCAAAGCAGAATCGAAGTAACCTTGGACGGACGAAGCAAGCTCATTCAGTCGCCCCCGAGGTAAGGCGCTGGAACAAACAGAAGGGAAAGGAATGGGCTACTACGCGCTCAAGATCCTGGTGTCCGCGGTACTGATCGTGTTGATATCCGAGATTGCCAAACGCAGCACCCTGTTCGGCGCGTTGATCGCGTCGCTTCCGATCACCTCGCTGCTGGCGTTCATCTGGCTCTACCTCGATACCGGGGACAACGCCAGGATTGCCATGCTGTCCACCGGCGTGTTCTGGCTGGTGCTGCCCTCGCTCGCATTTTTCGTCGTGTTGCCATTGGCGTTGCGGGCCGGATGGACGTTCTGGCCAGGCCTTCTCGCCGCCATACTCGCTACCGTGGCATGCTACGGCGTGATGGTTCCGATTCTGAGAAAGTACGGCATCGAGGTCTGAAATGGCGGGGAAACCTTTCACCGGTGGTTGCTTGTGCGGACACATTCGCTATCAGGCCAACGGCAAACCATCCGACGCAACACACTGCCACTGTGAATTGTGCCGGCGCTCGAGCGGCGCAGCTTTCGTGTCCTGGGCGACTTTCCGGTCTGCCGATTTTGCATTCACCAAGGGGAAGCCCGCGCGTTTCGATTCTTCCGAGATCGCAGTTCGCCAGTTCTGCCCAAATTGTGGGACACAGCTGACTTTCCAATTCCACAGATCTCCGCAATCAATCGACATCACGCTTGCCAGCATGGATGATCCCGGAGAGATCACCCCGCAGGACCACATCTGGACCAAGCGCCAGCTTCCCTGGATCAAGTTGGCGGACGAGCTGCCGAGGCATGCGGAAAGCAGAAGTTCAGAGGAAGACTGAACCACCAGGCCAGATTAATTACCATCGGCCACTCGATGCATGCTGACAATGCGCGCGTGATCAACGGCGGGCATTCATATGCTGCCGAAGGAATGGACCAACAACATCTTCATTTCAGAGAAAACAATGGGTGAAAAAACGCGTTGCGGATGGGCAACGGGCGGTAACGACCTTTATCTTGACTACCACGACCGCGAATGGGGCGCACCGCAGCATGACGACCGGGTTCTGTTCGAGTTCCTGATACTGGAAGGCGCGCAGGCGGGCCTGTCCTGGTCCACCATACTCAACAAGCGCGAAGGCTATCGCAAGGCCTTTGGCGGATTCGACCCTGAGAAGGTTGCGCGCTTCGACAAGGCCAAGGTCAACAAGCTCTTGCAGGATCCGTCAATCGTCCGCAACCGGCTTAAGATCGAATCCGCAGTGATCAACGCGAAGGCCTTCCTTGCAGTACAGGAGGTGTTCGGAAGCTTCGACGCCTACATCTGGCAATTTACCGGCGGCAAGCCCAAACAGAATTCCTGGAAGACCATGAAGCAGGTGCCCGCCAGCACCAGGGAGTCCGATGCGATCAGCAAAGACCTCAAGAGCCGCGGTTTCAAATTCGTCGGCAGCACCATCATGTATGCCCACATGCAGGCCACCGGAATGGTAAACGACCATACGGTCGACTGCTTCCGATGGAAGCAGTTGCAGGGACGAGAGGCGAGGGCCGAGGAACGAGGGAAAACAAGACCATGAAACCCGAGAAGAACTTTACGATTTCGAAGGATAAGCGGCGAGTCAGCATTGCGGATGCGCTCGACGCCGTGTCGAAGATCCGGGAGGGCATTCCGTCCGCATTCTGTTTCGAGCACGGCACGCTGCAGGTGAAAATGTACCGCCCTGCCGGACAGGATCCGCAGAAGCCACATACCCGCGACGAG
>JANOGP010000376.1:0-6278 GCA_031406075.1 Betaproteobacteria bacterium
GCCTTCGAATTCCATTCAGGAAAAGAGTTGACCCTATAAAAGCACTGTGTTTGTATAGGGATACACGTTCGGTGAGATTTCCGTCCGGAAATGCATGTGCCGGAAATGTGTGTGCCGTTGCGGTGACGAGGGTGATGCGCAGGCACCGTGAGGCAAAGAAAACGCTCTGTGGTCAACTTCAAATTCAAACACTATAAGCAGGAGGAGGCATGAGATTTACTTTACGTTATCTGGTTTTGCCGCTGGCCTTGGCCGCCACGGCAGGCGTGGCACAGGCCAACTCGGACGTTGAAAGACTAACTGCAGATCCGAAAAACTGGGCAATGCAGGCTGGCGACATGTACAACCAGCGCTACAGCAAGCTCAAACAAGTCAACGCCGGCAACGTCAAAAAACTCCAGGTCGCCTGGACCTTTTCCACGGGCGTATTGCGCGGTCACGAAGGCTCTCCTCTCGTAATCGGCGATACGATGTTTTTGCATGCGCCATTCCCGAACAAGATCTTCGCGATCGATCTGAATACCAACAAGATCAAGTGGAAGTACGAGCCCAAGCAGGACCCGGCGGTCATTCCGCAGATGTGCTGTGACACGGTGAATCGCGGTTTGGCCTACGCGGAAGGCAAGGTATTCCTGCAGCAGGCCGACAGCATGCTGGTTGCATTCGATGCCAAGTCCGGCAAGGTTTTGTGGTCGGTGAAGAACGGCGATCCCAGTGTGGGCGCGGTGAATACCAACGCGCCTCACGTCTTCAAGGACAAGGTGATCACCGGCATCAGCGGGGGCGAATGGGGCGTGCGCGGTTACATTGCCGCCTACGACATCAACACCGGCGATCTGGTCTGGAAGGGCTACAGCACGGGACCGGACGACGAGATGCTGATCGATCCCAGGAGCACCACCACCTGGATGGACGGAAGGGTGCAGCCGGTCGGAGAGGACTCTTCGCTGAGCACCTGGAAGGACGACCAGTGGAAGATCGGCGGCGGCACGACCTGGGGCTGGTACAGCTACGACAAGTCGCTCAATCTCATGTACTACGGCACCGGTAACCCCAGCACCTGGAACCCGGCGCAGCGCCCCGGCGATAACAAGTGGAGCATGAGCATCTGGGCTCGCGACGTGGACACCGGCAAAGTGAAGTGGGTCTATCAGATGACGCCGTACGACGAGTGGGACTTCGACGGCATCAACGAGATGATCCTCGCCGACATTCCGGTCAAGGGCAAGATGACCAAGGCGCTGGTGCACTTCGATCGCAACGGCTTCGGCTATACGCTGGATCGCACCAACGGCGCGTTGCTGGTTGCGAAGAAGTTCGACCCGACGGTGAACTGGGCCACGCATGTCGACATGAAGACTGGCCGTCCGCAGGTCGTTTCCAAATATTCGACGGCGCAAAACGGTCCCGACGTCAACACCAAGGGAATCTGTCCCGCGGCATTGGGGACCAAGGACCAGCAGCCGGCCGCGTACTCCCCCAAGACCAAGCTCTTCTACGTGCCCACGAACCACGTGTGCATGGACTATGAGCCGTTCGAGGTCGAGTACGTGGCGGGCCAGCCGTACGTCGGCGCGACTCTGTCGATGTATCCGGCCATCGGTCCGGGCAAATCCGGAGGCATGGGCAATTTCATCGCCTGGGATGCCGGCACCGGCAAGATCGTCTGGTCGAAGCCGGAGAAATTCTCGGTGTGGAGCGGCGCACTGGCCACGGCGGGTGACGTGATCTTCTACGGAACCCTGGAAGGCTACCTCAAGGCTGTGGACAACAAAGGCAAGGAACTGTGGAAGTTTAAGACCCCGTCCGGGATCATCGGCAACGTGTTCACCTACGAGCACAAGGGCAAGCAGTATGTCGGCGTGTTCTCGGGCATCGGCGGCTGGGCCGGCATCGGCATGGCAGCCGGCCTGGAGAAAGACACTGACGGCCTGGGTGCGGTGGGCGGTTATCGTGAACTGAACCAGTACACCGACCTGGGCGGCTCGCTCACGGTGTTTGCTCTCGGAAACTAACAAGTAAGAAAAAGCGTTCGTATGCGAAATGGCATCCCGGTGCGTTTACGGGATGCCATTTCTTTATCACCCCGGGGATTTACATATCATGAGTACCGCAATTTCGAGAATCGGAAATCTGGCCGCCGTGTTCATGGCGATTGCAGCGCTCCAGGCAGGGGCCGGTGAGCCCGCCGCCGGGACCGGCCTGTACACGGTCGTGGATGGCTACAAGGTGGATTCGGCTACGATGAAAGGATTCCGCGCGTGGCGCGCCGGGGCCTGCGATCGCTGTCACGGCGCCAACCAGGAGGGCATGGTCGGGCCTTCGCTGATCAACAGCATGAAGGTGCTCAGCAAGGAGGAGTTCGTCTTGGTCATCACCGAGGGCAGGCTCGAAAAAGGGATGGTCTCCTTCAAGACCAGCAAGATCGTGATGGACAACATGGACAACCTTTATGCCTACCTCAAGGGCCGTTCCGACGGTGCCATCACCCGCGCCAAGGTCGAGGAACTGAAACCTTGACGCTCGGCGCCAGTCATACCAGCGTGTCGCAGGCCTCCGGAAATTCGAATTACCGGCGGACACGGGGCGCGATCGCGTTCCTGGCCCTTTTTGCGCTCGTTGTGGCCGGCGCGGCGGCGGAAGAGGAACCCGACGAGTCCGAACGCAAAGTGTTCAAGGTGTGCGCGGACCCCAACAATCTGCCATTTTCAAACCAGCAGGGCGAAGGCTACGAGAACAAGCTCGCCGAACTGTTCGGCCATGAAATGGGCCTGCGGGTCGATACCTACTTCTACGCGCAGCGGATGAATTTCGTGCGAAATACGCTGCGGTTCAAGCTGCCGGGAGAGGACTTCCGCTGCGACATCATGATGGGCGTGCCGGTGGGATTCGAGCAGGTTGCCACCACCCGGCCTTATTACCGATCGACCTACGCGCTGGTTTACATCAAGGGCCGTGGACTGGACGCGGTGAACAGCGTTGCGGATTTTCTGGCGTTGCCGAAGGAGCAGCTGCGGCGGCTCAAGATCGGCGTGTTCGACCGCTCACCGGCGACCCAGTGGCTGAAGAATCACAACCTGGTCGAGAGCGGCGTGCCCTACCGAATGATGAATGCGCGGCCGGATTACTATCCCGGGGAGATCGTGGAAAAGGACCTTGTGCAAGGCAAGGTGGACGTGGCGGTGCTGTGGGGACCGATCGCCGGGTTCGCGGCCACGCGGGTCAAGGATCACGAGGTCGTGGTGGTGCCGATGCCGTCCGAACCGGGGGTGAAGTTCGACTATCAGGTGGCGATGGGCGTGCGCCACGGCGAAACGAAATGGAAGCAACGCATCGATGGCCTGATCGAATCGAAATTGCCGCAGATTCGCGAAATCCTGCAAAGTTACCGGGTTCCACTTCAGGACCTGTGAAACGCAATTGCGATGCGGCAGGCAATTGCGTCGCGATTGTGCGGAAACCCCGCATGCGTATTGAGGCGAACAACAGGCTTTTGCTGCTGAGCCGGGCAACGCTGACAGTGATCGTGTTGGCCTGCGCCAGTTCGTGGGCGGATCCGGGTCGTTCGCAGGTGTTGAAAGTGGCGCCAAGCCTCGCGCGGGTGGAAGCCAAAAAGACTACCGGGGGCTTTGCGTTTGGAACTGCGGTGGCGATCGCTCCGGATCGCGTCGTCACCAATTGCCACGTCACGCGTGAAGCGCAGGCGATATACGTGGTGAAGGGCGGATTGCGGTGGAATGCGCGCGCCCAACTCGCCGACGTCGACCATGACCTTTGCCTGCTATGGGTTCCCGGGCTGGATGCCAGAGCGGCGCGGCTTGCAGCCAGCGCAGATCTGCGCGTCGGCCAGCCGGTCGCTGCGATCGGGTACGGCGGAGCAACCGGAATCCAGATCTCGATCGGCGAGGTGGCTGGTTTGCATGCGCTCGACGGCGGCCTGGTGATTCGCAGCAGTGCCGCATTTTCCGGTGGCGCCAGCGGTGGAGGGCTGTTCGACGATGACGGCAGGCTGGTCGGCATTCTCTCCTTCAGGCTGCCTGCAAAGGGGGCATACTTTTTTTCGATACCGGTCGAGTGGTTCAGGGAGCGCGCGCTCGGCCTGTCCCGCTACCAACCGGTGGCGCCTCTCGGCGAAGCAAGATCGTTCTGGGAGCGGCCACAGGCGGAGCAGCCCTATTTCATGCGTGCCACTACGCTGGAAGCGGCGCACAATTGGCCCGAGTTGCTGCGTCTCACGGACGCCTGGGTGGAGGCCGAGCCTGGAAATCCAGATCCGCAGGAATTTCGCAACAAGGCATTGAGCGCGCCCGCGAACGCAAACCGGGAGCTGAAATGAAAATGCGCTTGCCTGCTCTTCTTGGCTTGCTCGCGCTCGAAGCGACAGCACCGGCTACCAATGCGGCCGGGAACGATTTCCCGACAGTGGACCGGGTGGAGTACGTGCAGGAATGCATGCGCAACCATCCCGGCAGCCGCTACGAGATGCTCTATAAATGCTCCTGCGCGCTCGACCGTATCGCCGCGGAAGTCCGCTACGAGGAGTACGTCGAGCTGTGGACGGCGGCGAACGCAATCTCGATCGGCGGCGAGCGCGGTGCGCAATTGCGCGATGCGCAGATGTCCCAGAACATGGCAAAGAAGTTCCGGTCCATCGAGGAAAAGGCGCAGAAAGATTGTTTCCTGCGCAAGGAGGAATGACGTTGGGTGGAATGCAACAGGGCGTGCGAAAGTGGTGCGGTCCACTGCTTCTGGGTCTGGGCGTGGCGATGTCCATGCCTGCGGCGCCGGCTGCTGAGGCGGTTCCCGATACCGATATCTGGCTGAAGGTGCGGGAGAGCTTCTTCGGCGCGCGACCTATTACTTCCGACGTCGACGAGGTGCTCCTGCTGGAGGCGCCTTACCGGGCGCAGGACGCGGCCACTGTGCCGATCGCGATCCGCGCCGGGATTGCGCAGGCTGGCGATCGCTACATCCGGACCGTCTACCTCATTGTTGACAATAATCCGTCGCCGATCGCCGCGATTTTCCATTTCACGCCGGAAAGCGGCCGTGCGGATATCGAAACCCGCATACGCATCGAGGAATACACGCCGGTGCGGGCGATTGCCGAAATGAGCAGCGGGGAGCTTTACGGCTCGGCGCGGTTCGTCAAGGCGGCGGGAGGCTGTTCTGCGCCGGCAGGCAAGGACCCCGAGGCCGCGCTGGCGCGTCTGGGCCGAATGAAGTTTCATCTGGACCAGTCTGTGGTCCTGGGCGAACCCAACCTGGCGCAACTGATGGTCAGCCACCCGAATCATTCCGGTCTGGCGATGGATCAGTTGACGCGTCACTACGTGCCGGCCTACTTCGTCCGGACCATCAACGTTACCTACGCCGGAAAGCCGGTCCTCAGCGCCGAGGTGGATTTTTCCATCAGCGAGAATCCGAACTTCCGTTTTTACTTCTTGCCGCGGGAGGCTGGCGAACTCAAAGCGGAGGTGGTGGATACCAAGGATCTGAAGTTCGAGTCCCTGCTTGCGATCCGGCCCGGACTGGCCACCAAGGCCGGAGATTAACGAAACCTTATCTTTTCACCGCAAAGACGCAAAGAACGCAAAGGAATCCGCCTAAAAATCTAGACGACGAGAAAAAACAGATCGGACTCGGAATGAGGAAGAAGGCTGCTGCTGCAGGTGCGGGCGTGCACGTCGAAAGACCATCGTGATTGCCTCTAACGAAACCTTATCTTTTCACCGCAAAGACGCAAAGAACGCAAAGGAATCCGCCTAAAAATCTAGACGTCGGGAAAAAACAGATCGGACCCGGAATGAGGAAGAAGGCTGCTGCTGCAGGTGCGGGCGTGGACGTCGAAAGATCATCGTGATTGCCTCTAGCGAGAACTTACTGTTCTTCTTCGCGTTCTTTGCGTCTTTGCGGTGAAAAGCCATTTCTAGAAAGTTACAGGCAGGGAAAGATCCTGACCGGGTAGCAGGGCGTCGATCAGTCTGCGCAGTTGATCCGCGGTTGCCGGTTGCAGTGCGGCGCCGGGGTGGCGCACTTTGCTGGTCGAGAGCGCGCCCCTGAGCCGCAGAATTTCCTTCCTGACAGCGACGCCGGGCTGCTGCTCGAACACGATCAGCGGCAGGAAGCGCGTGTAGATCTCCTGCACCCTTGCCCAATTGCCGGCGCCGGCAGCACTCACCATCGCCATCAGCACTTCGGGGAACGCGAAGCCTGTATTGAATCCTGCCGAGCCGGCTTGCAGGTCGAACATTCCGTAGAGTGCGCCGAGTCCGGTG
>JANOGP010000380.1:0-4787 GCA_031406075.1 Betaproteobacteria bacterium
AAGCCGCATCACCGCACGCGCGCGTATCTCCGATGGAATCCGTCGCGACTTTCCGGTTGCGAAAAAGCGTTCAGTTTCCGAAGATGCGAACGAACGAATCACGAATGCCATCGTAAACATATAGTTTACGATCGTCAAGAGCAAATGTGCTACCAACCGCAAGTTCTGAACGAGAAGGATGCGGCCGCGATCATCGCGGTTGAAGCCGGGTCGGACCACGCCAAGCTTCTGATTTGCTGGTTCAAGAGTTAAGAAAAAGAGTCTGCGTTTGTTCTTAGCGACGCGAATTCTGTGCAGAAATGCACCGCCTAGGGCCTAGAGGCTCTGCGTCCCGAAGCGCGTGCGCCGGCCGATGTTCCGGCCCAGAATTAAGAACACCCCATCGTTTCTATTTTTCTCTGCGATCTCTTTTTCCTCTGCGCCTAAAAGGGTACTCCGACGTGCTATGCACGTAGGGTATCTGTGTTGGGTGTAGGGCTTCGTGGTTGAACGGAAGGGCGGTTCCAAAGCGGGCTAGAATGTCCCACACACATTAAAGCGCCCCCTGGAGGAGAACCATGCACGATCTCGTGATTGAAAACGCCCTGGTCATCGATGGCCTCGGTGGCCGCGCTATTGAAGGCGGTGTCGCCATCAAGGGCGGCCGCATCGCGGCGGTCGGAGGAAATCTCGGCTCGGCCAAAACGCGCGTAGACGCGGACGGACAAGTTTTATCTCCCGGTATCATCGATCTGCATACGCACTTCGACGCGCAGCTCACCTGGGACAGCTTCGCCACGCCATCGCCGAGTAACGGCGTGACCACGGTTGTCATCGGTAACTGCGGCTTCACCATCGCGCCCTGCAAGCCGGAGCATCGGGACCTGACGATGCGCAATCTCGAACACGTGGAAGGCATGCCGCTGGAAGCGCTGCGTAAGGGCGTGGACTGGGGCTTCGAAACCTACCCGGAGTACCTCGATCTGCTGGAGCGCAAGGGTTCGGTGCCCAACGTGGCCTCGTTCTGCGGACACTCCTCGGTCCGCGTGAATGTGATGGGCGAGGACGCCATGAAGCGCGAGGCCACCGATGCCGAGGTCGCGCAGATGAAACGAATCGTTCGCGAGGCGATGGACGCAGGCGCGATCGGGTTTTCGACCTCCACGCTCGAGCAACACAATGGGGAAGGCGGCGTGCCGATGCCTTCGCGCTTCGCCGGTGAACACGAACTGCTGGAACTCACCGGCGCGCTCGGCCAGGCCGGCAAGGGCGTGTTCATGCTCACGAAGGGTATGAACACCACGGTACCCTGGCTCGAAGACGTCGCGGCACGCAACGGCCGTCCCGTGATGATCGCGGCAATGTTCAGCGATCCCAACGACCCCGAACGCGTCGTGCGCGAGTTCGGCGAAATGCAGACTGCGCGCCGGCGCGGGCGGGAACTTTGGGGCCAGGTGGGGTGTTATCCGCTCGGCATGGAATTCACCATGTCATTGCCCTACCCGCTGCATGCGATGCTCGCGTGGCGACCGGCCATGGAAGCCCTGGGTACCGATCGCTACCTGCAGTTGCTCAAGGACCGATCGTTCCGGGAGACCATCAAGGCGGAGGCGCACACCAAGGGCGTGCCCGTGCGTTTTTCCTATCACTCCTTCGAACAGATGCGCGTGCACGACACCGCGAATCCGAAATTCAAATCGCTCAACGGTAGCCTGGTCAAAGACCTCGCCAGCGCGGCGGGCAAGGATCCGTTCGACTGGGTGTTCGATCACTCGCTCGACGGCGGATTGCAGACCCTGTTCGACTGCAAGCTGTTCAATGTCGACGAGGAGAAAGTTCGCGATCTGCTGGTCCATCCTTGCGCGGCACTGGGTCTAGGCGATGCCGGCGCGCACCTGTCTTTTTTGTGCGACGCAGGTTTCGGATTGCATTTATTCGGCCATTGGGTCCGCGAACGGGGCGATCTGACCCTGGAGCAGGCAGTACAGATGGTGACGAGCCGACTTGCCGATGCGTATCGCATTCCGGATCGAGGCCGCCTCGTGCCCGGCGCCCACGCGGATGTCATCCTGTTCGACCCGCAAACCGTCGGCCGCGGCGAGAAACGCCATGTGTCGGATTTGCCCGCGGGTGCGACTCGTGTGGATATTCCACCGCTCGGCCTGAAAGGAGTCTGGGTAAACGGGCAAAGAGTCGTCGACGAGGCGGGTCCTCTCAAAAACTACGGCAATCCCGGCGCACTGATCCGAAACTTCCCGGCGTGACGATCTGCGGCAGGCCGACGACAAAGAGGGACAGACCCTGACGGCGCAAAATTGACCGCCAGGCCGGGAGTGGACAATGCGAAAAAAGGATGCGAGGGCTCCACATTTCGAGGCGCGAGGCAGGATCGCCGCAAGGGGTGGCTTGTCGATCCTTCTGCCTCTAAGCATTCTTGCGCTGGCGGCACTGTCCCCGTCTGGTGAGGCGTCCGGGGTGAAGAACGCAACGCAGGCGGTGGAGAAATCGAGCGCCGAGCTTGCAGTCTATGCGCTGTCGCGGGGCAAGGGCGTGCCTGAACCGACACGCGGCGCGCTTCAGAGAGCACGCACGCTGCTCGAGGGCGCGAAGCAGCGCGGCGAAGTGATCAGGCTCAAGGAGGCACGCATCGGCCTGGAAGGGGAGACGCGCCTTTGCGTAGAAGCGAAGGATGTTACGGCAGCGCGCGCTCTCCTGCGGGATCTGCGCGCGATTGCGGAGAATGTCGAGTTGTTCAATGTCGTAGCGGAACCTTGCCTGAAGAAGTAAGGAACCGTTGATTTTGCGGAAGGGAAAACCCAGCGATTGAAAGGTGTGTCATGAAAAACTCTCTGGCGGTGCTGACAGGCGCATGCGTTCTTGCCTGCGGCTTCCTTCTCTTCACCGGCTCTTCGCCCGCGACCGGCGCGGGCAACTTCACGGAATGTGAGCGCCCGGCGTCAACCACCAAAGACGAATTGCAGACACCGGCAGGCGAGAGTCATCCCGGAACACAGATCCGTCCCGCGACGGAGCGCGTGGAAGCCACGTCCGAAACAATCGCGGAGGCGATGGGGCAACTGGAGCGCAACGCGAGGGCAGAGTGCCGGCAATGGGCGGACAAGGCCTTCGAGGAGTTCGAGCAGTCCACCTACCGGGAGCCATTCCCGGGCGGCAAGTACATCGTCAGCGGCGACATGGCGATTTCAGATCGCGCGCGGCTCCGCGAATTTTTCGAAACACGCATAAAGCAAGAACTGTCCGAGCCGGTGTCGGACGCGCTGATCGTGCACAAGGTCGGCGGCCGCGATGCGGTCTGGGATTCGACTCTGAAGAAAAATCTGACCTACTGCGTGAGCAGCACTTTCGGCAACCGGAAAAAACAGGTCATCCGGGACATGGAGGCTGCCTCCGGCGCGTGGGAAGAGGTCGCCGATGTGCAATTCACCCATGTCCCGACGGAGGACGCCGATTGCACGCCCGACAATGCCAAGGTCGTGTTCGATATCCGGCCAGTCAACGTTGGCGGGCAATATCTGGCGCGGGCGTTCTTCCCGAACGAAGAACGTGCCGAACGCAACGTGCTGATCGACGAATCCTCTTTCAATCTCGATCCCGACGGGGCTTTGCAACTGGTCGGGATCCTGCGCCACGAGCTTGGACACACGCTCGGTTGGCGGCACGAACACACTCGCCCGCAATCGGGAACCTGCTTCGAGGACAACAACTGGCGGCCGCTCACCGACTACGACCGCTTCTCCGTGATGCATTATCCGCAGTGCAATGGCGGCGCCGACTGGTCGCTGAAATTGACACACGCGGACAGGAATGGAGCGGCCTGCGTCTATGGTCCAGCGCCGGGCTTCGAGGTGGACCCGCAGATTTGCCAGACGCAGGGATGAGGGAAAACCGCATCGCCCGACTCGCGCAGCGCCTCCGCGCCGCATTCCGCCCGAACAGATTTGGCGCCCCGTTGTCTATTTTGATACTCCGATTCACTGCATCCACCCGGGAGCCCGGGGGCGTATATGTGTGCCGGGGACGCGCTTCTGCGTTTCGACCGCTATCGAAGTTCCCGGTTGTAAGCAACTGACGTATCGATCGACTAAAGATTTATTCGAGATTGCATGTGCGAGGACAGACCATGAACAGACGCCAATTGCTTGCGAGCATTCCCGCCCTCCTTGTCGGACTGCCGGCCTGGGCCAAGGAAAGCCGCCTGGGTCCACTTGTGAAACCCAAATCCGAATGGAAAATCCTGCTTCCCGCCATGAGTTACAGGGTTCTTTTCGAAGAAGACACCGAGCGCGCGGGAACCAGTCCGTTGAACAAGGAAAAGCGCGCAGGCACTTTTGTTTGTGCCGCATGCTACCTGCCGCTTTTCAGCAGCGAGACGAAGTATGAAAGCGGCACGGGTTGGCCGAGTTTCTTCGATGTTTTGCCGGGTGCAGTCGGAACGAAAAAGGATAGGAAGCTCATCTGGCCGCGTACCGAATATCACTGCGTGCGTTGCGGCGGGCATCAGGGCCATGTCTTCGACGATGGTCCCAAACCCACCGGGCTGCGCTACTGCAACAACGGTGTGGCGCTGCGCTTCGTGCCGAAGGAAGAACCGCTTCCTGAATTGCGAACCTGAACGGGTGTGCCGCGGTGAAATGACGCAACCCCTAAAAGCATTGGGGTCAGGTCCTGAAGTTTCAGTTTTTTTAAGTGAAGGAATGTCAGCCGCAGCGGCGCGCCAGAAACGCGGCCAGCGTTTCGGCGCAAGCGCGGCCGTGAGACAACGGCAGTCCGTGTTTGGAATGCGCGAA
>JANOGP010000389.1:0-6552 GCA_031406075.1 Betaproteobacteria bacterium
GCGTCGCCCCGGCGCGAGCCGCGAGCGCGCTCTCGAAGACGGGGTAGAGATCGGCGGGGCGCATCAGCTTCGCCTTGATCTCGCTGGCCTCGAGCAGGCAGTACGGATGAGGTAATTCGGTGATCTGGCGCGGCAGTCTCTTTTTCAAGTACGCGATTCCGCTCGTGGTTCTGGTAATGGGCGGGCTTGTCATCAGCGGTCTGGTCGAAATCTACTTCTCGTATCAGGAAAACAAGTCTGCACTCGCCCGCATCCAGCACGAAAAAGCTGCGGCGGCGGCGATCCGGATCGAACGGTTCGTACGCGAACTGGAACACGATCTGTCCTGGATCGCGCAGACCCCGTGGGGTCCGCGCGGCGTCCCGATCGATCAGCGGCGGCTGGACTCGTTGCGACTCCTTCGCCAAGTGCCTGCCATCACCGAGGTGAGCCACATCGACACCGCCGGGCATGAGCAATTGCGCGTGTCGCGTCTTGCAATGGATGTCATCGGCAGCAACGCCGATCTTTCCCGTGATTCGAAGTTCGTGGAGGCGATGGCGCGCAAGACCTATTTCAGCCCGGTCTATTTCCGCAAGGAGTCCGAGCCGTACATTACGATTGCCATGGCCGGCGCGGGCGAGGACGCGGGCGTCGTCGCTGCCGAGGCAAACCTGAAATTCATCTGGGACGTGGTCTCGAACCTGAAAGTCGGCAAAGGTGGAAATGCCTACGTCGTGGATGAGCGAGGCCGCCTGATTGCCCACCCGGACATCAGCCTGGTGCTTCAGAAGACCGATTTATCGGCGCTTCCGCAGGTCCGCGCGGCCGCCGCAAATCCCGTCGGCGAGGTTGACACACCCGCTGTGGCAATGGTCGGCCGGGACGTGCGCGGAACCGAAGTTCTTTCGGCGCACGCCACAATTACGCCTTTGAACTGGTCCGTTTTTGTCGAGTTGCCGGTCGCAGAGGCATTTGCGTCTTTGTACGCGTCAATCTGGCGTACGGCGATACTCGTGCTCGTCGGTGTCGTGGTCTCGATCGTCGCAAGCCTGTTCATCGTGCGCCGGATGGTAGCGCCAGTCCAGGCGCTCCGGGCGGGTGCCGCGCGTATCGGTGCGGGAGCGCTTGACCATCGGATCGCGGTACAGAGCGGCGACGAGCTGCAGGCGCTGGCCGACGAATTCAACCGCATGACCGAGCGTCTTCAGGAGTCTTACGCGGGCCTGGAGCGGAAGGTGGAGGAACGCACTCGCGATTTGCGAGAGTCGCTGGAGCAGCAGACCGCAACCAGCGAAATCCTTCGGGTGATCAGTAGTTCGCCTACAGATCTGCAACCGGTCTTTGATGCCATTATTCAGAGCGCTACGCGACTGTGCGAGGGTAATTCGGGCGGGCTCTATCGCTACGACGGGCAGTTTCTGGACATAGCCGCCGCCTTTCGCCTTACGCCCGAAACTTGGGAGGCTCTACGCAGGTCCCACCCAGCTCCGCCCACCCGCGCGCACGCGGGAGGCCGGGCCGTGCTTGACCGTACGCTGGTTCATATTCCCGATGTGACGCTCGACCCGGAGTATCACTACGAACCTGCAGCCGTGGGAGGCTACCGCAGTGTTGTGTCCGTTCCCATGATGCGTGAAGGAAAGGCGATAGGGACGATTAACGTGTTGCGCGATGACCCGCGCGCTTTTTCCGAAAGAGAGCTGAATCTCCTCAAGACCTTTGCCGACCAGGCCGTGATCGCGATCGAAAATGTGCGATTGTTCAAGGAACTGGAGGCGCGCAACAAGGCTCTCTCCGAGTCTTTGGAGCAGCAGACCGCAACCAGCGAAATCCTTCGGGTGATCAGCAGTTCGCCGACTGACATCCAGCCTGTGCTGGATACAATTGCGGAAAGTGCAGCGCGTTTGTGTGAAAGCACGAACACGGTCATTCTTCGCGTTGACGGCGATGTACTTCGAGTCGCCGCGGGGTGGGGCCCACTGCCACGTCTGCGCCCGGACGAGTCGGTACCGATTCGTCGCGACTTTGTCGGCGGACGAGCCATTCTCGACCGCAAAGTCATTCATATTCCCGATTTTCTGACTTTTTCCGACGACGACTTCGTCGGCGCAAAGACCTACGCGGCGCGAATAGGATATCGGGCTGCATTAGTGGCGCCCATGCTTCGCGAAAACGTGCCAATCGGTGTCATTTTCATTGAGCGGACAGATGCGGCTCCGTTCTCGGACAAACAGATCGAACTGATCAAGACCTTCGCCGACCAGGCGGTAATTGCCATCGAGAACGTCCGGCTGTTCAAGGAGCTGGAGGCAAGGACCGCGGACCTTAGCCGCTCGGTGGAGGAGCTCAAGGCGCTCGGCGAGGTCGGTGCCGCGGTCAGTTCGACGCTCGATCTCGATACCGTCCTGACGACTATCCTCACTCACGCCAACACGCTCGCCGGGACACAGGCGGGGCAGATCTTCGACTACGACGAAGCAACGGAAGAGCTACGCCCCAGGGCCATGATCGGCTATCCGCAACACATCGCCGATGCCTTGAGGCACGATCCTCTGAGGAAAGGGGAAGGGGTGACCGGTGAGGCAGTCGCCAAACGCCAGCCTGTTCAGATCGCGGACATTACCGTCGAGGGCGTGTACGAGAGTCGCGTGCGAGACCTCATCATCAAGAGTGGGTACCGAGCCTTGCTGGCGGTGCCGCTGATCCGCGAGGACCAGGTGATGGGCGCTCTCACGGTCACCCGCACGCAGCCGGGCGAGTTTTCGCAGCAAGTAGTCAATCTACTGACCACGTTCGAAAGCCAGTCCGCGCTGGCGATCCAGAACGCACGGCTGTTTCTGGAAATCGAGCAGAAGAGTCACGAACTTCAGATCGCGAGCCAGCACAAGTCGCAGTTCCTCGCCAACATGAGCCATGAGCTGCGTACGCCACTTAATGCCATTCTCGGCTACACCGAACTGATCGTCGATCAGATCTACGGCAAGGTGCCGGAAAAGATCAGGGACGTGCTCGAGCGTGTACAGAAGAGCGGCCGGCATCTGCTCGGGCTGATCAATGACGTGCTGGATCTTTCCAAGATCGAGGCGGGACAGCTCGTGCTTTCGCTGAATGATTACACCTTTGAAGAGGTGACTCAGAGCGTCGCCACTGCGGTAGGGTCCCTGGCTGCCGAGAAGAAGCTCCATCTACTGGTCGACGTCGCACCCGGTTTGCCGGTCGCCAATGGCGACGAGCGGCGCATCACCCAGGTGCTGTTGAACCTCGTGGGCAATGCGATAAAGTTCACGGATGCGGGCGAAGTCGCCGTGCGGGTGACCTTGCCCGACGGGATGTTCGTGGTTTCGGTCGCCGACACCGGCCCGGGAATCCGCGAGGAGGACCGGCAGAAGATCTTCGAAGAGTTTCAGCAAATCGACAGTTCGTCGACCAAGACCAAGAGCGGTACCGGGCTTGGACTGGCGATCGCAAAGAGGATCGTGGAGATGCACGGCGGGCGCATCTGGGTCGAGTCCACCGTCGGAAAGGGCTCGACTTTCTTCTTCAGCATTCCGGTGCGGGCCAATCAGCAAGGAGGAGCATCATGAGCAAGCGCATCCTGGTCGTCGAAGACCAAGAGGACAACCGCCAGATCGTGCGGGACTTGCTCGTGGCCAGCGGCTACGAGCTTGTCGAGGCGACGACCGGGGAGGAGGGGCTGGCGCTCGCTGAGCGAGAGCGGCCCGACTTGATTCTGATGGATATCCAGTTGCCGGGGCTGGATGGGTATGAGGTTACGCGACGGATCAAGGCGAACCCAGCCTTGAAACATATTCCGATCATCGCCGTGACCTCGTATGCGCTTAGCGGAGACGACCAGAAGGCTTACGCGGCCGGGTGCAACGGCTATGTGACCAAACCGTTCAGCCCTCGCGTGCTGCTGGCCAAGATCCGCGAGTATCTGAAGTGAGCTTCAGTTTGCGCTGCCCCCATCCTGACGCGCGGACACGTTACCGATGAAATCGGCCGTTTGCGGGAAGCGCGTCTTAGCCCGGCCTCCCGCCCCGGATCGCTACGCGAACGCCGTGTCGGCCGGGCTTCCCCCGCAGGCGGGGGAAGGAACCGAAAGCCTCCCTCCCTTGCAGGGCGGGGGAGGGTTGGGGTGGGGGCGGTGAGAATAGAAAGGATTGATCTTCCCTGCAAGCCGAGGATCAGGTCCGCGCCATGACTCGGCTCGCAAAACCCGAACCTGCGTCTCGGTCGAAAGCAAAGCGCCCCAGCGCGAAGAGTCGGCCAGGGACTGCCAAGTCTGTCGCCCGCGGTCCTGCCGGTGGCTCGTCCAAGCGACCGCGTGCCGGTGGCAATGGAACGTGGAGACAGAAGGCTGAGGCGCTCGAGGCTGAGTTGCGGGAAGTGCGACAGCAGCAGACCGCCACCAGCGAGATCTTGCGGGTTATCAGTAGTTCCCCAACGGACTTACAGCCAGTGCTACACGCGATTGCAGAAAGCGCAGCACGCCTCAGCAACGCCAACGACGCGGTGATCCTCCAGGTCGAGGGCGAATTCTTAAAGGTGGTGGCACAGTACGGACCGCTTTCGGGCGTCCCGATTGGCGAATTGCTGCCGATACGTCGAACTATGATCACAGGGACGGCGATTCTCGACCGCCGGACGATGCACATCCACGACGGGGCCTCCGAAGAGGTCAACACGGAGTTTCCAGACAACAAGCAATACCAGAAGCGCATCGGCTATCGGACGATATTGATTACGCCATTTCTGCGTGAAGACTGTGCAATAGGCGTGATCGCAATCCGTCGGATTGAGGTAGCCCCATTCTCGGACAAACAGATCGAACTTATCAGAACCTTCGCCGACCAGGCCGTGATCGCCATCGAGAACGTGCGATTGTTCAAAGAACTAGAGGAACGTAATAAGGCGCTCACCGAAGCGCTCGAGCAGCAGACCGCAACCAGCGAGATCCTACGGGTAATCAGCCAGTCCCAACGTGACGTGCAGCCGGTATTCGAAGCAATCGCGGGCAATGCGCGGAGGCTGTGCAAGGCTTCTTGGGCAGTGTTTTATACGTTCGATGGCGAACTCATTAGGTATGCGACCACTGACGGTATGAGCCGCGAAGCGATCGAGGCAACCCATCGAACCTTTCCGATGCCGCCGAGCCGTGGCAGCGCGCTTGGTCGCGCCATACTTACCCGGGCCATTGCATATATCCCGGATGTTCGCGAGGACGCAGAGTATCGCTTGGAGAGCCTCGCGCAGACTGCTGGATATCGCAGCACCGTTTCAGTTCCAATTCTCCGCGACGAAAAACCCATCGGCGCCATCAGCGTATCCAGCACCGAGCCGTCTATGTTTTCCGAACGGCAGATTGCCATGCTTCAGACCTTTGCCGACCAGGCTGTGATCGCGATCGAGAACGTGCGGCTGTTCAAGGAACTCGAGGAACGCAACAAGGCATTGACTGAGTCCCTCGAACAACAGACTGCGACGAGCGAGATTCTACGGGTGATCAGCAGTTCGCCGACCGATTTGCAGCCGGTACTGGATACCGTTTCAAGGAACGCTGCGGCGCTATGTGGTGCAAAAGACGCAGCAATCTTTCGCGTCGAAGGTGACGTACTGAGGTTGGTTGCGGCGTCTGGACCACTGCCAAGATTGGGACCCGACGAAACAATACCTATACATCGTGACTCGATAAACGGACGAGCCGTCTTGGAACGTCGTCTCGTCCACGTTCCGGATTTGCTAGCGGAGCCCGGAGAGGAGTTCGCCATTGCAAAGGCGCTCGGATCGCGTTTGGGCTTTCGCGCTGCGCTTGCTGCGCCAATGCTTCGAGAAGGCATTCCTACTGGCGTAATTATTATTGAGCGCGCTGAACCCGGACCGTTCTCGGACAAACAAATCGAAGTGATCAAGACGTTCGCAGATCAAGCGGTGATCGCGATCGAGAATACGCGACTGTTCAAGGAACTCCAAGAGCGCCTCGAACAGCAGACCGCGACTAGCGAGATCTTGCGCGTGATCAGTCAATCGCAAAGCGACGTGCAGCCGGTGTTCGAGACGATCGCGGAGAATGCGCGGAAGCTCTGTGAGGCGACTTTCTCAGGAGTCTTGAGGTTCGACGGCGAGGTGATCCATGTCGCGGCAGCCGTCGGCTATAGTCCCGAAGCGCTCGAGGCGGTTCATCGTACCTTCCCAATGCCGCTTAGCCGCGGGGGCCGGGCATTTGTGCCTTAATGGCCGCTCCGGTGCTTTAGTTTGGCGCAAGTAACGGGCGGATTTCTGGCGCGAATTGCCAAGGCATCATCAGGTTTTATTTCTTGCTCAGCTCCTTGAGCTCAAGAAATTCTGCGCGTGACACGAAGGCGCGGAAAGCGATTTTCGCTAGCGGACCGCAAGTCAAGGCAGCTTGCCGGCCTGCACCATTCGCGCAAATAGTATGTTGACTGACGACCACGACAAAATATCGTCGAATGCCGGTACCAATGGCGTGCCGGAAACGAAAATATGATTGGTGTCATCGTCCAAATTCGCACTTTCGGCTGTCGATAGGGACGCAAATGCGGTGGCGGA
>JANOGP010000024.1:0-10546 GCA_031406075.1 Betaproteobacteria bacterium
TGCGGGAAGATACGACACCATATCGCGCATAGGTGGATCTGAACGACCGCCGCTTCAGGCTGGCGCCGGTGGACACCAACCTGTCCCCCGGAGGGTTCAACAACGTGAACAAGGAATCCCTGACGCTGTGCGTACAGGCCATGATGAGCGCGATCGATCAGGAGCGCATGGAAGCCGTACCCAAACGGGAGCCGTTTCCGCAAGTCCGGGCCGCCAATACCTGACTCTCGTCTCAGCACGCTTGCGCGTGCGGCACCGTCGGCACGCCTCCACGATAACAACATGAAAATCGCCTTCGTTCTCGATCCGCTCGACACCATCAAGACCTACAAGGATTCTTCCTACGCGATGATGCGCGAGGCGGCGTCTCGCGGCCATTCGCTGGCAGCGCTGCAGCAGGAGGACCTGATCTGGCGGGATGACCGCGTACTTGGCTATGCACGCGACCTGTCGCTCACTTCCGACGAAAAGCACTGGCACCGTGCCGGCGAAAAAAAGCCGGTGCCGCTGGAAGCATTCGACGCGGTATTGATGCGCAAGGACCCGCCATTCGACATGGAATACATCTACAGCACTTACCTGCTGGAGCTGGCGGAAAAGCAGGGCGCGCGTGTCATCAACAGTCCGCGCGCCGTTCGCGACCATAACGAGAAACTGGCGATCGCTAAATTTGCGCAGTTCACGGTGCCGACGCTGGTCACGCGCGTCGAGCAGTTGATCCGCGACTTTCTCGCCGAGCAGGGCGATATCATCCTCAAACCGCTCGACGGCATGGGTGGCGCCTCGGTGTTCCGTCTGCACCGGCAGGATCACAACATCGGGGTGGTGATCGAAACCCTTACCCATTACGGCCGGCGCACGGTGATGGCACAGCGCTTCATCGCCGAGATCGTCACGGGCGACAAACGCGTCCTGGTCATAGACGGCAAGCCGGTGCCTTATTCACTTGCGCGCATTCCGAAACAGGGGGAAACCCGCGGCAATCTCGCCGCCGGCGCCACCGGGGTGGCGCAGCCGTTGACCACTCGCGACCGCGAGATCGCGGAGGCCATCGGCCCCGAACTCAAGGCTCAGGGACTGATGCTGGTCGGCTTGGACGTGATCGGCGATTATCTGACCGAAGTCAACGTCACCAGCCCCACCTGCATGCGTGAAATCGCCGACCAGACCGGCCTCAATGTTGCGGCGCTGATGATCGATGCGCTGGAAAAGGCAGTAAGGGGTGAGGGGTGAGGAGACAGGGGTAAACTCCCTCTTAACGGTTTTCCTTACTCCTCACCCTTCTCTCCTTACGCACGCTATCCATATAGGTAGAATTTCCCTGTGTTACCGACTAATCCCAGGCATCCATGGTTGGAATACTGATCGTTGCCCACGGTACGCTTGGTGAAAGCCTGATTCACTGCGCCAGCCACGTGATGGGCAGCCGGCCGCCGCACCTGATGCAGATCAACGTACGCCTGCACGACGATCCTCAGCTGGTGCTGCCGCAGGCGACCAATCTGGCGCACAGCCTCGACCAGGGCAGCGGCGTGCTGGTGCTTTCCGACGTTTACGGCGCTACGCCCTGTAACATCGCCAGCAAGTTGCTGATCCCCGGCAAGATCGAAGGCGTCGCAGGGGTGAATCTGCCGATGCTAGTGCGCGCGCTGACTTATCGCAACGAATCCCTGCGGACCGTGGTTGCCAAAGCGATTTCCGGAGGCATCGAAGGCGTCATGCAAATGCCGGCGGCACAGTTGAAAAATGCAGCAACGGGAAATTGAGATCACCAACAAGCTGGGGCTGCACGCGCGGGCGTCGGCCAAGCTCACGCAGCTCGCCGGTAAATTCTCCGCCGAGATATGGGTCACGCGCGACGACCGCCGGGTCAATGCCAAGAGCATCATGGGCGTGATGATGCTTGCCGCCGCAAAAGGCGCGACCGTCATGGTCGAGACCAACGGTACGGATGAAGCCGAAGCAATGGCCGCCTTGGTCGGACTGATCAGCGACAGGTTCGGGGAAGGGGAATAAAACAGGCGCGAGGCGTGAGGTACGAGGGACGAGTGAAAACCGCATTCCCGCTCGAACCTCGGCCCTCGAACCTCGGCCCTGTCTCGCCATGAGCTTCACCATTCACGGCATCGGAGTATCGGGGGGCATCGCCATCGGCCATGCCCAGCTGGTTTCGCACGCCCAGATCGAAGTCGCGCATTACAACATCTCCGAGTCGCGGGTCGCGGATGAACAGGCACGCTTCGACGCGGCACTGGTAACAGCTCGTGCCGAACTCGCCAGCATCGGCCAGCACATTCCGGCCGGCGCGCCTGCCGAATTCGGAGCCTTTCTCAATCTGCACCTGATGATCCTCGACGATCCGACCCTGTCGGAGGTCCCGAAGCAGCTCATCCAAACCCAGCAGTGCAACGCCGAATGGGCGTTAAAGCTCCAGATGGAAGCTCTGATGGAGCAGTTCGAGCGAATCGAGGACGGTTATTTGCGCGAGCGCAAGGCAGATGTCATCCAGGTCGTTGAGCGGGTGCTAAAGGTCCTTATGGGGCGGCCCGGCCAAGTCCTGGCACGCAGCACGCCCGAGGAGAACAGCATCCTGGTCGCGCACGACCTCTCCCCGGCGGATGTCATCCTGTTCAAGAGCCACAGGTTCGCCAGTTTCGTCACCGACCTTGGCGGCGCCACGTCGCACACCGCGATCATCGCCCGCAGCCTGAACATCCCTTCCGTGGTGGCCCTGCACCACGCGCGCACTCTGATCCGCGAGAACGAAGTGCTGATCGTGGACGGCACCAACGGCGTGGTCATCATCAATCCCGACAAAGCCGTGTTGGGCGAGTACAAAAATCGCCATGAACAATGGGAGCTCGAACGCCTGCAACTCAGGCGGCTGAAAAAAACCAAGACCACCACGCTGGATGGCACCGCGATCGAACTGCACGCCAATATCGAGTTGCCGGACGATGTTGCCGGCGCCATGGAGAACGGCGCCGACGGCGTCGGCCTGTTCCGCACCGAGTTCCTGTATCTGAATCGTCGCGACTTGCCGACCGAAGACGAACAGTTCGAAGCCTATCGCAAGGTGGTCCAGGACATGGACGGCCTGCCGGTCACCATCCGCACCTTCGACCTCGGCGCGGACAAGCAGATAGACAACACTGAACGCGTCGCGCCCAACCCGGCGCTGGGCCTGCGCGCGATCCGCCTGTGCCTTGCCGAGCCGCAGATGTTCCATCACCAACTGCGCGCCATCCTGCGCACCTCGCACTACGGCAAGGTGCGCATCCTGATTCCGATGTTGTCCTCCGCGAACGAGGTGAACCAGACTCTGCACCTGATCGACGAGGCCAAGGAGAGCCTTCACGAAGACGGCATTCCCTACGACAAGAAGATCAGTATCGGCGGAATGATCGAAATCCCCGCTGCGGCGCTGTCGGTCTCCACTTTCACCCGCAAACTCGATTTCCTGTCGATCGGCACCAACGACCTGATCCAGTACACGCTTGCGGTTGACCGTGCCGACGACACCGTCGCGCATCTCTACGACCCGCTGCATCCGGCGGTGCTGAACCTCGTGGCGCACGTCATCCGCAGCGCCAATCACGCCGATGTGCCGGTCGCCGTGTGCGGCGAAATGGCCGGCGACGTGCGCCTTACGCGCGTACTGCTGGGTTTCGGACTGCGCCAATTCTCGATGCATCCGGCGTATTTGCTGTCGGTGAAGCAGCAGGTGTTGAAGTCCGACCTGCAGCAAGTCATGGTGCTCACCCAGAAGATGCTGAACAGCGACGACCCCGACAAGCTGGAGCAGCTTCTGTACCGCATGAACCGCTAGGAAATCTTGAACACGCGGGAAACCGGGGAAATCCAACCACGAAGAAATTCGTGCATGCCGTTTCCCCGACGTCTCAGCGGTCAGGATTTGAACCCGCAATTCCCCTTGGTGTATCTCTTTTACTGAATGCGCATCGATTCCGAACAGTTACCCCACCATCTGTCGCGCGGCCTCAAGCCTCTGTATGTTCTGTTCGGCGAGGAGTTGTTGCTGGCGCTCGAAGCTGCCGATCGAATCCGCGCTGTAATGCTCAAGCAGGGCTACGACGAACGCCGTGTACTGTTTGCAGAATCCGGATTCGACTGGGGAGAAGTCGCGATGGCCGGCAACAGCCTGTCGTTATTCGCACGCAAGCGCGTGCTCGACTTGCGCATTCCCTCAGGCAAGCCCGGCAAAGACGGATCCGAAGCCTTGCAGCGGCTGGCCGGCTCGCTGCCCGAGGACACGGTCGTCCTGATCACGCTGCCCGGACTGGATCGCCAGCAACTTGCTTCCAAATGGTTCGACGCGCTGGAGCGCGCCGGAATGGCGGTGCATGCCGCCGCGGTCAAGCGCGAGCAGCTGGCAAAGTGGCTATCCGGCCGGCTCGCACAACAGGATCAGCAGGCCGACGCCGAAACACTCGAGTTCCTGGTCGACCGGGTCGAAGGCAATCTCATGGCGGCGCACCAGGAAGTCAAAAAGCTTGCCCTGCTATTTCCCGCCGGATTGCTGTCCTTCGCGAAGGTGAAGAACGCGGTGGTGGACGTTGCGCGCTACAACGTGTTCGAAATCGGTGCCACCCTGCTCAAAGGCGAGCGCGCGCACTTCGTGCGCATGCTCGACGGCCTGCACGGCGAGGGCGCGGCTCCGCCGCTGGTACTGTGGGCGATCGCCGAGGAAACGCGGGCGATGGCACGGGTAAAGGCGGCGGCGGATGCGGGACGTCCGCTGGCGCAGGCGCTACGCGAGGCGCGCGTGTGGGGACCGCGCCAGGAACTGATGCCACGCGCGCTGCAGCGACTGACATCAACCCGGCTCATTGCCACGCTGCGGCGGGCGGCGGAGGTGGATCGCATGATCAAGGGGCTTGCTAACGGCGACGTTTGGGATGCGCTGCTGCAGCTCGGATTGAGCCTGATGGCGCCGGCGCAGGGCGGCAGGCCGCCGGGAATAAGGGGTAAAATCCCCGGCACAATTCGGGATTAGGAATCGTGGATATCCAGTCTTACATGCACTCGGTCGGACGCGCCGCGCGGGCCGCCTCGCGCGAGATGGCGAAGGCCGACACCAGGGCAAAGAACGATGCATTGCTCAGCATGGCGCAGGCCGCTGAGCGCGACATCGCTCGCCTGCTGGATGCGAACAGAAAAGATGTCGAGGCTGCGCGCGCCAAGGAACTCGAGGCGGCAATGGTGGATCGGCTGACGCTGACACCCAAAAGCGTTGCCTCCATGGCGGAGGGATTGCGCCAGATCGCCGCATTGCCCGATCCGATCGGCGAAATTTCCGGACTGAGCTACCGGCCCACCGGCATCCAGGTGGGGAGAATGCGCGTGCCGCTCGGGGTCATCGGCATCATCTACGAGGCGCGCCCCAACGTCACCGCGGACGCCGCCGGGCTGTGCCTGAAGTCCGGCAACGCCGCAATCCTGCGCGGCGGTTCCGAGGCAATCCATTCCAACCAGGCGATCGGCGCCTGCGTGCACGAGGGATTGCGCAAGTCCGGGTTGCCGGAAACGGCGGTCCAGGTGATTGAAACCACCGACCGTGCCGCGGTCGGTGAACTGATCACAATGAAAGATTACGTGGACATCATCGTGCCGCGCGGCGGCAAAGGCCTGATCGAGCGCATCTCCAGCGAGTCGCGCATACCGGTGCTCAAGCATCTCGACGGGGTCTGCCACGTGTACATCGACGATCGCGCCGACATCGACAAAGCGATCCGCATCGCAGACAACGCCAAGACGCAGCGCTACGGCACCTGCAACACCATGGAAACGCTGCTGGTGCACAAAAACATCGCCGCGGCCGTGCTGCCGGCGCTGGCGAAGATTTATTTTGACAAAGGCGTGGAACTGCGCGGCGACCAGCAAGCGTGCGCGCTGGTGTCGCAAATGAAACCCGCCACGGAGGAGGACTGGTACACCGAGTACCTCGCCCCCATCCTCGCCGTGCGCCTGGTGGACGGCGTCGACCAGGCGATCGAGCACATTACCGTATATGGTTCGCAGCACACCGACGCCATCGTCACCGAAGACATCACGCGGGCACGGCGCTTCCTGCGCGAAGTGGATTCCAGCTCGGTGCTCGTAAACGCGTCAACGCGCTTTGCCGATGGTTTCGAATTCGGCCTGGGTGCGGAGATCGGCATTTCCACCGACAAGCTGCATGCCCGCGGCCCCGTGGGCCTGGAAGGCCTGACGTCGCTCAAGTTCATCGTCCTCGGTGACGGCCACGTTCGTGAGTGATCCCCTGCCTGAGTCAGGCTGCGAACTATAGAAAAGCAAATCTCACCACGAAGACACGAAGACACGAAGACACGAAGACACGAAGAAAAACAGGAATCCTTACACTAATTGGGGATAGAAGCGCGGTGACTTTTCGCGATCCTCTCCCGCCAACTTCGAGTTTGTTGGAAACTCCGACAATTGGAGCTTTACACACGTATACTTTTTTTCTCTCTTCTTCGTGTTTCTTCGTTTCTTCGTGGTGAGAATTTACGTTCTTGCTTCTGCTTTGACGGTTAATCACCAAAAATCTTCATGAGCCAACTGATCGAAATCAAGGTCCCCGACATCGGCGATTTCAAGAACATTCCCGTGATCGAAGTGCTGGTCAAACCCGGCGACGGGATCAACAAGGAAGACGCGCTGATCACCCTGGAATCCGACAAGGCGACGATGGAAGTACCTTCGCCGCAATCCGGCGTGATAAAGGAAATCAAGGTCAAGGTCGGCGACAAGCTTTCCCAAGGCAGTCTGATACTGCTTCTGGAAGGCGCTGGGGCCGAGGCGCCCAGGCCAGCACCTGCTGCAACCGCGCCAAGGGTGCCCGCCGCGCCGGCGGTCACGTCACCCGGACCGGTCACGAAAGGCGATATTCACGCCGAAGTGATGGTTTTGGGTTCCGGCCCCGGCGGCTACACCGCCGCGTTCCGCGCTGCGGATCTCGGCAAGCAGGTGGTGCTGGTCGAGCGTTACTCGGTGCTGGGCGGAGTGTGCCTGAACGTCGGCTGCATTCCGTCGAAAGCGTTGCTGCATGCGGCGCGCGTCATCTCCGAAGCCGAGGAAATGAGTCACTTCGGCATCGCATTCGGCAAACCCAGGATCGAGATCGCCAAGCTGCGCGAATGGAAGGACGGCGTGGTCGACAAGTCGATCCGCGGCCTCGCCGGACTTGCCAAGCAACGCAAAGTCCAGGTGGTGCAGGGTGTTGGCAAGTTTATTTCCCCTCACATGATCGAGGTAAAGACGCCGGACGGCACGAAGAAAGTGTCATTCGACTACGCGATCATCGCGGCCGGTTCGAGTGTCGCGCGCATTCCGGGTTTCCCCTACGACGATCCGCGGCTGATGGACTCAACCGGCGCGCTCAAACTGGAGGATGTGCCCAAGCGGCTGCTGGTGATCGGCGGCGGCATCATCGGCCTGGAGATGGCCACGGTCTACGACGCCATTGGCTCGAAGGTCACGGTGGTGGAATTGCTCGAAGGCCTGATTCCGGGCGCTGACCGCGACCTGATCAGGCCGTTGCAAAAACGCATCGAGAAACGCTACGAGAACATTTATCTCAAGACCAAGGTCACCAAATTGGAAGCGCAGAAAGACGGCCTTAAGGCGACCTTCGAGGGTGAAAACGCGCCCAACCCGCAAGTCTATGATCGCGTGTTGCTCTCGGTCGGACGCCGACCCAACGGCAAGGAGATCGACGCGCAGGCTGCCGGAGTGAATGTCACCGACCGCGGCTTTGTCCCGGCAGACAAATTCATGCGCACCAATGTGCCGCATATTTACGCGATCGGGGACATCATCGGCGAGCCAATGCTGGCACACAAGGCCAGTCACGAAGGTAAGCTTGCTGCGGAAATCATCGCCGGACACAAACGCGCGTTCGACGCCCGCACTATTCCATCGGTGGCCTACACCGACCCCGAAGTCGCCTGGATGGGACTCACCGAAACGCAGGCCAAGGCGCAGGGGACCGAGATCGACAAAGCGGTATTTCCCTGGGCGGCGAGCGGCCGGGCGCGCGCCACCGCGCGCGACGAGGGAATCACCAAGCTGATCTTTGACAAGACCACCAAGCGCCTGCTCGGCGCGGGCATGGTCGGACCGAACGCAGGGGAGCTGGTCGCGGAAACCGTGCTGGCATTGGAATTGGGTGCCGATGCGGAAGATATCGGACTCACCATCCACCCGCATCCGACACTGTCCGAAACCATTTTCTTCGCCGCCGAGATCGCCGAGGGCAGCATCACCGATCTCTACATGCCCAAGCGCTAGTTATGATCCTTGCCGCTCCCGATCGGTTTACTGCGCTGATCAGTCCGCCGGCCGATTGGAAGGGGCCGGCGCTGTGGTTCGCATTTCAGGGTTCGCAGATCCTCATCGTGCGGAGCGCGCAAAGCGCGAGCGTTCCTTCTGCTTCCGATCCGCGCGAATTCGGACTCACGTCGAAACGCAGCCAGTATCTCGGCATCCTCGGCGAGCAGCATTGTTTCGCCTGCGAGCTGGAGGAGGATGTCACGCCGCCGCAGGGAATGCAGTTGTCGGGATTGCGTGCGCTGTTCGGCGCGCTCGACGATTCGCTGTTCGCGCTCGCGGGGCGCGCATTCCAGATCGTCGACTGGAACCGATCCCACCAATTCTGCGGCCACTGTGGCACGCCGACCCAGCCTAAAGTCAACGAGCGGGCGCGCGTCTGTCCGAATTGCGCCCAGTCGCATTACCCGCGCATCGCCCCCGCGGTCATGGCGCTGGTGAGAAGGGGCCGCGAGCTGCTCCTGGCGCGTTCACCGCATTTCCCGCCCGGCATGTACAGCGCGCTTGCCGGCTTCGTCGAACCGGGGGAAACCCTCGAGCAGACGCTGGTTCGCGAAGTGCGCGAGGAAGTCGGAATCGAGGTTGCCAACCTGCGATACTTCGCCAGCCAGCCTTGGCCGTTTCCGCATTCGCTGATGATCGCGTTCTACGCCGACTACGCTGGCGGCGAGATCACCCCCGACCCCGGCGAAATCGAGGCTGCAGGCTGGTTTACCGCGGGGCGGCTGCCGCAGGCATTACCGAGCAAGATCAGCATTTCCCGACGACTGATCGATGCGGCGCTCGCCGAACTCGGCGCTTCACGCTGAAAACAAGGTCCCAAACGGGGAGGTTGCCATGCTGAGAATCTGGGGTCGCGACAACTCGATCAATGTCCAGAAGCCGCTGTGGTGCTGCGAGGAAATGGGCGTTCAGTACGAGCGGGTGGACGCCGGCGGCACCTTCGGCGTGGTGAACACGCCGCAATACCGCAACCTTAATCCGAACGGTTTGGTGCCTACCATCGAAGACGACGGCTTCGTGCTCTGGGAGTCGAACGCAATCGTGCGCTACCTCGCCGCGAAGCACGGCGCCGGCAAACTCTGGCCCGAGGACCTCAGGGTCCGCGCCGAAGCCGACAAGTGGATGGACTGGCAGAACACGACTTTCTGGCCGACCTTCCGGCCGCTGTTCTGGAATCTGGTGCGTACGCCGGCCGATCAGCGCGACGAAAGCGCGATGGAGGACTCGCGCCTCAAGACCGGCGAGATCCTGGGGTATCTCGATGCCCACCTCAAGAACCGCGCGTACGTCGCCGGCGACGTTCTCACCATGGGCGACATTCCGATGGGTTGTGCGATCCGGCGCTGGATGACCCTGCCAATCGACCATCCTGAACTGGCAAATCTGGAACGCTGGTACGACGCGCTGACTGCCCGCCCGGCCTACAAGAAAATCGTGATGCTGCCGCTGACCTGAATAACGCAAGCCAATCAGTGCGCGGCGGACTGCTCGCGCACCGCATCCAGAATGCGCTGCAGCGTGTCTCCCATCTGGGCGGCTTGACGGCTGCCGATGTGGTCCTCGAACAACTCCTTGATCGCAGCCGAGTAGATGAATGAACCGGCAGCGCCGGTTCAGATCACGCCGGTTGCGCGCATTTTTCCGATTGCGGCATCGGCGTAACCGGCTTCACGGAGAATCTGGTCGCTGTGCTCGCCGGGGGCGGGCGCAGGGCGCTCCACCACAAACTCGTACTCGCTCATTTTCAGAGGTGGGGCCAGCTGCAGCACATCGCCATCGCGCAAGACCATCCCGCGCGCCCTGATCTGCGGATCTTCGAAGCTCTCCTCGAGCGCCAGCACCGGCGTCACACAGCAGTCCTCACCGCGGAACTTTTCGACCCAATGGACCTGCGGCCGGGCGGCGAATATCCTGCCCAGTTCTTCCTTGCCCCATTGC
Organism: Betaproteobacteria bacterium; assembly: GCA_031406075.1. Classification (GTDB taxonomy): domain Bacteria; phylum Pseudomonadota; class Gammaproteobacteria; order Burkholderiales; family JACQAP01; genus JACQAP01. The sequence goes on from JANOGP010000024.1 coordinate 10,294, forward strand.
GGATCCTTCCCACGAATTTCCCAGTGGCAGGCCTTTAGGTCGGGACGCGCCAGCACGTCGCAGACTCGATCCCAGAATTTCCTCTCCAGCGCGCCCACCGCAATGTACTTGCCGTCGGAGGTGCGATAGACCGCGTAGCATGGTTCGCGGCCGGAGAGAAAGTCTTCGCCGCGTGGATGAACGTGCCCGCCGGTAGCCACCGCAGCGAGCGCCTGCAGGTTGTGAGAGAACACGCCCTCGGTCATGGCAACAT
>JANOGP010000122.1:0-1922 GCA_031406075.1 Betaproteobacteria bacterium
CGAGAATGCGCTGGGAATCACGCCGGCACATGAGATCGAGGGTCTGGCGAGCTGCCTGGATTATTTCAAGGCTGTCAACGATCCCTTTGGCAATCAGTTGCAGGCGGAGTACGGCAAGCTGTTCGGCGACAAGAATCCGTTCACCGCGGGCAGTGGCGCAACCGGCATGTACCGGGGCATCACGCTGTGGGAAGCCGCGGTGAAAGAGGCCAAGAGCGTGAAGCGCGGACCCGTGGCGGCGGCGCTGGATCACGCCAAGGTCAGCGATGGGCCGGGCGGAGGCTGCGAGATGGTTCCCGGCACACGCCATGTGAAGATGAACATGTACACCGCCGTGTCAAAGGGCGGAAAGTACGACATCGTCGAAAAAAGCAAGGGACCGGTAATGCCCGGCGAGTGCGCCTGACACGACCAGCGTTGGGCCGCGGCTCCGGGTGCAGCGTCACCCGGGGCCGCGTTCTGTGCATTTCAATCGCCTAGAGAATGAATAACACCGCCGACCCGTCAGCTTCGTCGCCGCAATTGAGGAAAATCATTCCTTGGCTGGAGCTCGTTGTCCTGGGCGCCAGTTTGATCTTTCCCGCATTCACCGATGATTTCTGGACGCTGTTCGTCACTCGCGTTTTCATCCTCGGCCTGCTCGCGCTGAGTTTCGACCTGGTCTGGGGTTATGCCGGGATTCTCAGCTTTGGCCAGGCCCTGTTCTTCGGCATGGCCGGGTACTGCACGGCCCTGCTCGCCACAAAGGTGGACATTACTTCGGTTCTGGTGCTGCTTCCCGTCGCCGGGCTGGTCGGCCTGGTCGTCTCGCTGATCATGGCTTTTATCGTCATCCTCGGCCGGCGCGTGCCGACTACTGTATTCGTCGCGCTGGGAACGCTGACCGGGTCGTATGTTGTGGAGCGACTCGCGCGCGGCTGGTCTTACGTCGGCGGGCAAAACGGCATTCCGTCACTTCCGCGGTTGACGCTGGGGAACCACGAAATTGTGGAGGGTGTGTGGTTCTATTACATGGCGCTGGGCATACTCCTTGGCGTCTACGTTGCGCTCAAATTCCTGACGCGTTCGCAACTCGGACTGGTGCTCGCCGGAATCCGCCAGCACGAGACGCGGATCACTTTTTTCGGCTACCGCGTTCAGCATGTGAAAGGCATCATCTTCGCCCTGGCGGGCGTCATCGCCGGGCTGGCAGGCGGGATGTATGCGTTTCACGAAGGTTATGTGGGGCCCGGTCAACTCAGCCCGGTACTGTCGACCCAAGTCGTCCTGTACGTTCTCTTCGGCGGCGTCGGAACCCTGATCGGCGCCGTCGTTGGCGCCGGCGTAATCGAGTACCTCACCTTCATGCTGTCCCAGCAATACCAGCGACTGTGGCCGATTATCCTTGGCCTGCTGCTTCTGGTCATCGTCATGTTCCGGCCCACGGGATTGATCGGTTTCCTCGTTTCGGACCGGGAACGAATAGGGTCCTTCGGCCGGCCCGACGACGCAGCGCCAGAGAACGACACGGACAGGAATCCGGCGTGAGCGATCGCATGAATCTGCTCGAGGCGCGCAATGTCACCAAGGTCTACGGCGCCCTGACTGCACTCAATGGCGTCGACCTGAACGTGCGCGAGAAGGAATTTCACGGCTTGATCGGCCCCAACGGCTCGGGCAAGAGCACCCTGCTGAAGTGCATTGCAGGGGCCGAAATACCGAATGCGGGAACCATCGGCTTTCTCGGCGCCGACGTCGGCCGCGCCACACCCGCAGAGCGATCGCGCGCGGGCCTGAGCCTCAAATTCCAGATCGCCAGCGTGCTGCCGGAGCTGAGCGTCTACGACAATATCCTGCTTGCGCTGCAAGCGCAGGATAGCCTGGCGACGCTGCTTTTCTCGGGCTCCCGGCGCGCGCTGGACATACAGGTGACAAAGACGCTG
>JANOGP010000068.1:0-10255 GCA_031406075.1 Betaproteobacteria bacterium
CGCGCACCGCCATGCCGGTATCGCCGCGCTCGAAAACGACCAGCTCGCCGGACTGCAGGTCGGTTGCCACGACCGCCAGGGTGCGGTTGAGCGCCTCGATGGGCCGGTTCTGAACCGCATTGTTGACAAATTTCTGCAGCGATTCACCCTTGATGAATCCGCGGTTCGGCAAGACCCAGTCGCTGAACGTACCCTCGTCCATTGACAGCGCCACGCGCTGCAGATCGAACCCGTTGTAACCACTTGCATAGAGCGCGCCGACGACGCTGCCGGCACTGGTACCGACGATGATGTCGGGCGTGATCGCATGCGACTCGAGCGCCTTGATGACGCCGATATGGGCGAAGCCCTTCGCAGCCCCGCCACCGAGCACAAGCGCGATCTTTGGCGGCGGTGGCGGCTCCGGCGCAGTGATGTCCTCTGCGACGGGCTCGACGACAGGAGGTACCGGAGGCGTGACTGCGCAACCGGCGAACATCGCAATTGCCAGAGATATCAGCGCGGTTCTGAAGGGCATCGGTTCGGATTTCTTCCGGCAGGAACCGGATCAGGATACGGGAGAGCGGCCAGGTTGCCTTCTCTCACGGATTCAATCTCAGCTCCCCGAAACCTGGGACTGCATGTAGTTCTGAATGCCGATTTTCTGGATCAGGTCGAGCTGGATCTCGAGCCAGTCGATATGCTCTTCCTCGCTCTCCAGGATCTCTTCGAAGATCTCGCGGGAAATATAGTCACTGCAACTCTCGCAATACGCGATCGCCTCGCGCAGCGCCGGGTGCGCGTCCATCTCGAGCTGCAGGTCGCATTTCAGGCACTCCTGCACGTTCTCGCCGATCAACAGCTTGCCGAGATTCTGGAGGTTGGGTAAACCCTCGAGAAACAGGATGCGCTCGATCAACTTGTCGGCGTGCTTCATCTCGTCCGCCGACTCCTTGAATTCGTGCTCGTCGAGTTTCTTCAGGCCCCAGTTCTTGAACATGCGGGCGTGAAGAAAATACTGGTTGATCGCGGTCAGTTCGTTGGTGAGAACCTGGTTGAGGTATTTAAGGACCTGCTTGTCGCCCTTCATGCACGCTCCCTAGTCTGCGTTTGACGAATCAAGCACGCATTATAGGTTGCGCCACCCGCAGCCAGAAGAAAAAACAGGGGTCAGGAACAAGAGGAACTACGCGGCGCTCAATTGCTGGCGCGGTGTTTCGCTGGAGGACAGGGTTTCGTGCAGGACCTGTTGAGCGCAGTCGGCGCACCTGCCGCAGCAACTTGCCACACCCAGACACGAATGGAGCTCGCTCAACGAACGCGCGCCGCCGCCCACCGCGTCGCGGATCTGGCTTTCGGTGATGCCGTTGCAGAGGCAAACGTACATGGCTGGGCTGTGGATGCGAGACGAGTGTGATACTAAATAACAATGCGAATGATTGTCAATAAATAAGATAAAACTGCCGGGAATTAGTTCATCCGTGCACCCGCGCATTCCTCGCACGGTCCCTCCAACCCCAGAAAACGCTTCACTGCCTGCATCAGGCAGCTCGACGAGCGTCTGCACGCGATAACGGGAATGCCCTGCATTTGTGCCTGGCTACGATAGCTTTTCATGGCGTTGTGATTAAGAAAATCCGTCAATAGAATAAGTAGTTGGGTGTTTTTAGGAAGCGCAACCAAGGTGCGCTGATGGACCGGTGCCCGACCCGTGATATGGCGTTGAATGTTGATCCCGAGTGCTGCCAGAACATCCGGAATATTGCCAAGCCGATCTGCGCCAACGATTACTGCGTTCATTACTCCCCTCCTAAGGATCGTATTGAATTTACTAAGGAATTTGTCCGATGCAGCACGAATCCATCGGCGTCACAAAGTGAATGATACTGATTCTTATTTGTAACGTCAAACCCATAATATATTGTTTTTAATGGCATTAATCGCTGGAGAGACGGAAAACCAAGCGAGACTGCTTGACCTCATAGTACTAATGCTTACAATTCTCATTAGTATTGTACTGTCTTTCCTCAACGCGGTAGCCGACCGAAAGCCCAATCATGACAACAAGAAAATTGCCACCCCCTCCCGTGCTGGCCGCGCTGATCGGCTTTGCGTTAACACCGGCACCGCTGTCGGCGCAAGAAAATGAAATTATCGCGCCGCGAGTGGACGTCATCGGCTCCCAGGAAAACCTCGATCGCATCCCCGGCTCGGCCACGGTAATCGACGAGGAAATTCTGGACAGCAGCCACGTGATGACCACCAGCGAAGCGTTGCGAAAAGTGCCGGGACTCAATCTCCGCGACGAGGAAGGTTTTGGCCTGCGCCCGAATATCGGCGTGCGCGGTCTCAATCCGACCCGTTCCACCAAGGTGCTACTGCTCGAGGATGGGATTCCGATGGCGTATGCGCCCTATGGCGACAACGCCAGCTACTACCACCCGCCGATCGACCGTTTCGAGCGCATAGAAGTGCTGAAAGGAGCCGGGCAGATAATGTTCGGGCCGCAAACCGCCGGCGCGGTCATTAACTACATCACGCCCCTGCCGCCGCGGGGCCGCGAGGGCAGCGTGGCGCTGACCGCCGGCAACCGCGACTATCTCAACGCGCATCTGCGCTACGGGCAGGACAACGTGCTCCTGGACTACACCCGCAAGCAGGGCGACGGGGCGCGCGACAACATGGATTTCGAACTCAACGACCTGAACCTGAAGTCGGTGCTGGACCTCGGTGATGGCCAGGCGCTGACATTGCGCGCGAACTACTACACCGAGGACTCAAACATCACCTACAGCGGTTTGACCGACGCCGAGTACCGCAACTTGGGCGCACGCTATAACCCCTTCAAGAACGACTTCTTCGACGCCGAGCGCCTGGGCATTTCCGCGACTCACGAAGTGATCTTCTCCGAAGACGTCCACCTGACCACCAATTTCTATGGCGCCACGTTCAGCCGCGACTGGTGGCGCCAGGCGAGCACCACGACCGACACCCAGTGCAACGCGACTTATCCCGCCGCAACCGGAACCTTCCAGTCCGACAGGGCTGGCGGCCAGGCGGTGAATCCCGATCTCTGCAACTCTATCCAGGGACGGCTTCGCAAGTACTACACCTGGGGCATCGAGCCGCGACTGCGCGTCAACCACAGCGCTTTCGGCGTCGCCAACGAACTGGATGCGGGGGTTCGTGCGCATTTCGAAACGCAGGACCGGCGCCAGTTGAATGGCGACTCGCCGTTCGCGCGCAGCGGCACGCTTGCCGAGGATAACGACCGCAGCACCGACGCCTATTCCGCGTTCGCGCAGAACCGGTTCCTGCTGGGAAAATGGGGCGTCACGCCGGGCGTTCGCGTTGAGCACATCGAAAACGAGCGCACCAACAACCTGACGGGGGCGAGCGGCAGCGACAGCCTGACGGAAGTCATTCCGGCTCTGGGCGCGACCTACAACCCTGCCGAAAACCTTACTTTCTTCACCGGCGTGCACAAGGGCTTCACGCCGCCGCGCACCGAGGACGTCATTACCAACAACGGCACCAGCGTGGAAGTCGATCCGGAGGAAAGCGTGAACTTCGAACTCGGCGTGCGGGCCACTCCGCGCCAGGGCCTGAACGTTCAGGCGACCTATTTCCGCAACGACTTTTCCAACCAGGTGCTGGTCGGCAGCATCGCCGGAGGCTCCACCAACCTGGCAACCGGGAAAGCGCTCTACCAGGGTGTGGAATTGTCGGGCCGCCTCGACTTCGCTCCACTCTTCGAAATCGCGCCGGATGTTTATCTGCAGGCCGCGCTTACCTGGCTGCCGACGGCGGAAATCGTGTCCCCGTTCGTCGAAGTGGCGAGCGGCACGCCGGTGGCGGGTGCGAACGAAGGCAACCGCCTGCCGTACGCGCCAAAGGGTCAGGCGACGGTGACCGTGGGTTACGTCAACCCGGCTGGTTGGGATGCGCAACTCGAAACGGTGTACGTGAGCGAGCAGTTCAGCGATTTCGCCAATACCTCTGCGGCGTCCGCCAATGGCAACGGCCAGGTTGGAATCATCGACGCCTATACGATTTTCAACGCCGCAGTGAATTACTACCTGAAGCCGCAGCGCCTGTCGTTGTTCGCCGCGGTCAAAAACATCGCCGACAAGGATTACATCGTGGACCGCACGCGCGGTATCCAAACGGCCATGCCACGGCTGATTCAGGTCGGCGCCAAATACGAGTTCTGATTCTCACGGGCGGGAACTAACGACCAGTCCCGCCTGGGTTCCTTGCCCGTAGACCAGATTTGCACAGTTCACCGCGTATCAAAATGCGTATCATTGCCATTTACATGCTCCCCGCCTGACTATTCCATGATGTTTGCTTCACTGCGCCGCGCCTGTGTCGCGTTTTTTCTGGCGATTCCGCTTGCGGTCGCGTCGCAAACCCAGGATCCGGACCTCGCCCAGGGTCAGATGGTCTTGCATCTGCTCGACTATATTTCCGTCGAGTATCCCCAGTTCGTCAAGGCCGGCAAAGTCATCGACGTGGACGAGTACGCCGAGCAAGTCGAGTTCTCCGCCCAGGTCGCAGACGCCGTCAGGAATTTCGCGCCACGCCCGGAAAAGGACGCGCTGACAGCATCGGCGGCAAGTTTGGCCAAGCTGATCGCCGAAAAGGGGGACAGTGCCAAAGTCTCGCAAGGGGCGCGCGGCTTGCAGCGTGGCCTGATCAAGGCTTATGGAATTCAGATCGCACCCGTGCGCGCACCCGATCTGAGCAATGCGCCCGCGCTTTACCAGTCGAACTGCTCGGCCTGCCATGGCGCCGCGGGTGACGCCAACTCTCCGCAAGCTGCCACACTCGTACCGCGTCCGACGAATTTTCAGGATCATACCCGCCAGTTCGAGCGCAGCGTCTACGGCCTGTACAACACCATCAGCCTCGGCGTCGAGGGCACTTCGATGCCGGCTTTCGGCAATCTGCGCACGGATGATCGCTGGGCGCTCGCGTTCTACGTAAGTCAGTTCGTCTCCACTGAAGACGAACGCGGCCAGGGCAGGCAACTCTGGGAGCGCCCGGGCATGCGAACGCTGTTTCCCGGCCTGCCGGACCTCGTCGGCGCCACTCCTGCGGAGACGCTGCGCGTCGGCCTGTCCGCTTATCAGGTGCTTGCCTACCTGCGCGCGCATCCAGACGTGATACCCACGCAAGACAGCGCGTCACCGCTCTCGGTTTCCATCGCGAAAATTCGCGAAAGCATCGATCTGTACCGGCAGGGAAACCGCGAGGCGGCCCAACAGGCGGCGATCAGCGCATACCTGGAAGGTTTCGAGCTCGCGGAGGCCGACCTCGACCGGATCGACCACCGCCTGCGAAATCGCATCGAGCAGGAAATGATGGCCTACCGCAACCTGATCAAGAGCGCAGCCGCCGTGGATATCGTCGAGCAGAAAGCCCTTGCCCTCAGGAATTCCATCGAAGAAGAAGCGGCCCTCAGAACCCGAAGTGAACTGTCCGCACCCGTCGCCTTCGCCTCGGCCTTCATCATCGTCTCGCGCAAGGGCCTGGAAGCAATCCTCGTGCTGTCAACAATCGCCGCGTTCGTGATCAAGTCAGGGCAACGGGAAGGCTTCAAACACCTTCACGCAGGGTGGATCGTTGCGCTGCTGATGGGCGTCGCCACCTGGATCGCGTCCTCAACGCTGCTCGATATCAGCGGCGCACAGCGGGAAGTCATTGAAGGTGTAACCGCACTGCTCTCCGCTGCCGTTCTGTTGTACGCCGGCTACTGGCTGCACAGCCGCTCGCATGCGTCGCGCTGGCAATCGTTCGGTCGTGGACAGGTCGGCGACGCGTTGTCGCAAGGCACGCTGTTTGGTATTGCGTTGGTTTCATTCCTCGCGGTTTATCGGGAGGTGTTCGAGACCGTGCCGTTCATGCAGGCGCTGTGGACTCAGTCTGATGGCGTGTCGCGCAGCGGACTGGTTGCCGGCGTCGCAAGTGCCGGTGCCGCACTTGCCATCCTCGCCTGGCTGGTGTCCCGCTACGGCGCCAGGCTGCCCTTGCGGCTGTTCTCCAGCCTCAGCTCGCTGTTCCTGGTTATGCTGGCAATTATCTTCGCCGGCAAGGGCATAGCGGCGCTGCAGGTGGCCGGCAAATTCCCCATCGATCCGCTGGCGATCTCCGGCATTCCCGAGCTTGGCATCTATCCGAGCGTTCAGGGTCTGGCGTTGCAGACGCTGCTCGTGGTCGTGATCGTCGTCAGTTTTCTTTACGGCCGCGTCTATGACAAACGCAGTTCATCATCATGAATGAGTCGAAGAGGTTTGCTTTGCGTTATTTGAGAATCGCTCTGGCCGCGGCATGCACCGCGGTCGCCGCCCCTGTGGCTGCCGATGAGGTTGTGGTCTACTCTGCGCGCATTGAGCAGCTTATCCTGCCCTTGTTCGACGCCTATACCCGCGATACCGGAGATACGGTGAAATTCGTCACCGACAAGGAAGGTGCGCTGTTGGAACGGCTGAAGGCCGAGGGACCGCACACGCCGGCCGATGTGTTGCTGACGGTGGACGCCGGCAATCTCTGGCAGGCGTCCCAGTTGGAATTGTTGCAACCGGTAAAATCGAAGACGCTGACAGCGAACGTCCCCGCGCATTTGCGCGACCCTGAAGGACTGTGGTTCGGTCTCTCGGTGCGGGCGCGTACCGTCGTCTACAACACCGGCAAGGTCAAACCAGCCGAGCTCAGCACTTACGAGGACCTCGCGAACGCGAACTGGAAAGGTCGGTTGTGCCTGCGCACATCGAAGAAGGTCTACAACCAATCGCTGGTCGCGATGATGCTCGCCGAGCACGGCGAAGCGAAAACCGAGCAGATCGTCCGTGGCTGGGTCGGAAACCTCGCCGCGTCGGTATTTTCCGACGACACCAAGATGATGGAAGCCATCGCTGCCGGGCAGTGCGATGTCGGCATAACCAACACCTATTACTTCGGACGCCTGATCGAAAAGTCGCCGAACCTGCCGCTCGCGCTTTTCTGGCCGAATCAGTCCGGATCCGGGGTACACGTCAATGTCTCCGGCGCCGGCGTGACCAAATACGCAAAGAATCCTCAAGGCGCCGTCAAGCTGCTGGAGTGGCTTTCTTCGGCAGCCGCCCAAAGCCTCTACGCCGACGCAAACTTGGAGTACCCGGTCAACCCGGCGGTCAAGCCCAACCCGGTCGTGGCGGGCTGGGGTAACTTCAAACAGAACAACATCAATGTCGCCAAAGCCGGTGAACTGCAAGCTGCCGCGGTGCGCCTCATGGACCGCGCGGGCTATCGCTGAACGGGCACCCGGTACTGCAATGGCACTCGCGCGATGAGTGCCGCGCGCCTGTTTCCGCTGCTGATCGCCGCGGCCGTCCTCGCGCCGATCGGTGTGATTTTCTCCTCGTTCCTGACGCCTGCCGACGAGGTTTGGCGGCATTTCGCCGCGACCATTCTCGGTGAACTCGTCATCAATACATTCGTACTCGCGATCGCGGTTGCCGCCGGCACGGCCGTGCTCGGTGTCAGCCTGGCGTGGCTTACGGCGGCGTGTGATTTTCCGGGGCGGAGATTCTTTTCGTGGGCGCTGCTGCTGCCTCTGGCGATGCCGGCGTATGTCATCGGTTTTGTCGCCATCGGTCTGCTGGATTTCACCGGTCCGCTGCAATCCGCGTTGAGATCGCTCACCGGTTCCGGTCTGCCGTGGTTCCCGCCGATCCGCAGCCGCGGCGGCGTGGCCCTCGTCATGACGCTGGCGCTCTATCCTTATGTCTTCCTGCTTGCGCGCAATGCCTTCCGCACCCAGGGTAAGCGCATGCTGGAAGCCGGCCGCGCGCTCGGACTAACCTCTTACGAGGCATTCCTCCGAGTGGCTCTTCCAATGGCCCGGCCATGGGTCGCTGCCGGCGTGATGCTGGTAGTCATGGAGACGCTGGCGGATTTCGGCACCGTTGCCGTATTCAACTACGACACGTTGACCACCGGAGTCTACAAGGCCTGGTACGGGCTGTTTTCGATCACGGCCGCCTCGCAGGTTGCGTCGATACTCATCCTGATTGCACTCGCAGTGCTACTGGTGGAACAGCAGACGCGACTGCGCATGCGTTTTTCCTCGGTGCACGCAGGCGGCGAGACGCCGCGCATCGCTTTGGCCGGCGGGTACAAATTCGGAGCGATCGCCTCCTGCACGATCGTTTTCGGCATCGGCTTCGTCGTTCCAGCCGTGCAGCTTTCATTATGGATGTTACAGGCGACTTCCACCGACTTCGACAGCCGTTACCTCGATTATGTTTGGCACTCGCTGGCACTGGCAGCGCTGGCGGCGCTATGCGTTACCGCGACCGCGTTGCTTCTGAATTATTCGGGACGGCGCAAACCAGATCGAATGACGAGGGTCACACTCAAACTCGCCAATATCGGTTATGCGGTCCCCGGCGCGGTGTTGGCGGTGGGGATTTTCGTTGCTTTTGCCTGGTTGGACCAAGGCATACCGGCATCGCTGCGCGATTTCCTGGGGATCGCCCCCGGCGCACTGCTGCAGGGTTCAGTAACGGCGATGCTGGTGGCGTACATGATCCGCTTCCTGGCAGTGGGTTTCGGTCCGTTGGAAAGCGCGCTGCATCGTGTTACTCGCAGCATCGACGAAGCCGCCACCGCACTGGGTCAGGGCGGCGTTCGGCTGCTTTACCGAGTGCACCTGCCGATGCTGCGCGGCGGGCTCGCCACAGCCGCCGTGCTGGTGTTCGTTGACGTCCTGAAGGAAATGCCGATCACGTTGATGACGCGTCCGTTCGGCTGGGATACCCTCGCGATTCGAATTTTCGAGCTGACCTCGGAAGGGCAATGGGAGCGCGCCGCGTTGCCGGCATTGTTTCTGGTGCTGGCCGGCATACTGCCGGTGATCCATCTCACCCGCGCCTCCGAGTAGAACCATTCGGCCTCACGCCATGACACCCGTTGTCGAACTCCTGGAAGTACGGCACGCCTACGGCAATCACGTGGTCTTCGACCGACTGTCGCTGTCGCTCGCCAAGGGCAACATCGGTTGCCTGCTGGGGCCGAGCGGTTGCGGCAAGACCACGGTGCTACGCTGCATCGTAGGATTCGAGCGCATCTGCCGCGGGGAAATCCGCATGAACGGCATTCCGGTGAGCACCGCAACCATGCATGTGCCGACGGAGAAGCGGCGGGTCGGCATCGTGTTCCAGGACTACGCGCTTTTCCCCCATCTGACCGTGCAGGCCAACGTTGCCTTCGGGTTGCACCGCCTGAGGGCTCCGGAACGGCGGCAGCGCGTATCGCAGATGCTCGACGTAACCGGCCTGCGAAGCATGGCCGGCCGTTATCCACACGAACTTTCGGGCGGACAGCAACAACGCGTAGCACTCGCGCGCGCACTCGCGCCGCAGCCCGATCTCCTGCTGCTCGACGAACCGTTTTCCAACCTCGACGTGGATCTGCGGGAACGGTTGAGCCTCGAAGTGCGCGACATCCTCAAGGCCCAGGGCTCGACCGCCATCATGGTGACCCACGACCAGCACGAGGCGTTCGCGATGGCTGATGAGATCGGCATCATGGCCGACGGCCGGGTCCAGCAGTGGGACAGCGCGTATAACATCTATCATCGGCCCTGCAACCGCTTCGTCGCCGATTTCGTCGGCCAGGGAGTTTTTCTGCCGGGAAGGGTGAGCAGCGGCGGCAAGGTCGAGATCGAACTTGGCGTGCTCGATGGGGAAGTCCGACTGACAGCGCTTGCCTCCGGGGACAAGACGCCGGGGCTTGAACTTGAAGTCCTGCTGCGGCCGGATGACGTGGTGCACGATGACTCGAGCGCGACCAAGGCGCAGGTCCTGCACAAGGCGTTTCGCGGCGCCGAAATTCTCTATACCCTCAGGCTTGCCAGCGGTGCCCGCGTTTTGTCACTGGTACCCAGCCATCACAACCACGCCGTCGGCGACTTCATCGGCATACGACTGGAGACCGATCACGTGGTCGCATTCCGCAAATAAAAAACTCCGCCTCGCGGCCGGGCCTGCACAAACAATCCGCAGATGGCTCCTACTTTCCGGGCATCATGCGGAGGAACACGCTGTCACGATCGAACAGCAGATGCTTCAGCGCCGCCGCCACGTGAATCACCACCAGTGTGATCAATAGCACGGCGGTTACGCCATGGATACCCTGCAGGAAATCGTAGATAACCTTGTTCTCCCAACCCATCGGCGGGATTTTGAACAACCCGAAGTACGTTACGCCGTACTTGGTGAACTGGGACGCC
>JANOGP010000090.1:0-15351 GCA_031406075.1 Betaproteobacteria bacterium
GAACACCTGGCGCGCGCGGAACTCGTGCGAGAAGTGGCGCGCGCCATGGAGCGCACGGTCGGCATCATGTGCGACCTGCAGGGTCCGAAGATTCGCATCGGTAAATTCGAGAAAGGAAAAATCACCCTCGAAAAGGGCGAGATATTTGTCCTCGATGCCGAGGTTCCGCTCGGAAATCAGGAACGCGTGGGCCTGGACTACAAGGAATTGCCTCGCGACGTTTCGCCGGGGTCCGTGCTGCTTCTGGACGACGGCAGGCTGGTACTTGACGTGCAGAAGGTGCAGGACAGCCAGATCACCACCACGGTACGCGTAGGCGGCGTTCTCTCGAACAACAAGGGCATCAACCGGCAGGGCGGAGGACTGACTGCACCCGCGCTGACCGCCAAGGACATGGAGGACATCAAGACATCGGTGGCAATGAAGGCGGATTTCGTGGCGGTATCCTTCCCCAAGAGCGGCGCCGACATGTACATGGCAAAGGAGCTGTTGCGCGCGGCCGGTGGCCGCTCGATGCTGATTGCCAAGATGGAACGCGCCGAGGCGATCGTTGCCATGGGGGAAATCATGGAGGCCAGCGACGGCGTCATGGTGGCGCGCGGCGATCTTGCCGTGGAAGTCGGCGATGCCGCAGTGCCGGCGCTGCAGAAACGCATGATTCGCACAGCGCGTGAACGAAACAAGCTCACCATCACCGCGACGCAGATGATGGAGTCCATGATCTCGAGCCCAGTGCCCACGCGCGCAGAGGTTTCCGACGTCGCGAACGCTGTTCTCGACGGCACCGATGCGGTGATGCTTTCCGCTGAGACAGCCAGCGGTAAATACCCGGTGGATACCGTCGAGGCGATGGCGCGCATCTGCCTGGAAGCGGAGAAATCCACGGAGGTGACGCTGGACCGGGAATTTCTCGATCGCGTGTTTACCCGCGTAGACCAGTCGATTGCGATGGCTGCGCTTTTCACCGCGTATCACCTGAAAGTCAAGGCGATCGCGGCGTTGACCCAGTCCGGCTCCACCGCCCTGTGGATTTCGCGCCTGAACTGCGGCGTGCCGATCTACGCATTGACGCCGGAGATCTCCACGCGATACCGGTTGAGCCTGTACCGCGACGTCTATCCGCTGATGATCAAGTACATTGGCCACGACCGCGACTACCTCTTGCAGGAGGCGGAGGAGCAACTGGTTACCGCCGGCCTGGTACAGAAGGGCGACCTGATCGTGATCACTTTCGGCGAGCCGATAGGCGCGCCCGGCGGCACCAATACCATGAAGATCGTCAAAGTAGGCGAGAGCCGCAGGTCGTAGCGTGTGAGGCGCGAGGCGCGAGGCGCGAGGCGTGAGGCGTGAGGGGTTTTGCGGTGTCACGGTTTTTGAATACTGACTGATTACTTCGTTCGACTTGTACAGGAGCAAACATGGCAACCAGGAAAGTAACCGCGCCACTCGTCTCGATCGTGATGGGCAGCAGCAACGACTGGGATGTAATGCAGCACGCGGCGCGGCAGCTGAAGGACTTCGGTGTGTCCTACGAAGCGCGCGCGCTGTCCGCTCACCGCACCCCGCAACTGCTTGCGGAGTACATAGAAAAATGCGTGGATAGCGGAACGCGGTGTTTCATCGCCGGTGCCGGCGGTGCCGCGCATCTCGCCGGGGTCGTCGCTTCGCTGACCACCCTGCCGGTGCTGGCGGTGCCGATTCCATCCAAGCACCTCGGAGGCCTCGACTCGCTGCTGTCCATGGTGCAGATGCCAAAAGGCATTCCGGTCGCGACGTTTGCAATCGGCGACGGCGGCTCCGCCAATGCCGGATTGTTCGCGGTGGCGATGCTGGCGCTGAACGACACTGGCTTGGCAAAACGCCTCCAAGCGTTCCGTATCAAGCAGGCAGACGCGGTGAAAGCGGCAAAGCTGCCCGAGTTGTCCTGAATGAACCGTAACGGAGTCATGATGAGTGCAGCCCAAGCCATCCACGAAACCAGCCTGAAATCGCTCGAGCTGCTCCATCGCGGCAAAGTCCGCGACCTTTACGCCGTGGACGCCGAGCGTCTGCTGATCGTGCAGACCGACCGCTTGTCGGCTTTCGATGTGATACTTCCCACTCCGGTGCCGGGCAAGGGCCGGGTGCTGACCGAGATGTCGAACTTCTGGTTCAGGAAGCTCAGCCACGTGATCCCGAATCACTTGCTCGATGTGGCTCCGGAAATGCTGGTCGCGACGGCGGAGAGCGGCCAGGTACAGGGGCGCGCCTTTGTGGTGCGGCGCTTGCAGCCGCTGCCCATCGAAGCGATCGTGCGCGGCTATATGGCGGGCTCGGGTTGGAAGGATTACCAGAAGAGCGGGATGATCTGCGGCATTCCGCTGCCCGCCGGGCTCAAAGAGGCGCAACAACTGCCCCGGCCGATCTTCACGCCGTCAACCAAAGCTGCAATCGGCGCGCACGACGAAAACATTCCTTTCTCGGAGATGGAGAAACTGATTGGAAAGGACCTGGCGGGACAGGTACGCGACAAGGCGATCCAGCTCTATTCAGAGGCGGCAGCCTACGCCGCCACCCGCGGGATCATCATTGCCGACACCAAGTTCGAATTCGGGCGCGACGCCGGGGGCAAGCTTTACCTGATCGACGAGGCAGTGACGCCGGATTCATCGCGCTTCTGGCCGAAGGACCAGTACCGGATCGGGATGAGTCCGCCCTCGTTCGACAAGCAGTTCGTACGCGACTGGCTGGAATCGCAGAAATGGAACAAGAAGCCGCCGGCACCGGCCCTGCCTGCCGACGTGCTGAAGAAGACCGCTGAAAAATACGAAGAAGCTCTCAGGCTGCTTACACAATAGACCAACGCTAACCGCAGAGGACGCGGAGGACGCAGAGTGGTGCAAATTACAGAGCAATTGTTCAGCGCACGGGATTTCAAGATGACTGCCATCCCGAGTTCTCCTATCGTTCGGGTTTCCTCGGCGTCCTCCGCGTCCTCTGCGGTGAGAGGTGTTCGTGGTCTCTGACCAGGAAATCGAGAAAGCCGCAGAGATCCTCCGCGCGGGAGGGCTGGTGGCGTTTCCGACCGAGACCGTGTACGGGCTCGGCGCGGACGCGTCCAATCCCGCCGCAGTGAAAAAAATCTTTGCGGCGAAGGACCGTCCCGCTGCCCATCCGGTAATCGTCCATATCGCCGACATGAGCGAACTGAAGCACTGGGCGGCGGAGGTGCCCCGCGCTGCATGGTTGCTTGCGGAGAAGTTCTGGCCGGGCCCGCTTACCATGGTGCTCAAGCGCTCGTCGCATGTAAACGATCTGATCTCCGGCGGGCAGAACACCATTGGATTGCGGGTTCCCGGGCATCCCGTCGCACAGCAATTGTTGAAGGCGTTCGGCGCGGGCATCGCCGCGCCGTCGGCGAACAAATTTGGCAGACTTTCCCCAACCGCGGCACAGCACGTGCGCGAGGAACTCGGCAACGCGGTCGAGATTATTCTGGACGGCGGACCCTGCGACGTCGGTATCGAATCCACGATCGTCGATCTCACCCGTGAACCGCCGGCCATACTGCGCCCCGGCCGTGTAAGTGCGCAGCAGATAGCCGACGCGTTGCTGGTGCCGCTCGGCGAACCGGCCGGGGACCGGCCGCGTGTGCCGGGATCGTATGCTTCGCACTATGCGCCGCGCACTGCGCTTACGCTGGTGAACGCGGATGAGATCGAGAATTTCATTCGCAGGCAGGCGCCCGGCGCTGCTGTCGCGGTGCTGGCGTGCCGCAGCCGGCCGCGGGACAGCCGTGCGGCGCTCTGGCAGGTAGCGTCGCAGTCCCCGGAGGAATATGCGCAGCACATGTACGCATTGTTGCGGCGGATGGACAGCGCCGGATGCGCGCTGCTTGTCGTTGAGTCCCCGCCCGATCTGCCGGAGTGGGCGGCGGTGCATGACCGCCTCAGGCGTGCCGCCGTCGAGCCGCTCTCGCCAGCGGTCGCCGCAGGCGCGGTGGCTCGCTGATAGGCGTCTATCCGCTCGTGCGATTCTTGCTGCTCGCCGTAGTCGCCCGGCCGGCGATAAGCGATCTGCGCGTCTCCGAGCCCGCTGCGAGCAACCGAATCGAGCCTGTCGCCGTTTCGCGACGGGTCAAAATCTGACAACAATGGTTAGAGGTTTTGCCCCGATCCGGGCTTTTGCTCAGGGCATATTTCTTGCAGCCCGTAGTCAATGGCCGCAAGGCAAAGCAGGAAGTGGAAAATGAAGGCGTTTAGTATCGCGGTGATCATCGTCCTCGCCGGTATGGCGGCGGTTGCCTCGGCCGGCGAGCTGTGGGGGCCGTACTACTACTTCCAGACCAGCGTTGCCACGACCCATTTCGACCCCAAGCCTGACCACATCAATGATCAAGGGCTGCTCAACCTCGAACGCCGCAGCGCGACGGGGCTGATCGTGGGCGGCGCATACTTTCATAATTCCTTCGGTCAGCCCTCCCAATACTTTTACCTGGGCAAGCTGTACTGGATGCCGCATACCGGCGAGACGGTCTATGCCAAGCTAACCGGCGGGCTGGTTCACGGCTACAAGGACGAGTACAAGGACCAGATCCCGTTTAACAAGTACGGCTTCGCGCCAGCCATCCTTCCGGCAATCGGTTTTCAGGCGCGCACGCTTGGCGGCGAATTGGTGGTGTTCGGTACTGCCGGCGCGATGCTCACGCTCGGCTTCAAGTTCTGAAGTCTCACGTGCGGTTTCGCAGGCGCGCGAACTCGTCCTCGCCAAGCGGACGATAATCCTTTACCCGCAGGCTTTCATTCCATTCCGCGGCGAAATCCCGTTGGAGCGCAGCATTGAGCGCTGCCGTCACCATCATTGCAATCAATGCGCCAGCGCTGGCAAGTGCCATATCCTTGTGCGCATCCCACGCGTCGCCCTGGGCGCCGAGAAAAGCCTGCCCCAGCTCGCCGCCGAAGAAAACAGCCGCACCCCATTCGATCAGTTCGTAAAGCATCGAGGTGGACATGGTGATGTCGAGCGGAAAAAAATAACCCCAGAAACCGCGCAGTCTGGCCACCCGCAGGAACACCTCCCGCACTGGATAAGCGAGCAGCAATCCGTAGCCGAAGTGCACGACGCGATCGAAGTTATTGCGCTCCCAACCCAGCAATTCGTTCAGCGAGCTGCCCGTGACGGCAACAGACCAGTCGTCGTACGGAACCAGCGAGTAGGTGTAGTGCGCACCGATCAGATGCAGTGACAGAAAAACAAAAATGAGAAAGTAGGAAATGCGGGACAACGTGAACCTGCGATAGGTGCCGACCATGAATCCGACGAACAGCACCACCAGCGCATTCTCGAGCAGCCAGTCCTTGCGGTCATGGGGCGCAATGGCAAGGATGACGAATTCAACCGCGAGCAGGGCAGTCAGCAGCAGCAGAAACCGGCGGTGCGGCAGTCTCAGCAGCATCTCCGACCTTCCATGGTGAAAACAATTTCAACAGACAAAGCGGTTATGGCCGCAGGCGGCTTCGACGATTGGCCCGGGCCACGCCAATGTTCTGCTCGCAATGCCGGAACGGAACGGGGGAGGATGATCAGCCTTTGGCCAGCCTGACAGCCGGCCGCGCAGCGGTTTGCCCGGCAAGGAAATCGAGTGCGGCGGACACCCCTTCCCTGCGAATCGGCACACCGGCAAGTCCCAGGCCCATTTCCACTCCGCACAGCGTGGCGGCGAGCGTCAGGTCGTTGAAGTCGCCGAGATGACCGATGCGAAACACTTTTCCCTGCATTTTTCCCAACCCGGTGCCGAGCGACATGTCGAAGCGATCGAGAACGATTTCCCGCACCTTGTCGGCATCCTGGCCGGCGGGTAGCAACACCGCGGTCAGTGAATTGCTGTATTCATCGGGGTTCGCGCACAGGATTTCCAGGCCCCAGGCGCGCACCGCACGGCGCGTGGCGTCACCGTGCCGCGCGTGGCGCGTGAACACGTTTTCCAGGCCTTCCTCCATTAACATGTGCAACGCCTTGCGCAGTCCATAGAGCAGATTGGTCGCCGGCGTATAGGGAAAGAATCCCGAACGGTTCGGCCCGAGCATCTCCTCCCAGCTCCAGTAGGAACGCGGCAGCGCCGCTTTCTTGGAAGCCGCGAGCGCCTTGGCGCCGATGGCGTTGAAGGAAAGCCCGGGCGGCAGCATCAGGCCTTTCTGCGAGCCCGCCACCGTGACATCGACACCCCATTCGTCGTGGCGGTAGTCGATCGATGCCAGCGACGAGATGGTGTCCACCATCAGCAGTGCGGGATGCGCGGTTCGATCGATGGCCTTGCGCACGAGCGCAATGCGGCTGGTTACCCCGGTCGAAGTTTCGTTGTGAACCACGCACACGGCCTTGATGATGTGATTGCGATCCCCGGCAAGCCGCTGTTCGATCACGGCGGGATCCGCGCCGTGGCGCCAGTCGCCCGGGATGAAGTCCACGCTGAGTCCGAGACGGGTCGCCATCTTCTGCCACAGCGCAGCGAACTGGCCGGTCTCGACCATCAGCACGCGATCCCCGGGAGAGAGCGTGTTTACCAGCGCGGCTTCCCATGCGCCGGTGCCCGAAGCCGGATAGATGATGACCTGACCGCTGGTTCTGAACACCTGCTTGAGTCCGTCGAGGACCTCGTGGCCGAGCGCAGCGAACTCCGCTCCGCGATGGTCGATCGTCGGCCGATCGATCGCGCGTAGTACGCGGTCGGGAACGTTGGTAGGCCCCGGGATCTGGAGGAAATGGCGTCCGCTGCGATGCATCATCGGCACACCCTGAAGTAAACTTCGAGCCTACTCACTTTCGATTCCGGTCTCAAGCTCCAGTCGGGGCTCCGCGGTATCATTCATGCTGTTTCCATTGCGAGACCTGCCAACCGGTGAATGCACCTGCCGTTCCGATTTCCGTAGGCCCTGCCCGGCATTCCCGCAGCGTGCTGGCGCGGCGCCTGCAGCATGAAGTGGACGGCGAGGTGCTGTTCGACGCCTTCTCGCGCGGTCGCTACAGCACCGACGCGTCGATCTACCAGATCGAGCCGGTCGGAGTGGTCGTGCCGCGCACCGAGGAGGCGGCGCGCGTCGCTCTGCAGATCGCAGCCGAGGAAGGTGTGCCGATCCTTCCGCGTGGCGCCGGGACCTCGCAATGCGGGCAGAGCGTCGGGGCGGCGCTGGTCATCGACTGCTCCAAGAGTCTGAATGCCGTTGTCGGGTTCGACGCCGGAAAACGCGAAGTGACGGTACAACCGGGCATGGTGCTCGACGAACTCAATGCCTACCTGCGTCCGTACCAACTCTGCTTCCCGGTGGACGTGTCCACCTCCGCGCAAGCCACGATTGGCGGAATGACGGGCAACAACTCCTGCGGCTCGCGCTCCATCCGCTACGGCAACATGGTGCACAACGTGCTAGGTGTCGACGCTTGGCTATCGGGCGGTGACGAGTTCCGATTCGGGCCGAGCGAGGCGGTCGCGGACGCGACATCTGGGTATCGCGCCCTGGTGGCGAAGATCCATGCCATTGCACGCAAAGAAACCGACGAGATCGAGGCGCGCTGGCCCAAGGTGCTGCGCCGGGTGCAGGGCTACAACCTGGACATGGTGCTGCCGGGCAGCGAATCGGAGCCTGTGTCGCACAATCTCGCGCACCTGCTGGTCGGCTCGGAAGGCACGCTGGCATTTTCAAAGCGCGTGACGCTGAAACTTTCGCCGATTCCCGCTCACAAGGTTCTAGGGGTGGTGCATTTCGCCAGTTTTTACAGGGCCATGAGCTTGACCCGGAACATCGTCGAGCTCGACCCCGATGCGGTCGAACTGGTGGACCGCAGCATGATCGATCTGGCACGCGGCAACGCGGCGTTCCGGCCGATCGTCGCGTCGTTTCTGAAGGGTGAGCCCGAAGCCATCCTGCTGGTGGAGTTCGCGGGCGAGGACAGCAAGGTGCAGCTAGCAAAACTTCAGCGCCTGACGCAATTGATGAGTGATCTCGGCCATCTCGGGGCCGTGGTGGAGGTCACCGACGCGTTGTTGCAGAAACAGATCTGGGAGGTGCGCAAGGCCGGGCTCAACATCATGATGTCGATGAAGGGTGACGGAAAGCCGGTGTCCTTCATCGAGGACTGCGCGGTGCCGCTCGAACACCTTGCGGAGTACACCGACCGGCTGACGAAAATTTTCGAGAAGCATGGCACCCGCGGCACCTGGTACGCCCATGCGTCGGTAGGCACGCTGCACGTGCGCCCGATCCTGGACATGCGTCGCGATGGCGCGGAAAAAATGCGTGCGATCGCTGAAGAAGCCTGCGCCATGGTCAGGGAGTTCAAAGGCGCCTACTCGGGCGAGCACGGCGACGGACTGGTGCGTTCCGAGTGGATCGAACCGATTCTCGGGAGCCGGCTCGGCGCCGCGCTCGCGCAGATCAAGGACCTCTTCGATCCGAAGGGCCTGATGAATCCGGGCAAGATCGTGCGTCCTTCGAAGATGGACGACCGTTCGCTGTTCCGGTACAAGCCCGGATACAGCGTCGAAAGGCTGGATACCGTACTCGACTGGTCGGATTGGGGCGGTTTCGGTCCGGCGGTGGAAATGTGCAATAACAACGGGCACTGCCGCAAATTCGACGCCGGCACCATGTGCCCGTCGTTTCGCGTCACGCGCGACGAGCAGCACCTGACCCGCGGCCGCGCCAACACGCTCCGGCTGGCGATTTCCGGGCAGCTCGGCGCGGGGGCACTGACCTCGGACGCGATGCGCGATACCATGGCGCTGTGCGTCAGCTGCAAGGGTTGCAAGCGCGAATGTCCCACCGGCGTGGACATGGCGCGCATGAAGATCGAGTTTCTGCATCATTACAACAAGCGCCACGGCCTCACTTTGAGGCAAAAGCTGATCGCGTGGCTGCCGCGCTACGCTCCGGTCGTTTCGAAGTTCGCGCCGCTGCTGAATCTGCGCGACGCAATTCCCGGGCTGCCATGGTTGACCGAGAAGCTGCTTGGTCTGAGCGCAAAAAGAAGTCTGCCTCGGTGGACTGGCCGGCTGTTTCTTACTCCCTCTCCGCCTTCAGGGGGAGAGGGCACCGCCGACACGGCGTTCGCGGAGCGATCCGGGGCAGGAGGCGGTGCCAAGGCGCGCTACCCGCAAACGGCCGACTCCGTCGGTAACGAGTCCGCGCGCCGGGGAGAGGTGGTCCTGCTGGTGGATACGTTCAATCGCTACTTCGAACCCGAAAATGTCCATGCCGCGCTGGACGTGCTTAAAGCTGCGGGCTACAGGGTCGAAATCGCCGCACCGCGCGACGGCGGTCGTCCGCTTTGTTGTGGCCGCACATTTCTCGCCGCCGGCCTGGTGGACGAGGCGAGGGTGGAGGCGCAACGCGTGCTCGACGCGCTGCGACCGTTTGTGGATCGCGGCGTGCCCATCGTCGGGCTCGAGCCTTCGTGCCTGCTGACACTGCGCGATGAGTTCCTGGTGATGGGACTGGATGGCGAAATCGGGCCGACCGCCGAGCGCGCTACGTTGTTCGAGGAGTTTCTCGCCGACGAAGCGGATGCCGGGCGCCTCAGACTGGACCTGGCGCCGCTAGGGGCGCAGACCGCGCTGCTGCATGGACACTGCCACCAGAAGGCCTTCGACGCCATGCCCGCGGTACGCAAGGTGTTGGGATTGATCCCCGGCCTGGATGTGCAGACGGTGGATTCCGGCTGCTGCGGCATGGCCGGCAGTTTTGGCTACGAGGCCGAGCATTTCGTGGTGAGCATGAAAATGGCAGAACAGGCGCTGCTCCCGGCAGTCAGAAAAGCCGCCGACGATACGATCATCGTTGCAGACGGCACGAGTTGCCGGCACCAGATTCGCGACGGCGCGCGCAGGAAGGCGCATCACGTTGCGCGCGTGTTGCAGATGTCTTTGGAGAAACGGAAGCGGTGAAGCTGAATCTCAGGCGTTTTCTTCTCTATTACCTGCCACTGCTTGCCAACGTGGGTTTGATCGTTTACCTGACCTGGCAACTCAATCTCGTGCCTTATTTCCAGCGCCAGGAAGAGTTTCAGATCTTTTCCGTGATTTATGCGATCGGCGGGCTGGTGGTCGCGGTATCTGGGGTCACCGCGTTCATTCATGCCGTATCGAACGAGAAAGGCCCGCGCAATCTGTTTGTGCTGTCTCTGGTGAATACGATTGTCCCGACCGTGTTGCTGCTTGCCTTGCTGCAACTCAGGTAGATGGAGAAGGAAAATGAACGAATCGAAGTGGAAGTTCCACGGAATCCGCATCGTCAAGGGGACCGAACTGGACACCAATACCGCGCAGACGCCGGGGATGAACCGTGCGGCCGCGATCACTTACGCGCGCTGCGGCGCCGAGAAGCTGTGGGCCGGGACCGTGGTCATCCATCCCAAAGCCAAGACCGGCGCCCACCACCACGGTCCCGTGGAAAGCGTCATCTATGTCGTCAGCGGCAAAGCGCGGATGCGCTGGGGCGACAAGCTCGAGTTCGTCGCCGAGGCCGGCCCCGGCGATTTCATCCACGTCCCGCCTTTCGTTCCACACCAGGAGATCAACGCCTCCGACAGCGAGCCGCTGGCCTGCGTACTATGCCGCAGCGGCCAGGAGCCGGTGGTTGTGAACCTCGATATTCCGGTGGTCGAGAAACCGGAAGAAGTGCACTGGGTGGATAACATCCACCCCGGGCCCGGAAAGAGCGGCTAGCCGGAAGGCGGTTTCGCGGTGATCGCGCGCCGAACGCTTGCAAGCGGAGCGCGCTCGTCAAAAGTTACGCGGCCCGCCTGCAAGCGTACGCCGATACGAATCCATACCTCGCCGAGATCGGGGCTGACCGGCGCGGCGCGCATTTCGTCGTAAAGATCTGCGAGTACTTTCGTTCCAGTGGCGGCATCGCCGATTTCGAACGTGCGCCGCACTTCCCAGTTCGCTTCATTGTTGCCGCCCCGGTTCAGGATTGCCCGCAGCGCATCCTGCAGACCGAAGCGATTCGATGTCTGCTCGCGGATGCGCAGGTCGGCGAGAAGGAAAAACAGCGCGCCACCCCAGTAGGTCCTGCCCCAGGTGTGGGTGTGGTCCAGTCCCAGGTCGCCGGCTGCCGGCAGTCCATGCGGCAGACCCTCGACCATGTCGCGCCAGACTTTTTCCTCGCTCAACTGTCCGGCCTGGGCGCGCGCAATCGGCTCGACGTAGGTCGCCAGCCCTTCTTCCACCCACGCGTGCCGCTGGCCAAGCTGCGGAAATCCGAGATGTACCATTTCGTGGGTCATGATCCAGTCGCGCTTCAAATCGGCGAGACTGCTGAACCGGCCCACGCCGACGCGGATGAGCGCGCCGTTGTAGGCATAAGTCGTTCCCGACTGGGCGCCACGGCCCTCGAGCGCGTCCAACACGATGCGAACCCGCTTAACCGGGAATCGCCCGTAGAAAACGCTGACCGCGGCGGCCGACTCCGTTATCCAGTCGTGCAATTCACCCATGTCGAGGCCGCCGGTGTCGCCGTTGCAGATTACGTTGATGGTGGCGTCGTCGGGCCGTATTTCGAATGCGTGCGCCGGTGGTTTAATTTTCTCGCCAGGTTCGGCGTGGGCCGCGCAGCCGGCGGCAACCAGCAGCAACAGCGAAACGGCGAAGAGGCGGATTGGAGTCACGGAGTCAGTGAATCTCGGGCTCGGGGGTCGGCGCTGTGCCCTCCAGGAAATCGAAGTCGCAGCCGAGGTTGGCCTGTTTGATGTGCTCCGAGAAGAACCTGCCGTAACCACGCGTGAACTTCGGCGGATTGGGTCTCCACGCAGCGCGGCGCTTCGCCAGATCTGCGTCACTTACCTTAAGCGTGAGGAGCCTTCCCGGCACGTCGAGCTCGATGATGTCGCCGGTCTTCACCAGCGCCAGCGGTCCGCCGACCCAGGACTCCGGCGCAACGTGCAATACGCACGTGCCGTAGCTGGTGCCGCTCATGCGCGCGTCGGAAATGCGCACCATGTCGCGCACACCCTGCTTGAGCAGCTTCTTCGGGATCGGCAGCATGCCCCATTCGGGCATGCCCGGTCCGCCGAGTGGCCCGGCGTTGCGCAGAATCAGCACCGAGTCGGCGTCGACGTCGAGATTCGGATCATCGATTCGCGCCGCCATGTCGTTATAGTCATCGAACACCATGGCGCGGCCAGCGTGTTTCAGCAGCTTCGGGTTCGCGGCGGTGGATTTAATCACCGCGCCATCCGGAGCGAGATTGCCGCGCAGCACCACCAGCCCGCCTTCTGCCTGCATGGGATTTTCCGGTGTGCGGATCACGTCGGGGTTGTGGATCTTCGCTCCGGCGATGTTTTCGCCAAGGGTCTTGCCGGTGCAGGTGAGTACGTCCGTATAGAGCAGCTTGCGCATGCCTTCCAGCATCCCGACCAGGCCGCCGGCGTAATAGAAATCTTCCATCAGGTACTTGCCCGACGGCCGCATGTTGACCAGATAGGGTGCGTGACGGCCGACTTCCTCGAAGCGCTCGAGCGGAATAGGGATGCCGGCGCGGCCGGCCATCGCAATAACGTGGATCAATCCGTTGGTCGAGCCGCCGAGCGCCATCAGCACCTTGATCGCGTTGTCGAAAGACTTTTCGCTGAGGATGTCACGCGGTTTCAGGTCCTCCCATACCATCTCGACCACGCGCCTGCCGCTGTTCTCCGCCATGCGGGCGTGGTTCGAATCGACCGCAGGAATCGACGAAGCGTTGGGCAGGCTGAAACCCAGCGCTTCGGCAACGCTGGTCATCGTGGAAGCCGTGCCCATGGTCATGCAGGTGCCGGGGGAACGCGAAATGCCTTCCTCGATCTCGCGCCAGTCGCTGTCGGTGATGTTGCCGGCGCGCAACTCGTCCCAGTACTTCCACACGTCCGATCCGGAGCCTAAAGTCTTCCCTTGCCAATTGCCACGCAACATCGGCCCGGCCGGAACGTAGATCGCCGGCAGGTTCATGCTGGTCGCGCCCATCAGCAGGCCGGGAGTGGTCTTGTCGCAGCCGCCCATCAGCACGCAACCGTCCACCGGGTAGGAGCGCAGCAACTCCTCGGTTTCCATCGCCAGGAAATTGCGGTACATCATGGTGGTGGGTTTCTGGAACACTTCCGCCAGAGAGATCGCCGGCATCTCCAGCGGGAAGCCGCCGGCCTGCCACACGCCGCGCTTCACTTCCTGCGCGCGCTCGCGCAGGTGCGAATGACAATGGTTGACGTCGCTCCAGGTATTGACGATTGCGATGACCGGTTTGCCCTTGTAGTCCTCGTGCGTGTAGCCCATTTGCAGTGCGCGCGAGCGGTGGCCGAACGAGCGCAGGTCCTGGGCGCCGAACCAGCGCTGGCTGCGCAGTTCCTCCGGTTTCTTTCTCTTGTCCACGCGATTCCCTCGATTGCTGGTTTCCCCCGTAGCGTACCTCAGCTTCTCCGGGCGCGAAAGCCGGAAAAACAAAAGCCCGGCGCTTGCGCGTCCGGGCCGTGTTTACCGAAGGAAGAATGGACTACCGCGTGCTCTTGCCCGACTTCTTTGCCACCGGTTTCTGCTGCTTCGGTGCCGGCTGGCCGGCTTCGGGCGCGAGCCGTTCCAGGAGTTCGGCTTCCGCATCCAGCCAGTCCTGATCCGGCGAGCCGCCGTAAAATCCGCGCGCCTCGGTTCGGTGGTAGGCCGCGGCGGCCACCATCTCCTGCCATTCCGGCGAGCCGATTTTTATCGCCGGTTTTGTGCTGGTGGCGTTTTTACCACGAGCGTTCGCTGCCTTTCCGCTGTTTTCCGCTACCGCACCACGCGTGGCCTTGCCGGGGCTGCGGGTCGCCCCCGATCGTGCTGAAGTGGTCATGTCGCCTCCTGGAATCCGTGCGTCGCGCCTTTGATACCGGCGGACTTCACTGGTCACCAATCTAGCGTTACTGAAGATTGTTTCCATTGACACTGATCAAGCGTGCGCAATGGAAGTTTGGACAAAGCTTACGCCACTTTCCCCACGTAGGCGATGGCGTCAATCTCCACCAGAATGCCGGGTAACTGGCTGCCGACCGTGGTACGCGTCGGTTTCGGATCGGGGAAAAAACTTGCGTACACGCGGTTGTAACGCTCGAACAACGACATATCGCTCAGGTGCGCACTGACCTTGACGACGTCGGCCATGCTTGCGTCCCCCGCTTCGAGGATGGCTTTGATGTTTTCCAGCACGCGTGCGGTCTGCTCCTCGATACTGTCGCCGGTGACTTTGCCGGTTCTTGGATCGAGCGGCCCCTGGCCGGACACGAACACGAAGTCCCCGGCGCGCAAGCCCTGCGAATAGGCGCCGACCGGCTGTGCCCCGGTCGCGGTCGAGATGCGTTGTTTCTTCATGGGCTGTCTCCTCGCTCCGTCTGCTGTTATCGGTGGTTACGTGGTCTTCGTGAAGTGACCGAGAAATGCCTTCAGGCGCTCCGATTGCGGCTGCTCGAAAATCTGCCGCGGCGGGCCCTGCTCGACGATCACGCCTTTGTCCATGAAGACGATTCGATGCCCGACCTCACGGGCAAAGCGCATCTCGTGGGTAACGACCAGCATGGTCATGCCGCTGCGGGCGAGATCTTCCATCACGCCCAGCACTTCGCCGACCAGTTCCGGGTCGAGCGCGGAGGTCGCCTCGTCGAACAGCATCACTTTGGGTTCCATCGCGACTGCGCGGGCAATCGCGACGCGCTGCTGTTGTCCGCCGGAAAGCTGCGCGGGATACGCTTGCAGTTTGTCCTTCAGGCCCACGCGTTCCAGCCATGACGTAGCGCGCCCCTGGGCTTCGTGAGGCGGCAGCTTGCGAACCCGGGTGAGCCCGAGCACCACGTTCTCCAGCGCCGTCATGTGCGGAAAAAGATTGAAGCTCTGGAATACCATGCCGACGTCGGCGCGCATTCCGGCAATGATGCTGTCCGGCAGCCTGACAAGGCGGCCGCCGCTCTCGCGGTAGCCCACCAACTGCCCGTCCACGTGGATCCGGCCGCCCTGGTACTCCTCGAGGAAATTGATGCAGCGTAAGAGCGTCGTCTTGCCCGAACCGCTCGGACCGACGATGACCACCACCTCGCCTTTGGGAACCTCCAGATCCACGCCGCGGAGAATCTCCAGCACGTCGAAGCGCTTGACGAGACCCTGGATCACGACAACCTTGCCGGTCATGGGCATCCTGTTCTGATGTTTGACTTCAGGTGTAGGCGTAACGTTTTTCCAGACGCACGCCGATGGCAGAGATGGTGTAGTTGATCGCGAAGTAAAGCAATGCGGCGACGGCGTAGAACAGCAGGGCTTCGCGCGTCCGGCCCACGATCTGCTGGATCGCCATCATCAGGTCCACAACGCTGACCAGCGACACC
>JANOGP010000115.1:0-14921 GCA_031406075.1 Betaproteobacteria bacterium
AGTCTCTAGTTTCCAGTATTGCTTGGCGGCCATAGCGAGGTGGACCCACGCCTTCCCATCCCGAACAGGACGGTGAAACGCCTCAGCGCCGATGCTAGTGCGGAATGCCCGCGCGAAAGTAGGACACCGCCAGGCGCCCCAAATGAAAAGGCCCATCCCGCAAGGGGTGGGCTTTTTTATTTGGCGTTCTTGATCGTGGTGACCTACTTGAGGCATGACAACACGCCCGCATCGCGTGTGCTCACTGAGGGCCCCGTTTCCCAGAACCTCAAAGGCGGTGTTGATGAGCTCTTGCGGGCTGGTTGCGGCGGACACTCATTTGCTCGCCCGCGCGAGCCAGTGACGTGGGAGCCAAAGTAGGACACCGCCAGGCGCCCCAAAAAACAACCCCCAGGGTTCACCCCTGGGGGTTTGTTTTTTTAGGCTCTTCGCGGCTGACCTGCTTTCGGAACGAAAACACACCCCTTGGACCCCTGAATCGCAGTGGCCGACCCCACGCGCGTACGACGGTGACGTCCTCACGGGGGTGTGTTTCAGTGCAGGCCGGAACTAAAGTAGGTCACCGCTAGGTCCTGCAGGACGCCACCAGGCCCCGTAGGTCATCGCCGCCCATAAGCAAGCTACCGTGGACATCGAGGGGCTCGCCGCCCGGCCATGCCTTGACGACAGTTGCCGCGGCGTCGCGAAGATTCCGCGCCGATTTCAATTGGCGAAAGCTTACCCGCGTCATTGCATTAGCGTATACATCCAAGCACTTGCAAAGTGCGATATGGGAACTCACATTGGAGGTACGGACATCTGGGCATCGATCCGAAGCATTCCGGACAACGACTCGTGTTGTTGCTGTTTGATTTTAACGGGAATTTTGCTAAAATTGCCGCGATCAAAAAACAAGGTGGGCCGAGTGCCCATTTTTTGTTTGTAGGAACGGTTTAGTGGACCTGACAGGATTGCTCGAAAAGGCGGTAAGCGGACTGGGCTACGAGCTTGTCGATGTCGAGCTTGCCAACCACGGCATGCTGATGCGGATTTTCATCGACAAGGTCGGCGGCGTGAATGTTGATGACTGTGCCGCGGTCAGCAACCACCTGACGCGGTTGTTCGCTGTCGAGAACGTGGACTATGGCCGACTCGAGATTTCGTCCCCCGGACTGGACCGGCCGCTTAAGCGGTCGAAGGACTTCGAACGATTTTCCGGGGAACGCGTTCAGGTGAAATTGCGCATCCCGATCGACGGTCGCAAGCGACTGGCCGGGGTCTTGCAGAACGTAAGGGAGGACGGGTTTCAACTTGATGTCGATGGCGAACTGTTGACGATCGCATTCGCTGACATCGATAAAGCCCGTCTGGTCCCGAATATTTGACTGGAGATTTCAGAAATGAGCCGCGAGTTGCTGATGCTTGTTGATGCGCTTGCGCGCGAAAAAAATGTCGAAAAGGACATTGTTTTTGGCGCGCTTGAGCTGGCCTTGGCTTCGGCCACAAAGAAGCGTTTCAAAGACGACGTGGATGTACGCGTTGAAATCGACCGCGAAACCGGCGAATACAAGTCGTTCCGGCGCTGGCAGATCGTTGCCGACAATGATCACGAAATTCCGGCCCAGCAGATCGCCATGACCGATGCCGGGGAGCGGGACCCGAATCTCCAGATCAATGATTTCGTCGAAGAGCCGCTCGAACCAGTAGAGTTCGGGCGCATCGGCGCGCAAACGGCCAAGCAGGTCATATTGCAGAAGATTCGAGACGCGGAGCGCGAGCAGATTCTCAATGATTTCCTGCAGCGCAAGGAATTCATCGTCACCGGTGCCATCAAGCGCATGGAGCGAGGCAATGCGATCATCGAATCAGGGCGCATCGAGGCGGCTTTGCCCAAGGATCAGATGATCCCGAAGGAGAATCTTCGTATCGGCGATCGCGTACGCGCGTTCCTGCTCAAGGTCGACCGCAATAACCGCGGCCCGCAACTGATACTTTCACGGACCGTGCCCGAGTTCCTGATCAAACTGTTCGAAATGGAAGTGCCGGAGATCGAGGAGGGCCTGCTGGAAATCAAGGCGGCGGCGCGCGACCCGGGGTCGCGCGCGAAGATCGCAGTGAAATCCAATGATCCACGCATTGACCCTATCGGCACCTGCGTCGGGATGCGTGGCTCACGGGTGCAGGCCGTGACCGCCGAACTTGCAGGGGAGCGCGTGGATATCACGCTTTGGTCACCCGATCCTGCGCAGTTCGTCATCAATGCCCTGGCACCCGCTGAGGTAAGCAAGATCGCCGTAGATGAAGAATCGCACAGCATGGATGTGGTCGTCGATGAGGAGAATCTTGCGCAAGCGATCGGCCGCAACGGACAAAACGTGCGTCTGGCGGGCGAGCTGTCGGGCTGGGCGCTCAATATCATGACGGAGGAGGAGTCCCAGAAGAAAAACGAAGAGGAGTCCGCGAACACACGCACGCTCTTCATGGAACGGCTCGACGTTGACGAGGAGGTCGCGGGCATTTTGATCCAGGAGGGCTTCACGACGCTCGAAGAAGTGGCCTATGTGCCGCTTAACGAGATGTTGGAGATCGAGTCTTTCGACGAAGATACCGTGAACGAACTGCGCAGCCGCGCGCGCAACGCGTTACTTGTCGAGGCCATCGCGAGCGAGGAGCATGTCGAAAACGTGGCCAGCGACCTGCTCACGCTCGATGGCATGGATAATGAAACCGCACGCGTTCTGGCGGCGAAAGGCGTGACCACACAGGAGGACTTGGCCGATCTCGCGGTGGACGACCTTGTGGAACTGACCGGAATCGATTCGGAGCGCGCCAAGCAACTGATCATGACGGCGCGCGCACCGTGGTTCGCGGCGAGCCAGGGATAACGACATATGGCGAACATGAACGTCTCTCAATTTGCCAAGGAACTTGGACTCCCTTCGGCGTTGCTACTTGAGCAACTGCAGGCGGCGGGAGTAGGCAAGGCGCTTGCCGAAGATACCGTGCTCACGGAGTTGGACAAGACTCAGCTCCTTGATTACCTGCGACGCGTTCATGGGGCAAAGGACAGCAAGAACAAGATCACGCTTACGCGGCGCCAGACGACGGAAATCAAGAAAGCCGACAGTACCGGCAAAGCGCGAACGATCCAGGTCGAAGTCAAGAAAAAACGTGTTCTGGTCAAGCGTGATACCGCGGGTGCAGAGGCGCCCGCGCCCGTTGCCGATACCGCCGCTCCTGCCGCTCCTGCCGCTCCTGCCGCGATCGATGCGGAACAGACAGTATTGCGGGAGGAAGAGGCGCGCAAACAGGCAGAGCTGATTGCCAGGCAGAGCGCGGAAGCGGCCCAGAAACAACAGCGCAAGCGCAAGACAGCCAAGGACGCAGTGGCGACCGCCGTGGCGGAATCCGAGAAGTCCGTCGTTGCGGAGGCTCCGCAACCCGCTGAAGGACCGGCTGCGAAAAAACCGACTTCCGAAGGCACTCTGCACAAGCCCGCCACGAAGCCGGGAGAAAAGCCGGCCAAACCCAAAACCCCCAAGAAATCCGATACAGCCTGGAAGGACGAGTCCGCCAGGCGCCGGGGACTTAAGACTCGCGGCGACGATTCCCGGGGCGGACAGGGTTGGCATGCCCGCATGGGCCGTGGAACCAGGCACAAGAGCGAGGTGGTCGCCACCGACCAGTCATTCAACGCGCCAACTGAACCCGTCGTGCGCGAGGTGCTGATTCCGGAGACCATTACCGTCGCAGCACTGGCTCAAAAGATGTCGGTGAAAGCCGCCGAAGTCATAAAAGTATTGATGAAGCTCGGAAGCATGGTGACGATCAATCAGGTGGTCGACCAGGACACGGCAATGATCGTGGTGGATGAGATGGGCCACATCGCCAAGCGCGCCAAGCTTGATGATCCGGAGTCATTCCTTTCCGAGGAGGCGGAAAAGCATGATGTAGTAGCGGAACCGCGCGCACCGGTCGTTACTGTCATGGGCCACGTGGACCATGGCAAGACGTCCTTACTGGACTACATTCGCCGCACCCGCGTGGCCAGCGGCGAAGCCGGCGGCATCACCCAGCACATCGGCGCTTACCATGTGAACACGCCGCGCGGAATGATCACTTTTCTCGATACGCCCGGCCATGAAGCGTTCACGGCAATGCGTGCCCGCGGGGCCAAAGTGACCGATCTGGTCGTTCTGGTGGTCGCCGCGGACGATGGCGTGATGCCGCAGACAATCGAGGCGATACACCACGCGAAGGCCGCCAAGGTGCCTTTGGTGGTAGCGATCAACAAGATCGACAAGCCCGAAGCCAATCCGGAAAAAATCCGCCAGGAGCTCGCCGGAGAGCAAGTCGTTCCCGAAGAGTGGGGTGGCGACACGATGTTCCAGGACGTCTCGGCAAAAACCGGCAAAGGCATCGATGAGTTGCTCGAGCGCATTCTGCTTCAGGCCGAAATTCTCGAACTCAGGGCGCCCAGGAACGTTCCGGCGCACGGAGTGGTGATCGAGTCGCGCATCGACAAGGGTCGTGGTCCGGTCGCCACCATTCTGGTCCAGTCCGGAACACTCAAGCGCGGCGATGTGGTTCTGGCCGGCGCAGTGTTCGGGCGCATCCGCGCCATGCTGGACGAGGCCGCGCATCCGGTTCCGGAAGCCGGGCCGTCCATCCCGGTAGAAGTCCAGGGCCTGTCCGACGTGCCGATCGCCGGCGCAGAGATGGTGGTACTGGGCGACGAGCGCAAAGCTCGCGAGATCGCGCTGTTCCGGCAAGGGAAGTTTCGCGAGGTCAAACTGGCGAAACAGCAGATCGCCAAACTCGACGGCATGTTCGACCAGATGACCGCGGGGCAGGTGAAGACTCTCTCGCTGATCATCAAAGCCGACGTACAGGGTTCCTACGAGGCGCTGGCCCACGCGCTGACGAAACTTTCCACCGAGGAGGTAAAGGTTAACATCGTCCACGCCGGCGTCGGCGCGATTACCGAATCAGACGTCAACCTGGCTCTGGCATCGAATGCGGTGATCATCGGATTCAATGCGCGCGCAGACTCGATGGCAAGAAAACTGGTTGCGGCGCATGGCATCGAATTGCGCTACTACAACGTGATTTACGAAGCGGTCGACGAAATCAAGGCGGCACTGTCCGGAATGCTTACGCCGGACAGGAAGGAAAGCAGCATTGGCATGGTGGAAATCCGCCAGGTGTTCAAGATTTCAAAAGTCGGCACAGTGGCAGGCTGTTACGTGCTTGAAGGCGTGGTGCGTCGCGGGTCGCTGGTGCGGGTACTGCGGGACAACGTGGTCATCCATTCCGGTGAACTCGATTCCCTCAAGCGTTTCAAGGACGATGTTCGCGAGGTCAAAGGCGGTTTCGAGTGCGGTCTGTCGGTAAAGAATTTCGTCGATATCAAGGTGGGTGACCAGCTCGAAGTTTACGAAGTCGTCGAAATCGCGCGTACGCTGTAGAGTACGTCCCTTGCATCCGCGCTTCACTGCGCCGATTCCGGTCGGTCCGGTATTTCCATTGGACAGGACATGGCGAAGGACCCTTCCAGAGTTGGGCGTTTAGCGGACCAGATCCAGCGGGACCTGGCGGACTTGATCCGCATGGAACTCAAGGACCCCCGGGTGGGCATGATTACGCTTACCGGCGTCGAGGTCAGCAACGATTACCGGCACGCAAAGGTTTTCTTCACGACTCTGGGTGACGCGGAGATCGTTTCGCAGACACAACAGGGCCTGCAGCACGCATCAGGGTTCCTGCGCTCCCAACTTGCCGGCGGCCTCAAGCTCCGCATCGTTCCCGAACTTCATTTTGTCCACGATGAATCGGTCGAACGCGGCGTGCGCCTGTCGAAGTTGATCGATGAGGCTGTGGCCTCTCAGCCATTGGTGAAGCCTGGCAAAGAACCGCGCTGATGATCTTGGCGAAGTCCGAATGTCCCGACGCCAGTCTCCGCCCCATGATTCATGGCGTTTTGCTCCTCGACAAGCCTGCCGGCCCGACTTCCAACGCCGCTTTGCAATGCGTGCGGCGCCTGTTTGGCGGGATTAAGGCCGGACATACCGGAACGCTCGACCCGCTAGCCACCGGCCTGCTGCCAATCTGCCTTGGCGAGGCCACCAAGTTTTCCCACACTCTGCTCGATGCGGACAAGACTTACGAGGCGGTGATCCGCTTGGGATTTGTCAGTTCGACCGGCGATGCCGAAGGCGCGATCCAGGAGATCAGCGTGCCGGATTTCGACGACGAGAAATTGCAAGACGTCGTTCGCGCTTTCACGGGGCCGATCCTCCAAGTGCCGCCGATGCACAGCGCGCTGAAGAAGAACGGGCGACCGTTGTATGCATATGCCAGGGCAGGAATCGAGGTCGACCGAACCGTGAGAAACGTTCTTATAAAGAACCTTGAACTAATTGATTTAAAAAACCATTACTTGTCCATCAAAGTCACCTGCAGCAAGGGAACCTACATCCGGGTATTGGCGCAGGATATGGGCGAAGCCCTGGGTTGCGGCGGGTACTTGTCGGCGTTGCGCCGGACCCGGATCGCGGATCTGGACGTAGGCGCTGCAATCGGGCTCGAGGATCTTGAAAAGCTTGGACCCCTGGTTGCGGCTTCCCGGCTACTGCCCGTCGATCTGCTGGTCAGCGCATATCCGGCATTGTGCCTCGACAGTGCGCAAGCGAAACGGGTCAGCACGGGCCTCGGGGTGCGGCTTACCGTTGAGGTCGCACAGCAAGGTCCTGTCAGGTTATATGGCCCCACGGGAAGCTTTCTGGGAGTTGGCGAAAGCCGGTCAGACGGTGCTGTCGCCCCGAAACGCATGCTGGCCATTGCATCGGTGGTGCCGGAAATGACGGCAAATGTGCGATTAACACCCTAGAAACGCTTGGAAACCCGGAATTCCGCGGGTAGAATGTCGGCCTTTCTTTCGGAGACAGAGTAATGGCGATAACGACGGGCCAAAAGGCTCAGATTCTGCAGGAACATCAGCGGGCCAAGGCCGACACCGGCTCCCCGGAAGTGCAGGTCGCGCTGCTTACCGCGCGCATCAACGACCTGACCGATCATTTCAAGGCCCACGTAAAAGACCATCATTCCCGCCGCGGGCTGCTCAGAATGGTGAGCCGCCGCCGCAAGTTGCTGGACTACCTGCGCCAGGAAGACGGCGGCCGGTATCGTTCGTTGCTCGATCGCCTCGGGCTTCGCAAGTAAAGAATTCATCTTCTTCGGTCACTCCGGGCAAGTATTAAGCATCTCCCGTAATCCGGACCGGCGGCGATGCGCCGACCGGAATTCCCGAAGCAACCATCCGCGTCAAGGAGCGGTCCCCGCTCCTTCGCGATCCAGCATCAGAGGTAACCCTCTTGAACGTAATCAGGAAAACCATCAACTACGGGCGCCACACGCTGACGCTCGAAACCGGCGAAGTTGCACGCCAGGCACACGGCGCGGTCATGGTAAACATGGACGACACCGTGGTGCTCGTCACCGTCGTTGGCAAAAAAGAGGCCAAGCCGGGACAGGATTTTTTCCCGCTGACCGTGGATTATCAGGAGCGAACCTACGCTGCAGGCAAGATCCCGGGCGGATTCTTCAAGCGCGAGGGCAGACCGTCGGAAAAGGAAATCCTCACCTGCCGGCTGATCGACCGTCCCATCCGTCCACTATTCCCGGAGGGCTTCTTCAACGAAATTCAGGTCATTGCCACCGTCGTTTCCTCGAACAATGAGGTGGACTCCGACATCGCGGCGATGATTGGCGCTTCCGCGGCGCTGGCGATCTCGGGTATTCCTTTCGACGGGCCCATTGGCGCGGCCAGGGTTGGCTATCTCAACGGCGAATACGTACTCAACCCGACGGCAACCGAACTGAAATCCTCGCAGCTGAACCTGGTCGTGGCCGGCACCAAACAGGCGGTGCTGATGGTCGAGTCCGAGGCGATGGAACTTTCCGAAGACGTGATGCTGGGCGCTGTTGTGTATGGCCACCAGCAAATGCAGGCGGTGATCGACACGATCAACGAACTTGCCGACGAAACCGGCAAGCCGTTGTGGGATTGGGCACCCCCTCAGAGGGACAGCGGCATCACCGATCGCATCGCCCAGCTTGCCGAGGAGCAATTGCGTGAGGCATATGGCCTGCGGCAGAAACAGGCGCGCGGCGAGAAGATAGAGCAGATCCGCGCTGCGGTCCTGACCGAAATGGCGCCTGAAGGCTCGGACACTGGGCACCTCAACCTGGTGAAGTCGATTTTCAGCGATATCGAGTCGAAAATCGTGCGTAGTCAGATTCTCAATGGCGAGCCGCGCATCGACGGGCGCGACACGCGCACCGTGCGGCCAGTCACCATTCGCACCGGCGTACTGCCGCGCACTCATGGTTCCGCACTGTTCACGCGAGGCGAAACGCAGGCTCTGGCGGTGGCCACACTGGGCACGGCACGAGACGAGCAGATCATGGACGCGCTGCAAGGCGAGTACCGCGAGCGGTTCATGCTTCACTACAACATGCCTCCTTACGCGACCGGAGAAGCCGGCCGTGTCGGCACGCCTAAACGGCGCGAAATCGGGCATGGACGGCTTGCCAAGCGCGCGCTGCTGGCGGTACTGCCGGCTCCCGAGGAGTTCGCCTATTCAATGCGGGTGGTATCCGAGATTACGGAATCCAACGGGTCGAGTTCCATGGCATCGGTTTGCGGAGGATGTCTGGCGCTGATGGATGCCGGGGTGCCGCTCAAGGCGCACGTTGCCGGCATCGCAATGGGTCTGATCAAGGATGGCAACCGATTCGCGGTGCTGACCGACATCCTCGGTGACGAGGACCATCTCGGCGACATGGATTTCAAGGTCGCCGGCACCGAATCGGGTATTACCGCGCTGCAGATGGATATCAAGATTCAGGGCATCACCAAGGAAATCATGCACGTCGCGCTGCTGCAGGCGCGCGAAGGGCGGATGCACATTCTCGGCTTGATGCGGGAGTCGCTGGCAACGCCGCGCTCGGAACTGTCTGCTTACGCGCCACGCATGATCACTATCAAGATCAAAACGGAGAAAATCCGGGACGTGATCGGAAAGGGCGGTGCGGTCATCCGCGCCATCACCGAAGAAACGGGCACGACCATCGACATCAACGACGACGGCACCGTGACCATCGCCTGCGTTTCTTCGGAAGGCGGCGAGGCGGCCAGACGCCGTATCGAGGAGATCACCGCGGAAGTCGAAGTCGGCCGCATCTATGACGGCACCGTGCTCAAGCTCCTGGATTTCGGCGCGATCGTCAGCGTGCTGCCCGGCAAGGATGGGCTGCTGCACATTTCGCAAATTGCCAATGAGCGGGTCAACAGCGTTGCCGATCACCTCAAGGAAGGCCAAGCGGTGAGGGTCAAGGTGCTCGAGGCCGATGAGAAGGGACGGCTGCGGCTGTCGATGAAGGCGGTTGCCGAAGAGGCAAAGGCCGCCGGTTAGCAGGGTTCAACGGACGAAAATAAAGCCCACCGCATGCGGTGGGCTTTTTGTTTTTCGTCTTGCCGGCCTATTTACGGAGTCGCGGGAAAGATCTGCAGCAGCGTGAACGGGTAGACGTAGGCCTGCAGCATCACCAGGCCGCCAACCAGCATTGCCAGTACCAGGCTGTGGAAGAAAACGTAGCGCAGAATGTCGCCCTCATGGCCGTACCATCGGGTCGCGGTGGAAGCCACGACGATGGACTGCGCGTCAATCATCTTGCCCATCACACCGCCGGAGCTGTTTGCCGAGGCCATCAGGTTCGGGTTGAGTCCCAACTGCTCCGCAGTGACTTTCTGTAATCCGCCGAACAGCACGTTGGACGCGGTATCGGAGCCGGTGAGCGCCACCCCGAGCCAGCCGAGCATGGTGCCGAAGAATGGATACATCGCCCCGGTGTGGGCGAACGCCAGTCCGAGCGTGACATCGGTGCCGGAGTACCGGGTGGTGAATCCCAGGGCCAGCATCGCCGCGATGGTCAGCAGCGAGAATTTCACCAGCTTCAGCGTCTCCCAGTATTTGCGCAGCAGTTCGGCGAACGAGTAGCGCATGTAAAGGCCTGCGAGCAGTGCAGCCAGTAGAATCCCGGAGCCGGTTGCGGACAGCCAGTTCAAGCTGTACACGGCCTTCTCGGTATGCGCTTTGGCAACGACCGGCGGCACTTTTTCCACCAGCTCATTCAGGCCGGTCACTTTAAAGTCGAGTTTGGTGACCCCGTCCCACGGATAAACTTTCTTCTGCTCGGTTTTCACCGGACCGGTTGCGGTCTGCTCGACCTTGGTGACCGTGTAACTGCCATTGAGGAACCCCCTGACCTGAGGCACGCCCCACAGGAACACGAAGACCGACAGCACGATCCACGGTACCCAGGCCCTCACCACGGTGGCACGGTCATGCCTGACCGGTTGCATGTTGCCGGCGCCGTTCTCCACGGTGCCGCTGTCCTTCTCGTGACCCTTGAGCGCGGTTGTCTTCCACACGGTCTTCGGCTTCCAGATTCTTAGAAAAGCCGTCAGGCAGGCCATGGACACGATCGCCGCGCCGATATCCACCAGCCATGGGCCGTGGTAATTCGAGATCAGGAACTGCGGAATGGCGAAGCTCACGCCGGTCACCAGAATCGCCGGCCAGATTTCCTTCATGCCGCGCCAGCCGGCGAAGGCCCACACCAGCCAGAATGGCACCAGTAACGAAAAGAAGGGTAGCTGGCGTCCGACCATGGCGGACAACTGAAACAGATCGAGTCCCGTGACCGCGGCCAGCGCGATGATCGGCGTGCCCAGCGCGCCGTAGGCAACCGGCGCGGTGTTGGCGATCAGAGAAAGCCCCGAAGCCGCCAGCGGCGAGAAGCCCAGGCCGATGAGAATCGCCCCGGTTACCGCCACCGGCGTGCCAAACCCGGCGGCGCCTTCAAAGAAGGCGCCGAAGGCAAACGCGATCAGCAGCAGTTGCAGTCGCCGGTCTTCGGTGACGCCGGCGATGCTTTCCTGCAGAATCTTGAAGTAGCCTTTGTCCTTGGTGAGCTGGTAAAGAAAAATGATGTTCAGCACGATCCAGCCGATAGGCAGCAGGCCGAAGAACGCGCCGTACATCGCCGAAGCGCCGGCCATCTGTGCCGGCATGCCGTAGACAAAAATCGCGATGATCAACGCCGATGCCAGCCCGAGCAGCGCGGCCACGTGCGCCGAGAGACGCAGGAACGCAAGCCCGCCGAGCAGCACCAAGATTGGGATGGCAGCGACTACCGTGCTGAGCACGGCATTGTCCAGCGGATCGTAAACCTGGGACCAGACCATGAGTTGTGACCTCCCTGTTGTTATCTGTGCATCGCCCGGCCGTCAAGTGCGAACGGTCTGCGTAATACTTTGAAATCCGGCCCATTATATCCAAATCGATCACGCCGGCACGCGGCTCGAATTGTGGATCTGGATATGCGGATGCCTTGGGTATAATCCGGCGCTCAGACTACGCGGACGGATGCGATGAACGAGAGCATGCCATTCCGGAACGGCGGCCAAATTCTGGTAGACCAGTTGCAGCTTCACGGAACCGACACCGCATTCTGTGTTCCGGGCGAGAGTTATCTGGCGGTGCTGGATGCGCTCTTTGAGGCGCGCGAGCGCGTGCGCCTTATCGTGTGCCGTCAGGAAGGTGGTGCCGCGTTCATGGCCGAGGCCTACGGCAAGCTCACCGGGAAACCCGGGATCTGCTTCGTCACCCGCGGGCCTGGGGCCACTAACGCCAGCATCGGCGTGCACACCGCGTTCCAGGATTCGACCCCGATGATCCTGTTCATCGGCCAGGTCGGCGGCGACGTGGTCGAGCGCGAGGCGTTTCAGGAAATGGACTACCGGCGCATGTTCGGGCAAATGGCCAAATGGGTTGCGCAGATCGATCGCGCCGATCGGATTCCTGAAATGGTCAGTCATGCATTTCACATCGCAGTGTCGGGGCGCCCCGGTCCGGTGGTGCTGGCGCTGCCTGAAGACATGCTGGCGAGCAAGGCGGTGGTCGCGGATGCCAAACCTTACAAGAGGGTCAAGCCGCATCCCGGCGTGGCCGACATGGACCGGTTGCGCGACATGCTGGCGCAGGCGCATAAACCGATGGTCATTCTCGGTGGCGGCGACTGGTCGGCACAGGCTTGCAGCGACATTCGCGCCTTCATCGAAGCCAACAACCTGCCTTCAGGGTGCAGTTTCCGCAGGCAGGACCTGCTCGACAACCGGCATCCAAACTACTTCGGAGAAGTGGGCATCGGCATCAATCCATTGCTCGGTGAGCGCATTCGCGGTGCTGATTTGATACTTGCAATCGGCCCGCGGCTTGGCGAGATGACCACCGGGGGATACACGCTGTTCCCGATTCCGCGTCCGCTGCAACGCCTCGTGCATGTGCATCCGGGCAACGAAGAATTGGGCCGGGTTTACCAGGCCGATCTGATGATCAATTCTGGGATGGCGGAATTCGCCCAGGCAGCAGCAAACCTTCCATCCGTGGATTCCTCGCCGTGGCGGGATTGGACCCATCGGGCCCGCGAGGATTACATGAAGAACCTCAAGCCCGGCCCGATGTCCGGCGATCTTGATTTGGGAGAGGTGATGACCTTCCTGCGCGGTCGCCTGCCGGAAAACGCCATCGTCACCAACGGCGCCGGCAATTACGCCGGATGGGTGCAGCGTTTCTATCAGTACACCGGTTTCCGTACCCAGCTCGGCCCCACAAACGGGGCGATGGGTTACGGTGTCCCATCAGGTATCGCCGCCAAAGTGGTGCACCCCGACCGCATGGTGGTGAGTTTTTCCGGTGACGGCTGCTTTTTGATGAACGGGCAGGAACTGGCGACTGCGGCGCAATATCGGCTGCCGGTCGTGTTCGTCGTGATCAACAACGGCATGTACGGCACCATCCGCATGCATCAGGAACGCGAGTATCCGGCGCGCGTGTACGCAACCGCGCTCGACAATCCGGACTTTGCGGCACTGGCGCGTGCCTATGGTTTGCATGGAGAGACGGTGATCAGAACGGCGGACTTCGGGCCCGCATTCGAGCGGGCCGTGGCCACGGGCAAACCGGCGTTGCTGGAACTGCGAATCGACCCGGAAGCCATCACCACGCGTTCCAGCCTCACTGCGATTCGCGAGCAGGCTCTTAAGGCCGGTCGCTAGGAAAACCTTTTCCACGCACGCGCCGGATTCCCTGACGATCTTGCCCCATTTCACCAGTTCGGCGCGCATTAATTGCGCGAACCGGCCAGGTGTGCCGCCTGCCGGCTCGATACCCTGATCGGTCAGCCTCCGGCGGTTCCGTGCGTCTGCCAGCGCCTTGTCGGCCTCCCGGTTCAGGCGCTCGATAATCTGTTGCGAGGTACCCGACGGCGCGAAGAGCAAAGCCGCGACCTATTCCTGGAAGGCTTCTTCGCGTTTTTTACGCACCGCCGGCACCACCACGATGACCAGCAGCACCGCCGCGATCACCAGCAGCACCAGACTCAGCGGACGCGTCACGAACACGGTGGGGTCGCCGCGGGATAGCAACAACGCCCGGCGCAGATTTTCCTCCATCATCGGTCCGAGCACGAATCCGAGAAGCAGCGGCGCAGGTTCGCAGTCGAGCTTGATGAACAGATACCCGAGGAATCCGAATCCCAATGCCAATGCGACATCGATCGCGCTGTTGTTCAGGCTGTACACGCCGATACAGGAGAACAACAGGATGGCCGGATAAAGGATTCGATACGGTACCGAAAGCAGCTTCACCCAGATTCCAATCAGCGGAAGATTCAACACCACCAGCAGCAGATTGCCGATCCACATGCTGGCGATCATTCCCCAGAAAAGTTCCGGACGCTCGGTCATTACCTGTGGGCCGGGCGTAATGCCGTGGATGGTCATTGCGCCGACCATTAGGGCCATCACAGCGTTTGCCGGAATGCCCAGTGTCAGCAATGGAATGAAGGACGTTTGCGCTGCGGCGTTGTTCGCCGATTCCGGTCCGGCCACACCCTCGATCGCGCCTTTCCCGAAGCGAGAAGGATCCCTGGCCACTTTCTTCTCCAGCGTATAGGCGGCGAATGAACCGAGCGTGGCGCCGCCGCCCGGCAGGATTCCCAGCAGCGCCCCGATTCCAGTGCCTCGCAACACGGCTTTCCACGAAGCTTTCAGATCATCGCGCGTCGGAAACAGGCTGGTGATTTCCGCCATCACAACTTCGCGCTTGGCGCGTCGCTCGATATTGGCGATGATCTCGGAAAAACCGAACATCCCCATCGCAACCACCACGAATCCGATGCCGTCGGCCAGTTGCGGCAGGCCGAAAGTAAAGCGGAACTGGCCAGTGTTGGTGTCGGCCCCGATGAGCCCCAGCAGCAGGCCGAGGAGGATCATGGCGACGGCATTGATGAGTGAGCCGCGCGCCAGCACGATCGCGGCAGTCAGACCCAGCACCATAAGCGAGAAATATTCGGCCGGGCCGAATTTAAACGCAACCTCGGCAAGAGGCGGGGCAAACATTACCAGGATCAGTGTTGCCACCGTTCCGGCGAAGAATGAACCGAGCGCGGCGATCGTGAGCGCAGGACCGGCGCGGCCCTGGCGCGCCATTGCGTATCCATCCAGGCAGGTCACCACTGACGAGGCCTCCCCGGGCAGATTCACCAGAATCGCAGTGGTCGATCCGCCGTACTGCGCGCCGTAATAGATGCCGGCGAGCATGATGAGCGCACTCAGCGGCGGCAGGCTGAACGTGACCGGAAGCAGCATCGCGATGGTGGCGACCGGTCCGATCCCGGGCAGCACCCCGATCAGCGTGCCGAGCAATACGCCGATCAGGCAGAACATGAGGTTGGATGGCGACAGCGCGGCGCCGAAGCCGATGACGAGATTGCCGAGTATGTCCATGGCGTCGAGCTCCTAGCGCGGCCAAACG
>JANOGP010000118.1:0-27859 GCA_031406075.1 Betaproteobacteria bacterium
CTGGTCGACATCGAGCACGGCCGCATCGTCTCCGACGACGAATTGAAGCGCGATTTGGCCGAACAGCGCCCCTACCAGGACTGGCTCGACCGCACGCAGATCCGGCTGGAAGACATTCCGACGCCGCACGAGGTGCCGACACCGGACACCGACAAGCTCCTCGACCGCCAGCAGGCCTTCGGCTACACCCAGGAAGACCTGAAGTTCATCCTCAGTCCGATGGCACAGCACGGAGAAGAGGCGATCGGCTCGATGGGCAACGACTTGCCGCTCGCGGTGCTGTCCCACAAGAACAAGACGCTCTACCACTATTTCAAGCAGTTGTTCGCCCAGGTCACCAACCCGCCGATCGACCCGATCCGCGAGGAGCTCGTGACCTCGCTCGTCTCCTTCATCGGACCCAAGCCCAACCTGCTCGGCATCGACGACTCGCATCCGCCGATGCGCCTCGAGGTCAGCCAGCCGGTGCTGGACTTCAACCAGATGGAGACCATCCGGCACATCGATTACTACACCGGCGGCAAGTTCAAGTCCTTCGAGATCGACATCACCTACCCGGTCGCCTGGGGCAACCAGGCGATTGAAGCAAGGCTGGCCAGCCTGTGCGCGCAGGCCGAGGATGCGGTTCGCTCCGGCTACAACATCCTGATCGTGTCGGATCGCAAACTGGACGCAACGCATGTCGCAATCCCGGCGCTGCTGGCTTTGTCTGCAATTCACCAGCACCTGGTTGGCAAGGGCTTGCGCACCTCCGCCGGCCTGGTGGTGGAAACCGGTTCCGCGCGCGAGGTGCATCACGTCGCGCTGCTCGCGGGTTACGGCGCCGAAGCGGTGCACCCCTGCCTGGCGATGGAGACCATCCTCCATGCAGACAAATCGATCCCGGACGACTACCGCGGCGAGAAGGGAGTCGCCAACTACGTCAAGGCAATTGGCAAGGGCCTGATGAAAGTCATGTCGAAGATGGGCATCTCCACATACATGTCCTATACCGGCGCGCAGATTTACGAGGCGGTGGGCCTGGCGAAAGTCCTGGTGGACAAGTATT
This sequence comes from Betaproteobacteria bacterium, assembly GCA_031406075.1. GTDB lineage: Bacteria > Pseudomonadota > Gammaproteobacteria > Burkholderiales > JACQAP01 > JACQAP01. The sequence continues at coordinate 1,049 of JANOGP010000118.1, forward strand.
TCACCGGCACCACTTCCAGCGTTGAGGGAATCGGCGTGTTCGAGGTTGCCGAGGAGGCGATACGGCAGCATCGCGCCGCGTTCGGCGACGACCCGCTGCTGGCTAACGCGCTGGATGCGGGCGGCGAGTACGCTTGGCGCGTGCGCGGCGAAGAGCACATGTGGACGCCGGACGCGATCGCAAAGCTCCAGCAGTCCACGCGCAGCAACACCTATACGACCTACAAGGAGTACGCGCAGATCGTCAACGACCAGTCGAAGCGTCACATGACGTTACGCGGGCTGTTCGAGTTCAAGTTCGACCAGTGCGCGCCGGTTCCGATCGAGGAGGTCGAGTCCGCGGCGGAAATCGTCAAGCGCTTCGCCACCGGTGCCATGTCGCTGGGCTCGATTTCCACGGAGGCGCACACCACGCTTGCCATCGCCATGAACCGCATCGGCGGCAAATCCAACACTGGCGAAGGCGGCGAGGATCCGCGCCGATATCCCGCGGTTAAGGCGGGCGAGACACTGGCGTCCCGCCTGGGCCGCGAGCGCGTGGAAGTCGACATACCGTTGGTTGCGGGGGAATCCCTCAAGTCGAAGATCAAACAGGTTGCCTCTGGGCGCTTTGGCGTCACCGCTGAGTATCTGGTGTCTGCCGAGATGCTGCAGATCAAGATCGCACAGGGGGCGAAACCCGGCGAGGGCGGGCAGCTGCCAGGCCGCAAAGTGTCCGCGTACATCGCCGAGCTGCGCTACGCGACGGCAGGAGTCGAGCTGATCTCGCCGCCGCCGCACCACGACATCTACTCCATCGAAGACATCGCGCAGCTCATCCACGACCTGAAAAACGCCAACCCCGATGCTGCGATCAGCGTAAAACTCGTGTCCGAAGTGGGGGTCGGCACCGTGGCCGCGGGCGTGTCCAAGGCGAAGGCCGATCACGTCACCATTGCCGGCCACGACGGTGGCACCGGCGCCTCCCCCTGGTCGTCGATCATGCACGCGGGCACCCCGTGGGAGCTCGGACTCGCCGAGACCCAGCAGACGCTGGTGCTCAATCGCCTGCGCGGCCGCATCGAGGTTCAAGTGGACGGCCAGTTGAAGACTGGCCGCGATGTGGTGGTCGGCGCCATCCTCGGAGCGGACGGATTCGGCTTCTCCACAGCGCCACTGGTGGTCGAGGGCTGCATCATGATGCGCAAATGCCACCTCAACACCTGTCCGGTGGGGGTAGCGACGCAGGACCCGGTGCTGCGTGGGAAGTTCGAAGGCAAGCCGGAGCACGTGATCAATTACTTCTTCTTCGTCGCCGAAGAGGCGCGCGAGCTGATGGCGAAGCTTGGCATCCGGAAATTCAACGATCTCATCGGCCGCACCGACCTGCTGGACACGAAGAAGGGTGTCGAGCACTGGAAGGCGAGGGGGCTCGACTTTTCGAAGATATTCTACATGCCGCAGATGCCGGCCGATGTCGCGCGCTATAACAGGGAAAAGCAGGACCATGGACTGAAAAAGGCGCTAGACCACCGCTTGATCGAGCTGGCGAAGCCGGCGCTGGAACGCGGCGAGAAGGTCACGATCGAGATGCCCATCCGCAATATTAATCGCACTGTCGGCACCATGCTTTCGGGCGAAATCGCCAAGCGTTATGGCCATGAAGGCTTGCCGGACGACACCATACACATCCGGTTCGCGGGCTCCGCGGGGCAGAGCTTTGGCGCGTTCCTGGCGAAGGGCGTCACCCTGGATCTGATCGGCGACACCAACGACTACTGCGGCAAGGGACTATCGGGCGGCCGCATTTCGGTGCAGCCCTCGCCCAAGTTCCGCGGCGACCCGACCGAGAACATCATCACCGGCAATGTGGTTCTGTATGGCGCAATCGCCGGAGAAGCTTACTTCCGCGGCGTCGCTGGCGAGCGCTTCGCCGTCAGGAACTCGGGCGCGCACGCCGTGGTCGAGGGCGTCGGCGACCATGGCTGCGAATACATGACCGGCGGCACGGTAGTCGTGCTCGGCACGACCGGGCGCAACTTCGCTGCCGGCATGTCGGGCGGCATCGCTTACGTGCTGGACGAGGACGGCAGTTTCAAGATCCGCTGCAACCAGTCGATGGTGCAGCTCGAGCCGGTGTTATCCGAAGCCGAGCAGGAGGCCAAGGTGCCGCAGGATTTGTGGCACATGAATTGGGCTGACGAAGCGATTCTCAAGGGCGCGATCGAAAAGCATGCCGGCTATACCGCGAGTGCACGCGCCAGGGAAATACTTTCTAACTGGGCAGCTTACCGCCCCAAGTTCGTCAAGGTGTTTCCTTCCGAGTATCGCCGCGCGCTGGGCGAAATGGCGGCCAAACGCCGCAAGCTGGCAGCGTAAGAACTCACCGCAGATGCGCAGAGAACACAGACTCCTGTGTTCTCCCGGCGCCTCTGTGTCTCTGTTGTAGGGATGCAAGGGACTGAAGAATGGGGAAGATCACCGGTTTCATGGAGTACCCTCGCCTCGAGGAGCCGCACGAGCCCAAAGAGGCCCGCAAGAAGCACTACCGCGAGTTCTATGCACGCCTGACGGACGAGGCGGCCGCGATTCAGGGTGCGCGCTGCATGGATTGCGGCATTCCGTTCTGCATGTCGGGCTGTCCGGTCAACAACATCATTCCGGAATGGAACGACCTGATTTATCGCCAGGACTGGAAGAACGCGATCGAGGTGCTGCACTCGACCAACAACTTCCCGGAGTTTACCGGCCGCATCTGCCCCGCCCCGTGCGAGGAAGCCTGCGTGCTGCGCATCAATGCCGATGCCGTCAGCATCAAGTCAATCGAGCACGCGATCATCGACAAAGCGTGGGAAGAAGGCTGGGTGCGGCCGCAACCGGCGGCGCACAAGACCGGCAAAAAAATCGCGGTGGTCGGCTCGGGCGGCGCGGGGCTCGCTTGCGCGCAGCAGCTCGCGCGCGCCGGGCACGAGGTCACGGTATTCGAGAAGAGCGACCGCATCGGCGGGCTGCTGCGCTACGGCATCCCCGACTTCAAGCTCGAAAAGAGCGTGATCGACCGGCGCCTCGACCAGATGCACGCTGAGGGCGTCAAGTTCCGCGCCAGGGTATTCGTCGGCGTGCAGCCGCCCGGCAAGGGCGTCGTGAGCGACGCGCGCGAAGGCATCGCACCCGAGAAGCTGATGGCCGAGTTCGATGCCGTGGTGCTTGCCGGCGGCGCGGAGCAGCCGCGCGACCTGCCGATCCCGGGTCGCAGCCTCGACGGCGTTCATTTCGCGATGGAGTTCCTGCCGCTGCAGAACAAGCGCGTCGCCGGCGACTCGACGGTCCCCGAGCTGTGGGCGACCAACAAGCATGTCGTCATAATCGGCGGCGGCGACACCGGCTCGGACTGCGTCGGCACGTCCAACCGCCACGGCGCGCGCTCCGTGACGCAGTTCGAGCTGCTGCCGATGCCTCCCGATGTCGAACGCAATCCGGTGTGGCCGTTCTGGCCGACGCGGCTGCGCACCTCTTCCTCGCACGAAGAGGGCGTGAACCGCGACTGGTCGGTCGCGACCAAGGGATTTATTGGAAGCAACAATCGTATTACCGCCCTGAGGGCAATTCGGCTGGAATGGAAAGACGGCAAGCCGCATGAGGTACCGGGCTCGCAGTTCGATATGCCTGCCGATCTGGTGCTGCTGGCGATGGGTTTCGTTTCGCCCCTGCAGTCGATGCTCGACGAATTCGGCGTCGAAAGAGACGCGCGTAGCAACGTCAAGGCCGATACGGAGGGCCCGAACGCCTACGCGACTTCGGTACCGAAGTTGTTTGCCGCGGGTGACATTCGTCGCGGCCAGTCGCTGGTGGTGTGGGCGATCCGCGAAGGGCGCCAGTGTGCCCGCGCAGTCGATGAATTCCTGATGGGTTCTTCAGATTTGCCGCGCTGAAAAGCATGATTGAGCTATCAGGATTTAGGATTGAGCGGGAAATCGTGCAGCTTTCTCAATCCTAGATCCTCAATCCTCAATCCTCAATCCTGATGCTGAAGAACGATACGTTTATCCGCGCGTTGCTGCGCGAGCCGACCCCGTATACGCCGATCTGGATCATGCGTCAGGCCGGCCGCTATCTTCCCGAGTACAACCAGACCAGGGCGCGTGCGGGCAGTTTTCTCGATCTGTGCAAGAACCCGGACCTTGCCACCGAGGTTACGCTGCAACCACTGGCGCGCTTTCCCCTCGACGCCGCGATCCTGTTCTCCGATATCCTTACTATCCCGGATGCGATGGGACTGGGGCTGTCCTTTGCAGAGGGCGAAGGGCCGCGATTCGAGAGGCCGCTTCGCGACGAGTGGGAAATCCGCAATCTCACGGTTCCCGATCCCGGTGCGCACTTGCGCTATGTGCTGGATGCGGTTTCGCAAGTCCGCAAGGCGCTCGCCGGTGAAGTCCCGCTGATCGGCTTCTCCGGCAGTCCGTTCACGCTGGCCTGCTACATGATCGAGGGGCGCAGCGGGTCCGATTTTCATGAAACCAAGCGCATGCTCTACCAGCGTCCGGACTTGCTCCATCACGTGCTCGAGATCAACTCGCGCTCGGTCGCGGCCTACCTGAACGCCCAGATCGAATCGGGCGCCCAGGCGATTATGGTGTTCGACACTTGGGGCGGGGTGCTTTCCGGAGAGGCTTTTCACGAATTTTCGCTGCGCTATATCGAAAACGTGTTCGCACAACTGCGCCGCGAGCATGAGGGCCAGCGCGTCCCGCGCATCGTCTTCACCAAAGGCGGCGGACAATGGCTGGACAGCCTGGCACACTGCGGTGCCGATGCGGTGGGCTTGGACTGGACGGTAGACATCGGCAAGGCCCGGACCCGGATCGGCGATCGCGTGGCTCTGCAAGGAAATCTCGATCCGGCCGTCCTGCTGTCTACGCCGGAGGTCATCCGCCGCGAAGCCGGGAAGGTTCTTGCCGGATACGGCACTGGCAACGGACACGTGTTCAATCTGGGGCCACGGGGTGTCCCAATTCACGCCTCCGGAGCACGTTTCCGTGCTGGTCGATTTGGTGCACTCTGGAAGCCCGCAATTTCACTAGGTTTAAGCGGGGTACCCTGCGGAATCCCACTATTTATGCACAATTCGGCGGGGTCCCCTGCGAAGACGCAGGCGCAGTAAGGCTTTCCACGAGGCCTCTTTGTAAGATGCTGAAAGATAATGTTATTTGTAAGGCAACAGCGCGAATCCCGCGCCTGTTATGGGTTTCAGCGGGTTTTCAGACGAGGCGTGGGGCCGGATTAATCAACAGATTTATCCACAGCCGACCCGGGTTCGGAAAAAGCCTTTCCAGGTAAGTGATTTAGCCGCGCAATCGCAAACAGCACGCGAGAGGCCACCGGTAAACTTCCGCCTGGTTCTGTGCGTCCCCGATCTCAATGGCCATCGCAAGGGTTGCTCTCGACGTCCCACTGGAATCGCTGTTCGATTACCGCACTGGCGGCAATCTCGCGCCGGTTCCCGGTCAACTGGTGGTCGTACCGTTCGGCAGGCGCAGGATCGTTGGTGTCGTCGTGGAACTTGTCGAACGATCCGAGGTTCCCGATGCGCGCCTGCGCTCCATCGAGCGCGTTCTGCCGCTCGATCCCTTGCCGCCGGATCTGCTGGCGCTGAGCCGATTCTGCAGCGATTACTACCATTACCCTTTCGGTCAGGCTTTGCTTTCCGCGTTGCCGCCGGTGATCAAACGTGCCCGCTACAGCGGACCGAAGCGTCAATGGGAGTACGCGCTTACCCCCGCTGGGCGCAAGTTGCCTCCCGATCATTTCCCGCCTGCGGCGGCGCTGAAACGTCGTTTGCAGGCAGCGTTGTCCGTACCGGGGGCGCTTGGACAGGTTCAGGCGCGAGCGCTTTCGGTTCGGGCACCGGCGTTGCTAAAGCAATGGATGGAAGCGGGATGGGTCGAGAAACGCCCTGTTGCCATTGCAGTGCCGGCTACGCCGGTGTCCGGGTCCGAACAGGGTCCCGAACTGACCGGCGAGCAGCGCCACGCGTTTGAGAAGATCTCGGCGACCTTCGGAACTTTCTCGCCCTGGCTGCTTGACGGCGTCACCGGCAGTGGCAAGACCGAAGTCTACTTCCGCCTGATCGAGGCGGCCATCGCGCTCGGATCGCAATCTTTGCTGATGGTTCCCGAGATCAATCTCACCCCGCAACTGGAGACGCGCTTTATCCAGCGCTTTCCCGGCGTGAGGCTGGTCAGCCTGCATAGCGGCTTGTCGGACGGCGAACGCTGCGAACGCTGGCTGGCGGCATTTGCGGGCGATGCGCAGGTCGTCCTTGGGACGCGGCTTTCGGTGTTCACGCCGCTACCGCGACTTGGGCTCGTGATCGTGGACGAGGAGCACGATGCTTCCTTCAAGCAACAGGAGGGACTGCGCTACTCGGCGCGTGATCTTGCAGTTTTCATGGCGCGGCAGCGCCGCGTGCCGATCGTGCTGGGCTCCGCCACGCCCGCACTCGAGAGCTACCACAACGCCCACAGCGGGCGCTTCGGGCATCTGCATCTGGGCACCCGTCCCGCTGCCAGCCCGCCGCAAATACGGCTGATCGAAACCCGGGCAGCACGACAGACACACGGGATGTCGGAACCGCTGTTGCAGGCAATACGCGAACGCTTGGCGCGCGGCGAACAGAGCCTCGTGTTCCTCAATCGCCGCGGTTTTGCACCGGCGCTGGTGTGCGGCGCCTGCGGCTGGGCCGCGCAGTGCAGCCGTTGCGCGGCGCGGCTGGTGTGGCATCTGCGCGCAGCGCGATTGCGGTGTCATTACTGCGGACACGAGGAAAACCTGCCGCGCGCGTGTCCCGACTGCGGCGATCAGGATCTGAAGGGCCTTGGGCAGGGTACTCAGCGTCTCGAACAAGCGCTTACCGGAATTTTTCCCGGCGCGCGCGTCCTGCGTATCGACCGCGACAGCACCCGCCGCAAGCGGTCCTGGCAGGCGATGCGAGACGATATTCACGAGGAGCGTGTCGACATTCTGGTAGGCACGCAGATGCTGGCCAAGGGGCACGACTTTCCGAAGTTGACGCTGGTTGCCATCGTCAATCCGGACGGTGCGTTGTTTTCCGCCGACTTCCGTGCAGCCGAGAAGCTGTTCCAGCAGTTGATGCAGGTCGCCGGGCGAGCCGGCCGTGCCGACCTGCCCGGCGAGGCGCTGGTGCAAACGCAGTTCCCCGCGCACCCGTTGTATCAGGCGCTGTTGCGCCAGGACTACCGGGCATTCGCGGACGAACTGCTTGCGGAACGCAAGCACAGCGGTTTTCCGCCGTTCGTCCATCAGGCGCTGCTGCGTGCCGAGTCGCTCAGCGAGCGCACGCTGGCGGATTTTCTGAATCAGGCGGTTCGCAGCGCTGCGGCTCACGACAAGGACGTGACGCTTTACGATCCGGTGCCGGCGGCGATCGCGCGGGTTGCCGGGCACCATCGCGCCCACCTGCTCGTGCAGTCCGCCTCACGCGGGGCGTTGAAGCGCTTTCTGTCGGACTGGATTCCGGCATTTGCGCAGAAAAAATCGGGCCGGGTGCGCTGGTCGATCGACGTCGATCCGCTTGAGTTGTGAGAAGTCGGGCGTGTCTGAGCCGGTATAATCGCGCTTTTTCCCGACGCCTCACGCAATGAGCAACGCCCCCGCGCCGGATCTGCGCACCCACTTCATCGGGCTGTTGCGTTCCGCCCTCGTCGAGGTCGCGCCCGACGCAGTCAACCTGCCGGTGATCCTGGAGCGCCCAAAGTCCGCGCAACATGGCGACTACGCCTGCAGTGTAGCAATGCAGCTTGCCAAGCCCATGAAGCGCAACCCACGCGAAATCGCGCAGGCGCTGGTGAAAGCGCTGCCGCAATCGCCGTACCTGGAGAAAGCGGAAATCGCCGGCGCGGGCTTCGTCAATCTCTATCTCAAACCTGCCGCCAAGCGACAGACCGTGCGTGTCGTGCTGGAACAGCGCCATGCCTACGGACGCGTCGGTGTCGGCAGCGGCAGAAAAGTGCAGGTGGAATTCGTTTCCGCGAACCCGACAGGCCCGCTGCACGTGGGGCACGGCCGGGGCGCTGCTTACGGCGCCAGCCTCGCCAGCCTGCTCGAAACGGCGGGATTTGCCGTCGCGCGCGAGTACTACGTCAACGACGCCGGCCGGCAAATGGACATTCTGGCGCTATCGACCTGGCTGCGCTATCTGGAGATCGCAGGCGCGCCGTCGGAGTTTCCGGCGAAGGCCTATCAGGGCGATTACGTGCGCGACATGGCGCGGCAGATCTTCGAGGCGCATGGCAAACGCTACGTCCACCCGATCGATTCGATGATGCGCGATCTGCCGCCGGCCGATAGGGACCCGGAAGCGCACCTCGACAATCTGATCGTCAATGCCAAGAAAGCACTTGGTCCTGACTACGCTTACGTGCACGATTTCGTGCTCACCGAGCAACTCGGCGATTGCCGCAACGATCTCCAGGAATTCGGCGTGACTTTCGATGCCTGGTTCTCGGAAAAATCATTGTTCGACTCCGGCATGGTGGCGCGCGCGGTCATGCAGCTCGAGGCGAGCGGGAATATCTACCAGAAGGACGGCGCAAAATGGTTTCGTTCCACTGTTTTCGGCGACGAGAAGGATCGCGTGGTCCAGCGCGGCAACGGGCAGTACACCTACTTCGCGTCCGACATCGCCTATCACCTCAACAAGTTTCAGCGCGGCTTCGATCTGCTGGTCAACGTATGGGGCGCCGACCATCACGGTCACATTGCACGGATGAAGGGTGCGCTGCAGGCGTTGAAGCTCGACCCCGCGCAACTTACCATTACGCTGGTGCAGTTCGCGGTGCTCTACCGCGACGGCAGGAAGGTCCCGATGTCCACGCGCGCCGGCGAGTTTGTGACTTTGCGGGAATTGCGCAAGGAGGTCGGCAATGACGCAGCACGTTTTTTCTATGTGCTGCGCAAGAGCGATCAGCATCTCGATTTCGACCTCGATCTGGCCAAATCGCAGAGCAACGACAATCCGGTGTACTACATCCAGTACGCCCACGCGCGGGTGTGTTCAGTGCTCGAACAATGGGGGGGTGACGCATCCACGCTGGTCAACGCGGATCCGGGGCCGCTCGTTGATGGACAGGAACTCGAGATCCTGCAGAAGCTGCTGGATTACCCGGAGACTATCGAGGACGCGGCACGCGACCTCGCGCCGCATCAGGTAGCCTTCTATCTGAAGGAGCTGGCCGGCGTGTTCCACAGTTACTACAACTCGACCCGCGTACTGGTCGATGATGAAGCCATTCGGTCCGCGCGTCTCGCTCTGGCCGACGCAGTGCGGCAGGTTCTTGCCAACGGCCTGGCGATACTCGGGGTCAGTGCCCCCGAGAAGATGTGAGCTTGAGTTCGAATCTCTGAGGTAAACTTCAATTCCATGAGCCGCGACTACAAGAACAGCGGGTCTGCCGCGCCTAATGGACGCGGCAACCCGATGGGGGTCGGGATCCTGATCGGGCTGTTGCTCGGTCTGTGCATTGCGCTCGGCGTGGCGCTGTACATCAACAAGGGCGCGAACCCGTTTTTTCAGAAATCGAAACCCGCTGAGGCTGGTGGTCAGGAAGCGCCGTCCTCCGAGACAACTCAGACGCCCTCGTCCCCCGACAAGCCGGCCAAAGCCGCGGATGCCAAGCCGCGCTTTGATTTTTACAAAATACTGCCGGGCACCGAGGAAGCAGTAACCGACAAGGAATTCAGGCGCACGCCACCGGCGTTGAGCAAGGAAGTCTATTTTCTCCAGGTGGCCGCATTCCAGAATCCTGCCGACGCGGACAATCTAAAGGCGCAGCTTGCGCTCTCGGGGATCGAGGCGCAGATTCAGACGGCCACGCTGCCCGACGGCAGGGTATGGCATCGGGTCAGGGTGGGTCCGTTTTCGAACAAGGATGAGCTCGGCAGATCCCGAGCCGCACTTAAGGAAAACAATCTGGAAGCAAACCTGATCAAGGTTCGCGAACCGACTCCGTAATCGCCAACTGCTATGGAAATACCCATGAACCGTTTTCACGCAGCGCTGATCGTCGCGTCCGCTTTTCTCGGCCTGGCGTTCGCTCCGGCCGGGTTCGCGGGGCCGACGCTGGATGTCGAGTACAAATTGATCAATCCCCCGCAGCCGGTGACAGGCAAGGGCGTCGAGGTGCTCGAGTTTTTTAATTATGCCTGCTCGCACTGTTACGACTTCGAGCCGCTGCTGAAATTGTGGCAAAAGACCAAGCCCAGGGATGTGGAGTTCCGCTATGTTCCCGCAGTGTTCAACGAGCGTATGTTGCCGCTGGCGAAGACTTATTACGCCCTCGAAGAATTGGGACTGCTCGACCGGATGCACGATCGGGTCTACGAGGCGATTCATGAGAAGCACGTCAATCTTGCGGACCGGGGCGTGATGATCAAGTGGATAGCCGAGCAGGGAGTCGATGGCAAGAAATTCGAGGCCACTTACGACTCATTCAGCGTGGACAGCAAGGCGAAGCGTGCCGGGCAACTCACCCGCAGTTACCGCATCCCGGCCACTCCCTACGTCGGCGTCGCGGGCAAATATCTGACCGCCCCTTCGCTGACGCCGCGCGCGGACGGCAACGTCGACCCCGGCCGTTTTTTCCAGGTTCTCAACGACCTCGTCATCATGGGCCGGGGCGGCGCCAAGTAGGCCCGCGGCAGGCATTCCCGTGGGGCGCCCTCTCGCCGCGCTGAGTTTCGCATTCGTACTCGCCGTCTCTGGCGCCGCCGCCGCGGCAGAGCCGATGGAGGACGTGGATTACGTCGTGATCGCCCCTCAGTCGGGTGCCGTCGGCGGCCGCATCGAAGTGATCGAATTCTTCTACTACGGTTGTGATTCCTGCTATCGCTTCGAGCCGATGCTTGCCGGCTGGCTCGAGAAGTTGGCCCCCGACGTTTTTTTCAGGCGGGTGCCGGCGTTGCGACGCATGGATTGGGTGCCGCTGACCAGACTGCACTTCGCGCTTGAAGAAGCGGGGGCGCTTGATCGCCTGCATGGTGTGGTCTACAAAGCGATTCACGAGAAGAGCATCAACCTCGGCGATTCGAGCGACCTGGCCAAGTGGGCGGAAATTAACGGATTGGAGCGCGCGAGTTTCGAGAAAATCCTGAATTCCGATAGCGTAAGCGCGAAAGTGCAGAAGGCGCGCGACACAACCGTCGCGTACGGAATCCGGGCCACCCCCTCCATGTTGGTGGACGGCAGGTATCTGACCAGCGGCGGCATGCTCGGCAGCCTGGACGCGCTGTTGCCGGTGGTGGATGGCCTGATCGACAAAGCCCGCAACGAGCGCGCTGCGAAATGACGGGTGCCCCGCTCAGGGTCGTCATCACCGGCGCATCGAGCGGAATCGGCAAGGCACTGGCGCATGAATATGCCAAGCACGGTGCCACTCTGGCATTGATCGCGCGCCGCGAGGATCTTCTCACCCAGCTCGCGGGTTCTCTTTCGGTGCGTTCCTACGCCTATGCCGCCGACGTTCGCGATGCGCGGGCTTTGGCGGCCGCGGCAGAGGACTTCATCGGGCGAGTTGGTTGCCCGGACGTGGTCATCGCCAATGCCGGAGTAAGTGCCGGTACGCTGACCGGCATTGCGCAGGATAACCAGGTTTTCGAAGAGATCCTGGCAATCAATGTCACCGGAATGATGCTCACCTTTCAGCCTTTCATCGAACCGATGAAGGCGCAAAAACACGGCACGCTGGCGGGAATCGCGAGTATCGCCGGATTTCGCGGCTTGCCCGGAGCGTCGGCGTATTCCGCCTCGAAGGCCGCGGCGATTTCCTATCTCGAGAGCTTGCGCGTGGAGCTGATGGGAAGCGGCGTTTCTGTGGTGACCATCTGTCCGGGCTACGTCGCCACGCCGATGACGGGCAGGAATCCATACCGGATGCCCTTCCTGATGGATGCGGATGAGGCGGCCAGGAAGATCGCCGTCGCGATCGCGCGGCGCAAGCGCCTCCACGTGCTGCCGTGGCAGATGGCAGTGGTCGGTTGGTTCATGAGGCGATTGCCGCGCCCGCTCTACGATTTTGTGTTCAGTCGCGCGCCCCACAAGCCGCGCCGCAGCGACATTTAGGCCGCGAGCACGTATTCACTCCGGCGCGGCCTCGCGCGGAGTCAAAAAAGCGAACCACAGCGGCGCAGTCAGCGGATCACGATTGCCAGCGCTGTTTCCAGTTCGGCAAGCGCGACAGCCGGATCCCCGACTTTGATGGTGTGCATGCCCATCGCCCTCGCGGGCTTGAGGTTGGCGCCCAGGTCGTCGAGATAAACGGCTTGTTCCGGGGCAATGCAGAGCTGCGCGCACACCAGCTCGAAAAAACGCGGCTCGGGTTTGCGTGCGCCGACTTTTGAGGACTCGATTACCGTATCGAACAGGTCGAGCACCTCCTGGCATTGCGCGCCGCGCTGCGGGTTGCGGTCGAACCCGCGTCCCGGCCCGGCGTTGACGTTATTGGTGACGCAGGCGTTGGCGTAATGCTGCTTGCACGTCCGGAGCGCACGCACCATTTCCGGCCGTACTTCGCCGTAGAGCAGGTCGATCACATCAAGGCCGGGTACTTCGTGCCCCGCAGCACGCGTTTCCGCTGCGTACGCCCGGTCGAATTCTTCGGGGGTGAGTTCGGAACGCTCGAAGCGGGCCCAGGCGTTGCCGTCGGGATCGCGGGTATTGATCTCGCGCAGGAAGTTCGCGGGAAGTCCGCGCGCCTGCTCGAAACGACGGAAGGCGACAAAAGGACTTTCGGTCATCACACCGCCGAAGTCCCAGAGGACGGCGCGCACCGCCGGGTTCGGCATCCGTGCCCTACTTCTTGTTCTTCTTGTAATTATCCACTGCGCGCTTGAGTTCCTTGTATTCCTCGCACGGGATCGGCGTGCACAGTTTCTGCAATTCGGCGAGATGCTGCTCGGCCTTGGGCAGGTTATCGGTCAGCAAGTAGGCCTCACCGAGGTACTCGTGTGCGTGCTTGTGCTTGGGATTGAGCTTGAGTGCTTCGTTGTAGTGGTTGAACGACGCATCAATTTTGCCGGTCTTGCGATATGCGTAGCCGAGGAAGTTGTGCGCGTCCGCATTCTTGGGGTCGGTTTGCACCGCTTTCGAGAGCAAATCGACCGCCTTGTTCCAGTCCTGCGATTCCACGGCCTTCTTGCCACCCTGGAAATTCGGGTCGTCGCTCGCCGTCACGTCTTCGTCGCCCAGGTTGGCCGCCGCCAGCGGAACGAACGCGACCAGGAGCGCCACTGCCACCGCAGCGAACAGCGATTTCAAACGGTTTTGCATTCTCTCCTCCTTCCGGCCCGGAAACGGGGCCGCCTGCGTCTTCATTTATAGCGCATCGGCAGCCGGTTTGGGAGGCCGCAGATGCGTATCTATTCGACTGTCACTGACTTTGCCAGGTTCCGTGGCTCGTAGTTGCGGCCGGTTGCTGAAGCAGCCTTAACCCGCGCATTGCGCGTTTTAGCCTTCACTCATAAAGAGGTGAGACTGGCCGTCTGACCCAGGGGCACTTGCCGTCTATTCCACGGTTACCGATTTTGCCAGATTCCTCGGTTTGTCCACGTCGGTGCCCTTGGCGAGGGCCGCGTGATAGGCAAGCAGCTGAAGGGGCACGGTGTGCAGGATCGGGCTCAGATATCCGGCGTGCTCGGTCATGCGAATGACGTGAATGCCGTCGCCGGCCTGGATTTGGCTGTCGGCATCCGCGAAGACGTACAACTCGCCGCCCCGGGCGCGCACTTCCTGCAGGTTGGATTTGAGCTTTTCCAGCAGTGCATCATTGGGCGCGATTGCGATTACCGGCATGTCCTTGTCCACCAGCGCGAGCGGGCCGTGCTTGAGTTCTCCGGCCGGATAGGCCTCGGCGTGGATGTAGGAAATTTCCTTGAGTTTGAGCGCGCCTTCCATCGCGATCGGGTAGTGCATGCCGCGGCCGAGGAAAAGCGCATGCTGCTTTCCGGAAAAGCGCTCAGCCCACTTCATCACTTTCGGCTCGAGCGTCAGCACCTGCTGCAACGCCGCCGGCAGGTGGCGCAGCGCAAGCAGATGCTGTTTTTCCTGCGCCGCCGACAGGCGCCCGCGCAGCTTGGCAAGCACCAATGTCAACAGGAACAGCGCCGCCAGCTGGGTGGTGAATGCCTTGGTCGAAGCCACCCCGATCTCGGGGCCGGCGCGGGTGAGAAATTTGAGACCGGCGAGGCGAATCAACGTGCTTTCCGCAACGTTGCAGATCGCCAGGTTCAGGGTCTGGCCGAGGGATTTGGCATGCTGCAGCGCCGCGATGGTGTCGGCTGTTTCCCCCGATTGCGAAATGGTGATGATCAACGCATCCGGGTTGGGCACGCTTTCGCGGTAGCGGTATTCGCTGGCGACCTCAACAGTGCAGGGCAATCCCGAGATTGCCTCGATCCAGTAGCGCGCCACCAGACCTGCGTGGTAACTGGTGCCACAGGCGAGCACGTTGACCGCGTTGACGCGCTTCATCATGGTTTCGGCTTCCACCCCGAACAGCTGCGGCACGATCGACGGCGCGCCGGTCACCATTTCCAGTGTGTTGGCCACTGCACCAGGCTGCTCGAATATCTCCTTCTGCATGTAGTGGCGATACGGCCCCAGCTCGACCGCGTCGGCCGTGAGATTGCTCTCATGGATGGTGCGTTTGGCTTCGCGGCCGTTCGCGTCGAAAACGCGATGTCCGTCGACTCCGAGTTCCGCCACGTCGCCTTCCTCCAGATAGACCATCCTCTTGGTGACCTGCAACAGCGCCGAGGCGTCCGACGCCGCGAAATTTTCGCCCTTGCCCAATCCCAGCAACAGTGGCGCACCCTTGCGTGCCGCCACCAGCGTGCCCGGATGCTTCTCTGAGAGAACCGCAATCGCGTAGGCGCCCTCCAGTTCGGCGGTTGATTTGCGCACCGCCGCGAGCAGGCCGCCGCCGCTTTTGAAATGATGGTGGATGAGATGTGCGACAACTTCGGTGTCGGTGTCGGAGACGAATTTGTAGCCGACCGCGCTGAGTCGCTCGCGGATTTGTTCGTGGTTCTCGATGATTCCGTTGTGCACCACCGCCAGTCCGTCCTCGCTGACGTGAGGATGCGCATTGCGTTCGGTCGGCGCGCCATGGGTGGCCCAGCGGGTGTGGGCGATGCCCAGGCTACCCTGTACCTTTGCCTGTTCCGCCATTTCGGCGAGCGCCGCCACGCGGCCGACGCTGCGCAGCCGGTGCATGCCGCCGTTGACAACCGCAAGCCCTGCCGAATCGTAACCGCGGTACTCGAGCTTGCGCAGGCCCTCGAGCAGGATGGGAACGACATTGCGCCGCGCTACGGCTCCTACGATTCCGCACATTTGCTGAACCCAAGGATGAAGGATGAGGGATGAAGGATGAAGAAAAACGAACTCCGGCGTTGCCGGAAACCGGAAAACAGGTAGGAGCCCACTTCCGCCTTCATCCTTGCTTCTTGACCGGTCGCTTCCAGCCGGGCACCGAAACCTGCTTCGAGCGCGACAACGTCAGTTCGTCTGGCGGGGTGTTCCTGGTGATGGTGCTGCCGGCACCGATAGTGGTGCCACGGCCGACGGTGACGGGCGCAACCAATTGAGTGTCGGAGCCGACGAAGACGTCGTCCTCGATCACGGTGCGATGCTTGTTGGCGCCGTCGTAGTTGCAGGTGATGGTGCCGGCGCCGATGTTGACATTGCGTCCGACGCTGGAATCGCCCAGATAGGTGAGATGATTGGCCTTGGACTTGTGGCCAAGTTCCGTGGCCTTGATCTCGACGAAATTGCCGACGTGGACCTCGTCGGCTAGATGTGTGCCCGGGCGCAGCCGGGCATAGGGGCCGATTCTGCAATCCTTGCCGACCATGACGCCGTCGAGATGCGAGTAGGGGGCGATCATGGTGCCGGCGCCAATCTCGACGTCCTTCAACACGCAGCCGGCGCCAACTTTCGCGTTATCGGCCAGCGACACTTTGCCCTCGAAAATGCAGTTCACGTCGATGAAAACATCATGGCCGCACACCAGTTCGCCGCGCAAATCGAAACGCCACGGGTCGGCCAGAGTCACGCCTTTGCTCATCAGCGCGCGCGCACATTCCAGCTGATGCACCCGCTCAAGGTACGCGAGCTGTTCCTTGCTGTTGACGCCGAGAATTTCCCATGTCTCGGCCGGATTCACCACCGTTACCAGGCTCTTTGAGGCAATGGCAAGCGCTACGACGTCCGTAAGGTAGAACTCCTTCTGTGCATTGCGGTTGGTGAGCCTGGCCAGCCATTCGCCGAGCCTGGCGGTTGGCGCACACAGCATGCCGGTATTGATCTCGTGAATCTTTCTTTCATTCGCGCTCGCGTCTTTTTCCTCGACGATGCGCGCTATCGCACCGTCTTCATCGCGCACGATTCGGCCGTAACCGGTCGGATCGTCGAGCAGCGCGGTGAGCAGCCGCAGCCCCGCGGGATTTGAAGCCAGTCGCGCCAGCGTTTCGTGTCGTGTCAGCGGCACGTCACCGTAAAGGATCAGCGTCGTACCGCCGGGCAGCAAATGCGGCAATGCCTGTTGCACCGCATGGCCGGTGCCGAGTTGCGGGTCCTGCAGAACGAACTTCAGCGCCGGATCGGCGAAGCCAGCGGGCACGGCATCGCCGCCGTAGCCGTAAATGACGATGGTGCGCTCAGCGTGCAGAGCCCGGGCGCGATCCAGTACGTGAGCAAGCAGCGGCTTGCCGCCGAGCGCGTGCAGGACCTTCGGCAAACGGGAATGCATGCGTGTGCCCTTGCCGGCAGCGAGGACCACGACGTTGAGGGGGGCGTTTTTCACAGGGGGCACGGAAAACGCACGGGATTATCGCACAACGTCCCGGAAAGACGGTGCTGCCGCTAATTGACGCTGATGCCCTGCTCGATGAGCAGCGTTCTGATGTCGTTCAGCACGACCTGCGGCAGCAAGAAGGAAGTGCTGTAGATCTCCCGGATCGAACCGCGCCAGTCGATAAGGAACACTTTGAGTACGTGCGACAGCGATCCGGTCGACTTGCCGTTTTCGTCGAGCACTATGGAAAGGTCCTGGCCGAATCCTTCCAGCATGGGCCGCAGTTCCGTCGGTGAGGGCGTGGTCAGAAAGTACCAGGGCAGCCCGCCCTTGTCAGCCCTGTGGCTGCCCCCGTACAGGCGCATGGCCTCCGGCGTATCGTGTTCGGGGTCGAACGATAGGCTGACGAAGCGCAGATGCGGCAGCAGGGCTGATTCGCGATCGAGCGACTTCTTCAGTTCTTCCATCACCTGGTACGCGAAAGGACAGCCCCAGACATCGCTGCAACTGGTGTACATGAACGACAGTACCGTGACCTTTCCGGTGGTGAACCGGGCAAGCGGTTTGCGTTGATCATCGGTATCGAGCACCGTTCCGGGCGGTGCGGGCATGATGTGTTCCAGCCGGTAGGACCCGGCGGGCGGCGGCACGAATTCGAGACCCCCCGCCGGCGCCCCGGCGTCCCCGGCCGCATACGTCGCGGCAGCCAGGAACAGGCTGCCGCACAATGCGAAGGGGCGCAGCATCAACGTGAGGCGGCGATCTCGCTGGGCGGGTCCGTGTCGCCGTACGCCGATTTCAGCGACTTCGAGCCGAGCTTCATGTGATGGGCGCGGCCGAGCTTTTCCCTGGTGAAGTCCACTTCGAAAGCGGGTTTGAGTTCCTTGCCGTCCCAGTGAAAGGCGCGCAGAAACTGCTCGTTGTCCGCGCCTTTCTTGTCCCATAGTTCAAGCAGCGACGAGGTCACGTAAACGCGTTTGCCGTCCCAACTCTGCGACACCATGTTGACCTGCTTGCCGGTGACTTTCTCGTAGGTCTGGATTGGCGCCTCCGGATTGGAGAGGTCGAAGTAGCGTGTCTTGCCATCCATGAACGTGTTGACCCACAGGCCCTTGCCGTCGCGGCTGATGCTGATGTCCACCGGCAGCGGGATCTTGGCAGGGTCACCGATGGTGGCGACATCCTTGGCTTCCCATTCGCCATTCGCGCCCTCCCTGATCAGCCAGATCTTCGAGGTCAGCGCCGTGGCGACGACTGCCCAGTTCTCGCCTTCCTTGAGCGACCAGCGGATCTCCAGCGGTGCGCCCGGCACGCTGAGGACTTTTTTCGGTTTCATCGCCTTCAGATCCCACAGCACCATGGTGTTGCCGAATTTCTTCATCGCCTCGGGATCGCCAACGACTTCTCCGAGGTCGCGCATGTAATTGTCGAAGCCGGTGAAGCTGGAAGTGAGGAGCAGGTTCTTGCGCGGATTGATGCCGATGTCGTACCCGTAGCCGTCCCCGCCATTGTCCGTGGGAATGTCGTACTTGGTGATGAGGTCGCCCTTGTTGTTGAAAAGCGCCATGCCGGTGACGCCACCCTTGTCACGGGAATTGGAAAGCGTTCCCACCAGCATGCGACCGGGCATTGCATAAAAAGTATGCGGTCCGACGTAGCCGGTCTTTTCCGGCAGGTCGGCGATGACCTTGGTGAGTTTGGGCTTGGCTGGGTTGGAGCCGACGTCGAACACATAGATCCTGCTATCCGACAGGCCGCCCGCCCAAATGTGGCGGCGGTCGTCGGTTAATCCCATGTGGTGTGCCTCGCCTCGCGCGCCCACCGAAACGCTGTGGATAACCTTGCCGTACTTTTTAGATGCCGGATTGACGTCGATGGTGACCAGCTTGTCGGAACCGTCGCCCAACCCTTGTACGCCCAGGGTCCAGACGTACACGTAGTCCTCCTGGCCCTTGATCAGATTGCCGATGTAAGGGGAATTGCAGGTTTCGTCCGCGCCGGCATGGGTGCCGGCGCCAAGCAAAGCGGTCGCGAGCAACACGGCGGTCAAATATCTCGGCACTCGGGAGAGTCTGAACATGATGTCCTCCGTTTATCCTGGTACTGTTTGGGAAGGGTTACCAATTTAGGCGTTGACGGGGAAAAAGCCAAATACAAATTTGTAATGACGCAATCACCGAAACCGTTAATTACTTTCGGCCGCAGCAATCCGCCGGGTATCCATCCTGAATCCATTCGAGGAGCGCGTCCTGGGCGGCCCGTGCGTTGCGCGCGCCGGGATGATTGACCAGGAACACGACCACCAGCATGCGTCCGCGGGTATCCGTGACGTAGCCGGCAATGGCGCGCACGCCGTCCAGGTAACCGGTCTTCACATGTGCCTGGCCGGCGACCGGCGAGCCGTTGAGACGTTTGCGCATGGTGCCGTCCACCGCCGCCAGCGGCAGCGAGGCGATGTACTCGGGCATCAACGGGCTCTTCCAGGCGGCGACGAGGATTTCGCCGAGCTGGCGGGCGGATATGCGGGTGGCGCGCGAAAGTCCCGCCCCGTTCTCGATGCGCATTTCGGGGAACGACATTCCGCGACTTGCCAGCCAATCGCCGACCGCACGATCGGACTTCTCCAGCGTTGCGGGCCCGCCGTCCCGCGCGCCGAGCGTCAGGAAAACATTGCGGGCCATGACGTTGTTGCTGAACTTGTTGATGTCGCGAATGCTTTCCGCCAGCGTGGCTGATTCCCAGCTTGAAAATAAACGCGCGTTCGCCGGTACCTCTGCCTCGCGCACGCGTCCCGGCCAACTGCCGCCCGTCTGCGCCCACAATTGGCCGAAAACTGCAGTCATATACTCGTTCGGAGTGAGCAGGCTGAAGCTGCGGGTTTTCTCGCCGCAACTGGACGGAAAGGTGCCGAAGAAGGTCAGGGTGTTGCCTTCGTGCGCCGGCCGGTCCGGCCAGACGTCGCAGAATCCCGGAGCAAGGTAGAGATTGTTGACTACCGTGACCTGTGGCAGGGCCGGTTCCGAGTACACCGTCACCGCGCGCTTTTCCTCGTCCGGAACGAAGCGAAGCCGGAGTGACTTGAAGTTCAGCAGCAGTGCATCTGCGCCGACGTTATAAGGCCGGGTCGGTTCGTTGTCGAACTGCGCCGGGTCGTGATTGTCGATGGCGAAGAAACTGCGGTCCAGTACCAGTTCTCCGGTGATCTCCCGCACGCCGCGGTTGCGCAGGTCGCGCACAAACACCCAGAAGTTCTCCAGTGTGAATTTCGGATCGCCGTAGCCTTTCAGTACCAGATCGCCATCCAGACGGTCACCCGTGAGCGTTCCGTTCAGATACGCCTCGGTTTTCCAGGTATATGCCGGGCCGAGAATCTCCAGCGCGGCGAACGTAGTTACCAGTTTGATCACCGACGCAGGATTGAGCGATCGGTCGATGCCGACCATCACAACCGGCTGGTTGTTGGTCAGGTCATGAACGTAAATTCCCACGCTGCTTTCCGGCACGCCGGCTTGCGCCAACGCGGCGGCGACCGGCGCGGGCGGCTCGTTCATAGGCGTGGTGGCCATGGCCTGCGGCGGCCCCGCGAGTAGCAACATCAACGACCAACGACCAAGGACTGTCATCGCATTGCGTTGGCCGACGCGGGAACTGGCAATTGCGGAGGAGATTCGTTTGCTCAGAGGAGACTGTCCAGAATTGCGGCGGTACCTTCGACCAGGAATTCCATGTTCCCCTCGTCGATCAGGTACGGCGGCATGAAGTACACGGTATTGCCGAGCGGCCGCAACAACAGTCCGCGCGCCAGCGCGGCCTGATAGAACTTGCGCGCGAATGCGGGGTCATCGCTCGCCACATCGAATGCCCAGATCATCCCGGTGTTGCGGAAGTACCTGACCCCCGGATGCTGCGCAAGTTTGCGGCAGCGGCGCGAAAGCTGCGCCGATTTTTCGCGGTTGGCGGCCAGCACCCGATCCTCCTCGAAAATGTCCAGCACCGCCAGCGCGGCACGGCAGGCCAGCGCGTTTCCGGTATAGGAATGCGAGTGCAGGAAGCCGCGCGCGAGATCGTCGTGGTAGAACGCCGAATAGACCTCCTCGGTCGTCAGCACCACGGACAACGGCAGATAACCGCCGGTAATGCCCTTGGACAGACAGAGGAAATCCGGCCTGATGCCGGCTTGTTCGCATGCCAGGAAAGTGCCGGTGCGGCCGAAACCCACGGCGATTTCGTCGGCGATCAGGTGCACCCGATAGCGGTCGCAGAGCGCCCGTGCTTCACTGAGGTAACGCGGGTGGTACATCACCATGCCGCTCGCACCCTGCACCAGCGGTTCCACGATCAGCGCCGCGGTCTGTTCGTGGTGCTCGGCGAAATACGCCTCCAGCGCGCGAGCTGCGCGCATTGCCACGTCTTCATGGGTTTCGCCGGACTGGGCCAGGCGCCAGTCCGGCGTCGGCACTTGCGCGCTTTGTCGCAGCAGTGGCGCGTAGGTGTCGCGGAACAGCGGCACGTCGGTTACCGATAATGCGCCCAGCGTCTCGCCGTGATAACTCCCTTGCAGACTGACGAACTGCGTTTTTTGCGGTTGACCGCCGTTGCGCCACGTATGAAAGCTCATTTTCAGCGCGATCTCGGTCGCCGACGCGCCATCGCTGCCGTAGAAACAGTGCGACAAACCGGTCAGCGACGACAACCGTTCAGAGAGCTGCACCACCGGCTCGTGGGTGAATCCGGCAAGCATCACGTGCTCCAGTTTGCCGAGCTGATCGGTGAGCGCGGCGTTGATCCTGGGATTGGCGTGGCCGAACAGATTGACCCACCAGGAGCTGATCGCATCGAGGTAGCGCTTGCCTTCGAAGTCGATCAGCCACATGCCCTCGCCGCGGGCGATCGGCAACAACGGCAGGCGCTCGTGGTGCTTCATCTGCGTGCACGGGTGCCAGACGGCGAGCAGGCTGCGGGACAGCAGTCGGTCGTTGCTAGTCAATTTGGAATGCGCGGACGCGGGCAATGCAACTTAAAGCGCGGGATGTCATCAGGCAAAGTAAGACACCTTTTCCGTGTTCAATCAAGTTGGCGCCATGATGCATCCGAACCCGGACGTGCGGACTGAGGGCTGCAACCCCACGCCGGTACTGGCACTCCGGACCGGTGGCTGCTTGAGCTGCTGGCGTGTTTGATGCTTGACCCAGGCGGGAATGCTTCGCACTATTCGCTTGCGAAAGGAGAACGTGAATGAACCTGCTGGATTCCATCTCCGAGCGGATGGCCGCGGCCAACCGACCTCTGTTTGCGATCACGGTGGCGGCGGTACCTTGTCCCGACACGCCGGTGATTCTGACCCTGCACTGGCACGGCTTCATCGAGGAGAAGATCATCGAAGTGGAAGAAGCCGCAACCGTGTCCTACACCCCGATTCCGAGTTCGGCGCTGCAGGTCAACGAGCGCTGGGACGATCTGGCCTCGCTCGATCGCGCGGCGATGGAGGCTGGTTGGAAGCTTGGCGCGTGGGACGTGGCGCGTGCCGAGCGCGTCGGCTGCAAACGGCCCGGGGCGGAATCGCGCGAGACGCTCGAGTGCCTGCAGGCTTTTGGCGCCTTTCCTTACGGCATTAACGGACATCAAGTCGTGGTGTCCGACGCACCGGACGCGCAAGAGCTCCTGAATCTCGCCGCGCGGCGCGGATACTTGATGTGGATGTTCCGGCCGGTGCATGGAGGCATCTGGGCTGAAGTGGCCGATGATGCGACCCTGCGGCCTGACGGCACCCGCACACCGCCGTGCCCGATTGCTCCGGTCCCTCCTGCCGGCGGCGCGTCACGCAAGACCGTTTACCGCTTCGGTATTTCCGGAAACCCCTTCTCCGTGAACTGACCCGCCGGCGTGCTGCCCGAGGCCGCCCGCGCTGTCTGGCCCCGCCTGAATTCCCAAACAACGTGACTGTGAGCGCTTGCTCACGCCGCGTGCCCCGCATTTCGGACTAATAAGTTGATCTTGGCCTTGAAATTCAGCCGAGTCACCCCTATTATCAGCACTCACAAGCATTGAGTGCTAACCAGGCTGATGCCTCGTTATTCGTTTTTAAGCCTCGTAATTCGTTCATAAACAAGAGGAGAGTTGAGATGAAAATCCGTCCATTGCACGACCGAGTAATCGTCAAGCGCCTGGAAGAGGAGCGCAAGACGGCTTCCGGCATCGTGATCCCCGACACCGCTGCCGAAAAGCCCGACCAGGGCGAGGTCATCGCAGTGGGTAACGGCAAGGTTCTGGAAGACGGCAAGGTCCGGCCGCTGGATGTAAAGAAAGGCGACAAGATTCTGTTCGGCAAGTACTCGGGGCAGACCGTCAAGGTTCACGGCGAAGAACTGCTGGTGATGCGCGAAGAAGACATCATGGGCGTGGTCGAAGGCGCCTGAGTCGCATCGAAAAGTCTCACTACATTTAAATCAGGAGCAAATTGCTATGGCAGCTAAAGAAGTCAAATTTCATGACTCGGCCCGCGCGCGCATCGTGGCCGGGGTCAACATTCTGGCCGATGCGGTCAAGGTGACTTTGGGCCCGAAGGGCCGCAATGTGGTACTGGAGCGCTCCTTTGGCGCCCCGACCATCACCAAGGACGGCGTGTCGGTAGCGAAGGAAATCGAACTCAAGGACAGGTTCGAAAACATGGGCGCCCAGATGCTCAAGGAAGTGGCCTCCAAGACCTCGGATATCGCAGGTGACGGTACCACCACTGCCACCGTGCTGGCGCAATCGATCGTGCAGGAGGGCATGAAGTTCGTGGCCGCCGGCATGAACCCGATGGACCTCAAGCGCGGCATCGACAAGGCCGTGATCGCAGTTGTCGACGAGCTGAAGAAGATCTCCAAGCCCTGCACGACCGGCAAGGAAATCGCCCAGGTCGGCGCGATTTCGGCCAACGCGGACGAGACCATCGGCAAGATCATCTCCGACGCGATGGAAAAAGTCGGCAAGGAAGGCGTGATCACCGTCGAGGACGGCAAAGGCCTGGAGAGCGAGCTCGAAGTCGTCGAGGGAATGCAGTTTGACCGTGGCTACCTGTCGCCGTACTTCATCAACAATGCGGAGAAGCAGATCTCGGTACTGGAAGACCCCTACGTCATGCTGTATGACAAGAAGATCTCGAACATCCGCGATCTGCTGCCGATGCTCGAGCAGGTGGCGAAAGCCGGCAAGCCGCTGCTGATCATCTCCGAAGACGTCGACGGCGAAGCGTTGGCGACCCTGGTGGTCAACAACCTCCGCGGCATCCTCAAGACCTGCGCGGTGAAAGCGCCGGGCTTCGGCGATCGCCGCAAGGCCATGCTGGAAGACATCGCGACCCTGACCGGCGGCACCGTGATCGCCGAGGAAGTCGGTCTCACCTTGGAAAAGGCGACCCTCAAGGACCTCGGCCAGGCCAAGCGCATCGAGATCGGCAAGGAAGAAACCACCATCATCGACGGCAATGGCGATGCCAAAGCGATCGAAGGCCGCGTCAAAAGCATCCGCAAGCAGATCGACGAAGCGACTAGCGACTACGACAAGGAAAAACTCCAAGAGCGCGTGGCGAAACTTGCCGGCGGCGTGGCGTTGATCAAAGTCGGCGCTGCGACCGAAGTCGAGATGAAGGAAAAGAAGGCCCGCGTAGAGGATGCATTGCACGCGACCCGCGCTGCAGTCGAGGAAGGCATTGTCGCAGGCGGCGGCGTGGCGCTGATTCGTGCGCGTTCCAGCCTTGCCAAGCTCAAAGGCGACAACCACGATCAGGAAGCCGGTATCAAGATTGTGTTGCGCGCGCTCGAAGAGCCGTTGCGCTGGATCGTCGCTAATGCCGGCGATGAGCCGTCAGTGGTGCTCAACAAAGTGGTCGAGGGCAAGGGTAACTTCGGCTATAACGCTCAGACCGGACAGTACGGCGATCTGATGGAGATGGGCGTGGTCGACCCGACCAAGGTCGCGCGGTGCGCGCTGCAAAATGCGGCGTCGGTTGCTGGCCTGATCCTGACCACCGATGCGATGGTTGCCGAGGCGCCGAAGGATGAACATTCCCACGGCGGTGGCGGCGGCATGGGCGGCATGGGTGGCATGGGCGGCATGGATATGTAATTCCGGCCCCTGGCCTGATCGAAGAAGCCCCGCGCGAGCGGGGCTTTTTTTGTGCGGCCGCGCAATCACGGTCAGCGCCGCCCGCAATGGACGCGTTGCCTGCGGGCGCCGCGCCCCCCCGGGGGCAGCATATCGTTGACAATTGCGGGGGCGGATAATATGTTGAGACGCCGCGACGCCGGTTCGATCGCAGCGGAACCCCGCGCCTTCGCGACGACGGTCTGGCTGAGGCGACCAGAAGAATAGCAACCCAGGGAGAAGAACATGACTGGAGCCGCATCCACCACCAGCGCTCACGACAAGAACCACCCGGACTTCAAACCGGAGGAAAAGCGGGTCATCTTTGCGTCTTCCCTGGGTACCGTGTTCGAGTGGTACGACTTCTACCTCTACGCCACGCTGGCGCCGTTCTTCGCCTTGCTGTTCTTCCCCAAGGGTAACGAAACCGCCGCGCTGCTGTCCGCCTTCGCGACCTACGCGGCGGGCTTCCTGGTGCGGCCGTTCGGCGCACTGCTGTTTGGGCGTATCGGCGATCTGGTCGGCCGAAAATACACTTTCCTGATCACCATCATCGTCATGGGCGCCGCGACCTTCGCAGTGGGCCTGCTGCCGACATTCGAGACGATCGGCTGGTTCGCCCCGATTCTTCTGGTGACTTTGCGTCTGTTACAGGGACTCGCGCTCGGCGGCGAGTACGGTGGTGCGGCGACCTATGTGGCGGAACACGCACCCAACCACAGGCGCGGTTACGACACAAGCTGGATCCAGACCACCGCCACGCTGGGCTTCTTCATGGCGCTGGTCGTGATCGGTATCTGCCGCCTGCAGATGGATGCAAAGGTCTTTGCGGATTGGGGCTGGAGAATTCCGTTCTGGTTCTCGGTCTTCCTCTTGGCATTCTCGGTGTACATCCGGCTGAAACTGGAAGAATCGCCGGTGTTCAAGAAGATGAAGGCCGAGGGCAAAGGATCCAAGGCGCCTCTGACCGACAGTTTCCTGCGCTATCCGAACAACAAGTTCGTGCTGCTGGCTCTGCTGGGTGCAACTGCGGGCCAGGGTGTGGTGTGGTACACGGGCCAGTTTTATGCGCTTTTCTTCCTGCTCATCACCCTGAAGCTGGACTTCATCACCACTTACACGCTGATCGGGGCTTCGCTGCTGATTGGAACGCCTTTCTTCATTTTTTTCGGCTGGCTTTCCGACAAGATCGGCCGGCTCAAGATCATCATGGCCGGTTGCCTGATCGCGGCGCTGACCTATTTCCCGCTGTTTCAGGGGCTGACCCATTACGTCAATCCCGCGCTCGAACAATACCAGCAAAACGTGAAGATCACGGTGGCGGCGTCCGACTGCAGTTTCCACATATTCGTCGGACCGTGGAGCAAGTTCAGCGATTGCGACCGGACCAAGGACTTCCTGACCAAGCAGGGGTTGTCGTTTACTTCGCTGCCCGAAATCGAGGGCAAGTCGGTGGCCACCACGTTCGGCGATATCCAGATCGACGGCTGGGACGAACAGAAACTCAACGAAACGTTTAAGGCGACCGGCTATCCCGGGCCGGCAGACAAGACCAAAGTCAACTACGGCATGACGCTGTTGATCCTGGTCATCATGGTGCTTTACGTCACCATGGTGTATGGGCCGATCGCGGCGTTTCTAGTGGAATTGTTTCCGACGCGAATCCGCTATACGTCCATGTCTTTGCCCTACCATATCGGCAACGGGTGGTTCGGGGGCATGCTGCCGTTGACGGCCACGGCGATGGTCGCGGCCACCGGGGATATATACTACGGCCTGTGGTATCCGATCGTCGTCGCCGTGATGACATTGGTCATCGGAATCCTGTTCCTGAAGGA
>JANOGP010000128.1:0-5676 GCA_031406075.1 Betaproteobacteria bacterium
AACAGCTCCGCGGTGCGTTCGGTTTCCTCGTCGGTCATGCCGGCGACGGGTTCGTCCAGCAGCAACAGCCGCGGCTCCTGCATCAACAGCATGCCGATCTCCAGCCACTGCTTCTGGCCGTGGGACAGAAGCCCGGCGAGACGATCGGCTTCGCCCTGCAGCTTGATCACTTCCAGCGTTTCACAAATGCGATCGAGTTGCCCGGCGGCCAAGCGCGCACGCACGCTCGCCCACACGCGCTTGTCGGTCTTCATTGCGAGCTCGAGATTCTCGAACACCGTATGGTTTTCAAATACCGTCGGTTTCTGGAACTTGCGGCCGATTCCCGCATGCGCGATCTCGGGTTCGGACAGGCGAGTCAGGTCGATGGTCTGGCCGAAAAACGCAGACCCCTGGTCGGGACGGGTCTTGCCGGTGATCACGTCCATCATGGTGGTCTTGCCGGCGCCGTTCGGACCGATCACGCAGCGCAGTTCGCCCGCTTCCACGGTGAGCGTGAGCTTGTTGAGCGCCTTGAAGCCGTCGAAGCTCACGGTAATGTCGTCGAGATAGAGTATCGGGCCGTGGGTAAGATCCACCCCTCCCCCAAGGACGTGACTGAGCCCGGAGGTGTTGCCGCTGACGCTGATCTCTTCCGTTTCCGCGCTCATTTTTGCCGCCGCTTTACCGCGCTGATCAGGCCAACCACGCCCCTGGGCAGGAACAGCGTAACCAGGATGAACAACATTCCAAGAAAGAACAGCCAATATTCGGGGAAGGCCTGGGTAAAGTAGCTCTTTGCACCGTTGACCACTCCCGCACCCAGCAGCGGTCCGATGAGCGTCCCGCGGCCGCCGACCGCTACCCACACCGCAATTTCGATCGAATTGGCGGCGGACATCTCGCTCGGATTGATGATGCCGACCTGCGGCACGTACAGTGCGCCGGCAATGCCGCACAGGACGGCGGAGAGCGTCCACACGAACAACTTGTAGCCGAGCGGGTTGTAGCCCGAAAACATCAGGCGGCTTTCCGAATCGCGGATGGCCGCCAGCACGCGGCCTACCTTCGAGCGAATCAGGTAGCGCGTCAGGAAAATCACGCCGATCAATGCCAGCGCGGTGATGGCGAAGATCACTGCGCGCGTCGAAGGCGCGGTAATCGGAAATCCCAGCACACGCTTGAAATCGGTGAAGCCGTTGTTGCCGCCAAAGCCGGTGTCGTTGCGGAAGAACAGCAGCATGAAGGCAAAGGTCATCGCCTGGGTGATGATGGAAAAATAGACGCCCTTGATGCGCGAACGGAAGGCGAAGAAGCCGAACACCATCGCCAACAGGCCGGGCGCCAGGACCACCAGTGCTGCGCTCCACAGAAAGTGCTCCGTCCCCGTCCAGAACCAGGGGTACGCTTTCCAGTCCAGAAACACCATGAAGTCCGGCAGGTCCGACTGGTACTGCCCTTCGTGGCCGATCTGGCGCATCAGGTACATACCGAAGGCGTAGCCACCGAGCGCAAAGAACACGCCATGTCCGAGCGAAAGAATGCCGGTAAACCCCCATATCAGGTTCATCGCCATTGCAACGATGCAGTAGCACATTATCTTGCCGGCCAGCGTGATGGTGTACGCCGACACGTGCAGCGGACTTTCCGGCGCGGGCAGCAGGTACAGCAGCGGCAACACCACCAGCGTCACCAGCGCGAAGGCGCCCAGCGCAGCCCATCCTGCCCGATTGAATAGCGGTTCGACGCGCGGGACGTATCGCGTCCGCAGCGTTTCAAGCTTCAACGGCGCGCCCTTTCAATGCAAAGAGTCCCTGCGGGCGCTTCTGTATGAATGCGATGATCAGCACCAGGATCAGGATCTTGGTGAGCACCGCGCCGATGTGCGGCTCCAGAAACTTCGACAGCACGCCCATGCCGAGCGCGGCATAGACGGTGCCGGCAAGCTGGCCGACGCCGCCGAGCACCACCACCATGAACGAATCGATGATATAGCTCTGCCCGAGGTCGGGACCAACGTTGCCGATCTGCGACAGCGCGCAGCCGGCAAGTCCGGCTACGCCCGAGCCCAGACCGAACGCGAGGAGGTCGACACGACCGGTCGGCACGCCCACACAGGAAGCCATTGCGCGGTTCTGCGTCACGCCGCGGACGAACAGGCCCAGTCGTGTGCGCGACAGCATCAGCCACATCATCAACAACACGAACATCGAGAAAGCGATGATGACGATGCGGTTGTATGGCAATACCATGCTGCCGAGTTCCACGCCGCCCGACATCCACGAAGGGTTCGCCACCTCGACGTTCTGCGCACCGAAGATCTGGCGCACCGACTGAATCAGGAACAGGCTGATGCCCCAGGTTGCGAGCAACGTTTCCAACGGCCGCCCATATAGCCAGCGGATCACGCTGCGCTCCAGCACCATGCCGACCAGCGCGGAGGCAGCGAACGCCACCGGGATGGCCGCGACTAGGTACCAATCGAACAGGCCCGGCGCATACGATTTGAACAACTGCTGGGTGACGAAAGTCGCATAGGCGCCGATCATCAGCATTTCGCCGTGCGCCATGTTGATGACCCCAAGCAGGCCATACGTGATCGCCAGGCCCAATGCCACCAACAGCAGAATGCTGCCCAGCGACAGGCCGGTGAACAGACGGGCGAGGTAATCGCTGATCAACAGCCGGTTCTGAATCGAGGCAATCGACTTTTCTGCGGCGGCACGCACTTTTTCGTCCGGCTCGAAGAAATTTCCGGAGGCGTCTTTTTCCAGCAGCACCAGCAGGCGGATCTTGACATGGGCCTGGTTGCTCCCGGCAAGCGTCGTTACCGCTGCCAGCCGGATTTCAGGTTCGCTGTTTTTCAGGTCCAGCGCCGCCTTGGTCTCCTGCAGCGATTTCCTGATACCGGAATCCTTCTCCCGCGCAATCGCCTTCTCGATAAGCGGCAGCAGCGCGGTCTGGCTGGTTGCTTCGATCGCCTTTGCCGATGCAAGCCGCACCGCGCGATCGGGCGACAACAGCTTGAGCGCGCCAATAGCCGTATCGAGCGCCCCGCGAATTCTGTTGTTGACAATGACGCCGTCGAGATCTTCGGGCGCAGGCTCGATTGGCACCATGGTGGCCGCATCGAAAACATTGTCGTCCCGGACGACCACCACGCGGCCGGAGTGTGTGACGTTGACCTCGCCGTTTTGCATCGCCTGCAACAACGCGAGCGCGGCTTCGTCGCCGGACGCGACCAGCGCGTTGATGGAATCGAGCCTTGTGGCAATGTCCTCGGCAGCCAGTCCAGCGACGACCTGCCCGTCGAGCGCGCGCGCTGTAACGGAGGAGGCAATGGCTGTGACGAATGCGAAGACCAGCAATGCTGATTTCAAACGCGTTTCCCTTCAGGTGTTGCGCGCGAACGACAATAAAAAAGGCCCGCGGCTGATTGCTGCCTTACCGCAGGCCCTGCCCTGATGCTGTTGTCGATTGCAGAATGCGCGCGACGATAACGCGCCCTCCGCAGTCGCTTGACGCAATTACAGGCCCTGCTTGCCTTCGTTACCCGCGATGAACGGGCTCCATGGCTGGGCGCGGATCGGACCCTTGGTCTTCCACACCACGTTGAACTGACCATCGCCCGTGACTTCGCCGATCATGACTGGCTTGTGCAGGTGATGATTGGTCTTGTCCATCGTCAAGGTGAAGCCGGACGGCGCCTTGAAGGTCTGGCCGGCCATCGCCATGCGAACCTTGTCGACGTCGGTGGTCCCCGCCTTCTTGACCGCCTGGGCCCACATGTGGATGCCGACATAAGTGGCTTCCATTGGATCGTTGGTCACCACGGTATCGAGATTCGGGAGCTTGTTCTTCTTGGCCCAGTCCTTGTACATCTTGATGAATGCGGTGTTTTGCGGATTCTTTACCGACATGAAGTAGTTCCACGCGGCCAAGTGACCGAGCAGGGGCTTGGTGTCGATGCCGCGCAGTTCCTCTTCGCCGACCGAGAACGCCACCACCGGCACGTCGGTGGCCTTCAGTCCGGCATTGCCCAGTTCCTTGTAGAACGGCACGTTGGAGTCGCCGTTTATGGTGGAAACCACCGCGGTCTTGCCGCTGGCGGAAAACTTCTTGATGTTGGCCACAATCGTCTGATAGTCGCTGTGTCCGAACGGCGTGTACACCTCCGCGATGTCGGTCTCGGCCACACCCTTGGCCTTGAGGAACGCGCGCAGGATCTTGTTGGTGGTACGTGGATAGACGTAGTCGGTGCCGAGCAGGAACCAGCGCTTGGCAGCGCCGCCTTCTTCGCTCATCAGGTACTCGACCGCGGGGATGGCTTGTTGATTGGGTGCCGCGCCGGTATAGAACACGTTCTGTGAAAGCTCTTCACCTTCATACTGCACGGGGTAGAACAGCAGGCTGTTCAACTCTTCGAACACCGGCAGCACCGATTTGCGCGACACCGAAGTCCAGCAGCCGAATACCACGGCAACCTTGTCCTGGCTGATCAGCTGGCGGGCCTTTTCGGCGAACAGCGGCCAGTTCGAGGCCGGGTCGACCACCACCGGCTCGAGTTTCTTGCCGAGCAGGCCGCCCTTGGCATTGATCTCTTCGATCGCCATCAGTGCGGTGTTCTTCAGCGCCGTTTCCGAAATTGCCATGGTCCCCGACAGCGAGTGCAGGACACCGACTTTGATGGTGTCGGCAGCCGTCGCCGTTGCCGCCATTGCAGAGAACGCGATTCCGATCAACGACTTCAATAAGTATCTACGGTTCATAGTGCTCCCCCTGAAAGATGTTGAACAATGACCGCCCGCGCTCGAGAATTCCGGACTGCCGGACGGCACGACTCTGGCGGCGGCAATTCGAATCGACTAACGACGGACAGGTTTCAGATTGCGCGCGACTGATCCGCAACAACCGTGCCGATGCTTTGCAATCGCAACGAATGCCTTTGCATTTCATGTGCTTGCCAAGCCGCAATGCGCCTGAAGAGATGGTTTTGGAACGCCTCAGCCAGGCAAGAGCAACCACGCACGCACCGGCTTTGTGCGGCGGCGGCCGGCGATGCACAACGAGGTCGCGCACGCCACTCCGGAACGTGAACGGCCGGGCATTCTCGCCATTTGCGCCCCGTTCGCGTGCGCGAACGACGATCCCAGCCGATTCCGGTGCCGTAACCAGCCACAATATCCCGGTGGCACAATTACCTCGTCATGGCTAGAATTAAGACAAATCCCGATGCGCGGGACGGTGTGCTCCGAAGGGGCAATGCTGATAACGGAGGAGATATGAGACGCAAGCTTCCAGCTCTATTCGTCGCAGGCGCTTTCGCACTCTCTATGATCCCGGCGTCGTCCGTTTTGCGGGCGGACGAACGCGGCAGCCTCGATCCAATCCACGAGGACGCCAAACTGGAGGTCGCGGAGGAGCACAACATCAATACCCTGCCTGCCGCCGGGCCGCATCGTCTTTACGTGGTCGAGCCGATCTTTCCGGTATTCAGCCGCTCCAAGGTCTGGGTGGTCGACGGCGACAATCTGAAGATCATCGGAATGTTCGGCGCCGGCGCTGCCGGCAATCTTGCGATCGCGCCCGATCATTCCAGGCTTTACTACGCGGATACTTACTGGGCCCGTGGCGATCGCGGCGAGCGCACCGACGTCGTCACCGCCTGGGACGCAGAAAGTCTCAAGCCGGTCGGTG
>JANOGP010000130.1:0-2020 GCA_031406075.1 Betaproteobacteria bacterium
CCAGGTGGCGGGCCACGTACGCCGCCTCCGGAATGGTGTTGTAGAGCGGGTTCGCGGTCTGGGCGAAATTGTAGATACGGATGCTTCCGGGAAAAGCGCCGGCCATCATCCCCATCGAGCTGGAGGCGCCGAACACCACGCCGTTGATCTCGGGCAGCCGGTCATGCAGGCGCAGGATCTTGAACGGCCGGTTGTGCGTGATCGGCGGCGGATAGGTCACGCCGCGGGTCGCCTGCTGCCAGTCGCTCGCCGCCTTGATGACTTCCGGGCTGCCCACGGCCCGTTCGCCCAGCAGCAGGTTGAATGCCAGAACCACGAGCAGCAGGGTACCCAGTGACGTGAGCAGCACTGCAACGTAGCGCTTGCAGGCGCGCTCTGTCTCGAGAGCTCCGCGGGGAAGCACTTGTTGCGGGATCGAGTCGATGCGGTCCGTCATTCCGGTTTCTCAGAACTGGAAGTAGAGGAACTCGGAGCGCCGGTGCAGGTTGATGATGGCGGTAAACGCCACCGCCATCGTGACCAGCGCGATAGCCAGCGTCGGCCGCCACGCCAGCAAGCGCGCAGGCATCGAGTCCCTCGGTACGTTCAGGGCCGGCTCGAAGCGCGCCATGATCTGCTGGGTGTTGGGCGCCAACCAGCAGATCGCGAGCAGTATCACGATCCAGTTGACGAGGCCAGCGCGCACCAGCCCGCGGGAGTCGGAAAATTCGATGCCATGCGCGTTGAGCCACAGGCCCAGCTCGCCCCACCGCACGAGCCAGACATCGGGCAGCGCGTAACCGTTCATCCCGGACATCCCGCCCAGCAAGCCCATGGCGCTTGTGACGCTGTCCGAACGGAAGAATGCGAGGCCCACCAGCCATGCAGCGAAGGTGAGCAGCACGCCCAGTATCCTGCCCCACCACGAAGGGCGGGGGTGGCCGCCCCGGAAGCGTTTGCGCAGCGTGCGCCAGGCCTGGTAGGCCGCGAGGTACGCGCCGTGAAGCGCCCCGAAGACGATGTAAGTCCAGCCCGCGCCGTGCCACAACCCGCACAACACCATGGTGGCGACCAGGCTGAAGTAACGCCGCGCGACGCTCTTGCGATGCCCGCCGAGTGGCACGAAAACGTAATCACGCATGAAGCGCGACAGTGTCATGTGCCAGCGCTGCCACAGCTCGCTGATGTTGACCGCTTTATACGGCGAGTGGAAATTGAGCGGCAGCTGCACGCCGAACAGTCGCGACAGCCCGATCGCCATGTCCGAGTAACCGGAGAAGTCGAAATAGAGCTGCAGCGAGTACGCGAGCACCGCGCACCAGGCTTCGAGGAAAGTCGGCTCTACGCCGGACCCGGGCAAATCGAACAGCGGCCCGACATACGGCGCGATGCCGTCCGCCAGTATCACCTTCTTGAACAACCCGATCGCAAAAATGGTGAGTCCCACCGCGATGTTCCCGGCCTGCAGCCGGTAGGTGGATTCCTGCCCGAATTGCGGCATCATCTCGCGGTGGTGCAGGATCGGCCCGGCGATGAGGTGCGGGAAATAGGTGACGAACAGCGCGTAGTGGGTAAGGCTGTACTCCTCCGCCTTGCCCTGGTAGGCGTCCACCAGAAACGCAATCTGGGTAAACGTGAAGAACGAGATGCCGAGTGGCAGGACGATCTCGCCCAGGCCCGCCGCGGTGCCGAGCAGCACGTTGGCGTTGTCGAGAAAGAAGTTCGCATACTTGAAATAACCGAGCACCGTGAGGTTGACCGCGATCGCAATAACAAGCAGCCGCTTGCAGCGCCGCACATCACCCGCCGCGCGCGTGCGCACGATGGTGACGCCCAAGGCGTAATTAAAGAGGAACGAGGCGATGAGCAAACCGACGTAGACCGGGTTCCACCAGCCGTAGAAAAAGAGCGAGGCGGCGGCAAGCCAGCCTGCGGCGAGCTTGCGGTTGACGCCCGCAAGCACGAAGAACCCGAGCAGGGTCATCGGCAGGAAGGCGAAGATGAAGGCGTACGAGTTGAACAGCATGTGCGTGCCCGGCGG
>JANOGP010000192.1:0-1831 GCA_031406075.1 Betaproteobacteria bacterium
TTGCAATACACCGATCCGGTCAATCCGAACGTGCTAACCATCGGTTTCGCGCGCCGCTTTGCTACCTACAAACGCGCAGCGCTGCTGTTCGAGGATCTCGACTGGCTGCGCCGGATTCTCGGCGACGAAAAGCACCCGGTCCTGTTCATTTTCGCCGGCAAGGCACATCCGGCCGACGTGCCCGGGCAGGACATCATCCGCCGGCTTACGCAGATGGCGAAATTGCCGGACTTCGAGGGCAAGATCCTGCTGATAGAGGATTACGACTTGCGGCTGGCGCGGCGTCTGGTTTCCGGGGTGGACGTGTGGCTGAACAACCCGGTGTATCCGCTGGAAGCCAGCGGTACTTCCGGCATGAAAGCGGGAATGAACGGCGTGCTCAACCTCTCGGTGCTCGACGGCTGGTGGGACGAGGGTTACGACGGCAAGAACGGCTGGGCGATCAAGCCGGTGTCGGAAAGCCTGGACGAGGCGCGCCGCAATTTCGAGGAAAGCCGGACCCTCTACGAGCTGCTGCAGGACCAGGTGATCCCGTTGTACTACCGGCGCGGTGACATGGGCTATTCGGCCGAGTGGCTGCGCATGGCGAAGCGATCCATCGCCACGCTGCTACCGCGCTTTTCATCCACACGCATGGTGAGGGAGTACCTGGCGAAATTTTATCTTCCCGCCACGCGCCAGGGGCGGCGCTACGCCGAGTCGAACTTCGAAGCAGCGCGCCGGCTTGCGGAGTGGAAGGCGCATGTGCGCAGTTCCTGGCGCAAGGTCGGCTTGCGCCGGCTGGATGCGCCGAAGAAACGCATTAACTTCGGCGACAACGTGCGTTTCGAACTTGGTGTCGACCTCGATGGCCTGAAGCCCGAAGACGTGAAGGTTGAACTCCTGCTCGCCAAACAGTTCAGCCGCGACAACGACGCGCAGGCTACCTGCTACCAGTTCCAGTCGGAGGGCGTGCGCACCGAAAAGGGCGAACATCGCTTCGTGCTGGAACTCAGTCCCGAACACTGCGGCAAGCTCGGATATCGCATTCGCATGTATCCCCATCACGATCTGCTGACCCATCCGTTCGAGATGGGCATGATGCTCTGGCTATAACGACTTGCCCCCGAGATGCCGGTGCAGATCGTGGCTTTACATACTGTGTCGTGTCAATCGCCGCTGACGCACCAGCCGTTAGACACTGCTCAGAAAGAACACCCCGAAATAGTTGTTTGCATCGGTCCACAGCCGATGCGCGCTGAATCCGGCCTCGTTTGCCAGCGCCGTGAAGCTTTCCGGCGTGTACTTGTAGGAGCTCTCGGTGTGGATGGATTCCCCGGCTTCAAAGCGGATCTGTCTTCCGGCGAGGCGCACAACCTGCGTAACCATGCTGACCAACTGCATTTCCACGCGCCCAAGGGATTCGTTGTAGAAAGCGTGATGGCGGAAACGGCGTTCGTCGAAATCCGACCCCAGTTCGCGATTGAGCCGGGTCAGGACATTGAGATTGAACGCGCGGGTCAGTCCTTCCGGATCGTTGTAGGCGCAGTCGAGCAGCGCCGTCTCTTTCTGAAAATCCACGCCGACGATCGCACCGCCGTCCGCTCCGACCATGCGAGCCAGCAAGCCCAGAAACGCGCGCGCCTCATCGGGTTCGAAGTTGCCGATGGTCGAGCCGGGGAAGAACACGACGCGGCGGCGCCCGGGCGGCAGCGGCAGTTGCTCCGGAAGCCCGACGCCGAAGTCGGCGCAAACGGCAAATATCTCGAGCCACGGGTATTCGAAGGCAAGCGCCTCCGCGGCCGTAACGAGCTGCACTTTGGCGATGTCTATGCCGACATAAGTTGAAGGC
>JANOGP010000132.1:0-12366 GCA_031406075.1 Betaproteobacteria bacterium
GCCTACGACGCGGTGATAATCGGCGCGGGCGGGCACGGATTAGCGGCCGCTTACTATCTGGCAAGAGACCACGGAATGCGCCATATCGCCGTCCTGGAGAAGGGCTACATCGGCGGCGGCAACACCGGCCGCAATACCACCATCATCCGCTCGAACTACCTGACTCCCGAGGGTGTGGCGTTTTACGACGAGTCGGTGCGCCTGTGGCAGGACCTGGCTGCCGACTTCGACCTGAATCTTTTTTACTCAACTCGCGGACATTTCACCCTCGCCCACACCGACTCGGCGGTCCGCACCATGCGCTGGCGTGCGGAGGTCAACAAGCACCTCGGCGTGGACAGCGAACTGGTCGGGCCGGAAGACGTGAGTAAAGCCTGTCCGCACATCGATCTCTCCTGCGGCGGGCATGCGCCGATCCTCGGCGCGCTCTATCACGCACCCGGTGCGATCGCGCGTCATGACGCGGTGGCCTGGGGCTATGGCCGCGGCGCCGACCGGCGCGGCGTGGAAATTCACCAGAAGACCGAGGTGCTCGGCATCAACATCGAGAGCGGACGCGTAACGGGCGTCAGGACCAATCGCGGCCATATCGCTACGCCAAAAGTGTTGTGTGCCGTAGCGGGCTCGACTCCGCGGATCACGGACATGGTGGGGATTCGCACGCCCATATTTATCCATCCGTTGCAGGCGATGGTCACAGAGCCGATGAAACCCTGGCTCGATCCGATACTTGTTTCCGGCAGCCTTCACATTTACGTCAGCCAGTCTGCGCGCGGCGAGTTGGTCATGGGGGCATCGCTGGATCCCTATGAACTGCATTCCACCCGCTCGACGCTGGACTTCGTCGAAGGCCTCGCGGCGCACATGCTCGACATGTTTCCGTTCCTGTCGCACGCCAGGATCAATCGCCAGTGGGCGGGCATGGCGGACATGACGCCGGACTTCGCGCCCATCATGGGCAAGACGCATGTGCAGGGTTTCTACATCGATTCGGGGTGGGGCACATGGGGGTTCAAGGCCACTCCCGTGTGCGGAAAGACCATGGCGTACACGGTCGCGAACGACCGCGATCATGAACTGATCAAGAGTTTCCGCCTGTCGCGCTTCGCCGAGTACGAACTCACCGGAGAGAAAGGTGCAGCCTCCGTCGGCCACTGAACTCAAAGGCATTCACCGCAAAGGCGCAAAGGACGCAAAGAACTGTAAAAAGAGCAATCAGCATTAAGAGAGAAAAAACTCAATGGACACTATTGCGCAACTCTTTTTCTTGTCTCCAACCTGATTTTGTTCAGTTCCTTTTCTTATTTCTTTGCGTTCTTTGCGCCTTTGCGGTGAAAGGGTTTCGGTTCGAATCATGAAACTGATGCGTTGCCCGATTAATGGCCTGCGGCCGGTATCCGAGTTCCACTACGCCGGGGAGATCCGGCCGATGCCGGAAGCGCAAACGTGCACCGACGCGCAGTGGGCGGACTACGTGTTCAACCGCAACGGAGCGCCAGGCATCAAGAAGGAATGGTGGCTGCACCTGGCCAGCGGCATCTGGTTCGTCGCCGAGCGCGATACCGCCGCCGATACGGTGCTGCATACCTATTTGTACGGGGAGGAGCCGGCGTGAGCGCACGGCTGCCGCCGGTCGCCGGCGAATGGATCGATCGCACGAAGAAACTCAGCTTCGATTTCGAGTCCGAGCACTTTCAGGGTTTTGCTGGCGACACGGTGTCGAGCGCATTGCTGGCCGCAGGCGTGCGTGTGCTCGGGCGCAGCTTCAAGTACCACCGCGCGCGCAGCGTGCTGTCGATGGCCAACCACGACGTCAACGCCATGTTCCAGGACGGCGCGAGACTGAACTTGCGCGGGGACGTCGAGCCCCTGCGAGATCGCATGGTGCTCGCTGCCGTGAATACTTTCGGTGGCGTCAAGCGCGACCGCGCCCGCATTCTCGACAAGCTGTCCGCTTTTTTGCCGGTCGGCTTCTACTACAAGGCGTTTTACACACCGAAGTCGTTGTTTCCCTTCTGGGAACGCATGTTTCGTCGCCTCACCGGGCTGGGCAAGCTCGATGTCACCACGCCGCACATCAGGACACCGAAGCGTTACGACTTCTGCGACGTATTGGTGGTGGGGGCCGGACCGTCGGGCCTGTGCGCCGCACTGGCAGCAGCCGACGCCGGCGCACGTGTTGTGATCGTGGACGAGAACGCGCGAATCGGCGGCAGCCTGACCTATCAGCGCGGCGGCTTGGTTAGTTCGACCGCGCAACTTCGAGATCTTGAGACCCGTGTGAGCGCGCACCCGAACATCAGCGTACGCAGCGGCACGCTGGCTGCCGGCTGGTATGCCGACCATTGGGTGGCGCTGGTGGATGCGGAGCGCATGACTAAGATGCGCGCGCGCGCGGTCATCGTTGCGAGTGGTGTTTACGAACAGCCGGCGGTGTTCCGCAACAACGATCTGCCCGGGGTCATGCTCGCCTCCGCGGCACAACGACTGATCTATCGGTACGCAGTGAGGCCGATGCATTCCGCAGTCGTGCTTACCAGTAACCAGGACGGCTATGCGGCGGCGCTCGATCTGCTCGCCAACGGAATCCGGGTCGAGGCGGTGGTGGACCTGCGCCGCGGCGAAGGCGGTTCGGTCGAAGAAACGAAAGTCAAGGAAGCCGGGATCCGCA
This sequence comes from Betaproteobacteria bacterium, assembly GCA_031406075.1. Lineage (GTDB taxonomy): Bacteria > Pseudomonadota > Gammaproteobacteria > Burkholderiales > JACQAP01 > JACQAP01. The sequence goes on from JANOGP010000132.1 coordinate 2,672, forward strand.
TTCGTCGCGGGCACTGCATTCATGAGGCGCGCGCCGATGGCTCTGCGGTCGGCGCGGCAGTGGTCCGCCCGCTGCTCCCCGGTGGCGAAGCCGACGTGTTCCGGAGCGAAACCGTCGCGTGCAACGGCATTCTGATGAGCGTGGGTTACGCGCCGGCGGCTGCGCTGCTGTATCAGGCCGGCGTCGCCATGCGTTTCGACGCACAAGTCGGGCAGTTCGTGCCCGCGAGTCTTGCCGAAGGCCTGTTCGCCGCAGGACGGGTCAATGGCGTCTACGCGCTCGAAGACCGTCAGCGCGATGGATCACGTGCCGGCCTCGAGGCGGCGAAGTATCTCGGACTTTGCGCGCCCGCAGCGCCGGCGGTTGCGCGTGCGGCGGCCTCGCCCAGCCACCCGTACCCGATATTCGATCATCCGCGGGCGAAAAACTTCGTGGACTTCGACGAGGATCTGCAGCTGAAGGATCTCGCCAACGCCGCACAGGAGGGATTCGACAACATCGAACTGCTGAAACGCTACACCACCGTCGGCATGGGACCGAGCCAGGGCAAGCACTCGAACATGAATGCGATCCGCATCCTGGCGAAGCTGCTGGGAACAACGCCCGGCGAAGTCGGCGCGACCACATCGCGGCCGTTCTTTCACCCAGTGCCGATGTCGCACCTCGCCGGCCGCGGCTTCGTGCCCTACCGCCGGACGCCGCTGCATTCACGGCACGAGCGTGCCGGGGCGGTCTTCATGCAGGCCGGTGTATGGCTGCGGCCCGAGTTCTACATGGCGCGCGGCAAGATCAGGCTTGAGGCGGTGCGCGAGGAAGCGGCCGCAATTCGAACCGGGGTTGGCATCATAGACGTCGGCACGCTGGGCAAAATGGAAATAGCGGGGCCGGACGCCGCCGCATTTCTCGAGCGAATGTACACCGGACGCTTTGCCAACATGAAAGTCGGCATGACCCGCTATGCGCTGATGCTCGACGAGGCCGGCGTGATTATCGATGACGGCGTGGTAGCGCGTCTGGGTGAGCAGCGTTTCTACTTCACGACCACCACCACCGGTTCCGCGAACGTCTATCGCGAGATGACGCGACTGAACACGGAATGGAGCATGCAGGTCGGCATCGTCAACGCCACCGGCGCGTATGCCGCGGTCAATCTCGCCGGGCCACGCTCGCGCGTTCTTCTCGCCGGGCTCACCGATCTGGATCTCTCGGCGGAGGCGTTTCCCTACCTTGGCGCGCGCGCGAGGCCGAGATCGCCGGCGTGCCGGCACGGTTGCTGCGGGTGGGCTTCGTCGGCGAACTCGGGTACGAGATTCACGTGCCGGCCGATCGCGCCTGCGCGCTATGGGACGCGCTGATGGAAGCCGGCGGTGCGCATGGCATCCGTCCGTTCGGCGTGGAAGCGCAAAGGCTGTTGCGGTTGGAAAAAGGACACATCATCATCGGCCAGGATACGGACGGACTGACCACGCCGGTAGAGGCAGCGGTTGAATGGGCGGTGAAGATGGACAAACCCTTCTTCGTCGGCCAGCGCAGCCTGAAGATCGTGCAAAACAAGAATCCGAAAGCGAAGTTGGCCGGATTCACGCTGGATTCGGCAACGGAAGGCGCAATACCCAGGGAGTGCCATTTGGTGATCCGCGACGGAGAACTTGCCGGCCGGGTGACCAGCATCGCCTGGAGTCCGGCACTGGAGAAATACGTCGGACTAGCATTCGTTTCGCCCGAGATCATCGCAAGCGGGGGCAGCTTTTTCATTCGCGTCGAAGGTGGAAAAATGGTGCAGGCGCAAATCGCGAAAACGCCCTTCTATGATCCCGCCGGCGACCGGCAGAATTTCGCAGCTTGATTATGGACGTGACCAGAACAAGCCCTTTGCAAGACCAGGCCGCGGCATTGAATCCGCAGTGGTGCGTTGTGCGAGGCATGCGCATGGCTGCGCACCTTGGTGGAAATGAAATGGCGGCGCGCGAGACCGTCGCGGTTGCCGATTTGAGTTGTTTGGACAAAGCGGGCATCAAGGGGCCGGAAGCGGCGCGCTTGCTGGAAAGCCTGGGCATTGCCGTGCCTCCGCAGGCGAACGCATGGACCGGACTGCCGGGCGACGGAATGATCGCCCGGTTGGGGCGCACCGAATTTTTTCTCGAGGATGGCGAGTCCGGGGATACGGCAAGCCGCTTGCGGGACGCCCTTGGAACGGGAATCGCGGGGGTGTATCCGGTAATTCGTCAGGACGCCGGCATTGCGCTGGTCGGCAGGCGCGTAAACGAGCTGCTGGTTCAGACCTGCAACGTGAATTTCCAGGAACTGGGTTCAGAAAGTCGAACGGTGGTCATGACGATGATGGTCGGAGTCGCGGTGCTGGTTATCCGCCAGGATCGGCAAAGCCTTCCGGGATTCCGTATCTGGTGCGATTCCACCTATGCGCCATATCTCTGGGAGACCCTGACCGGGATCGCCGCCGACCTGGGTGGGGGACCGGTTGGAATGGGGGGCCTGCTGTCGCAGGCGGGCAAGCTGGAGTGACGAAGTCGTAAACAAGGGAGATCACAAATATGTCGCCACAAGCAGCAAAGAAATTCCTGAAGGATCACCACGTCAAATACATCCTCGCGCAGTTCGTGGACATTCACGGCGCAGCGAAAGCCAAGGCGGTACCGGTCGAACACCTAGACATGGTGCTCAATGAAGGGGCGGGCTTCGCCGGTTTCGCGCTCTGGGGTTTCGGCATGGGACCGCACGGTCCGGATTACATGGCGGTGGGCGACCTGTCCACGCTGTCGCTGATTCCATGGATGCCGGGATTCGCGCGGCTGGCCTGCTACGGTCACGTGAATGGCAAGCCGTATGACTACTGTTCGCGCGTGGTGCTCAAGCGCCAGCTCGATGCGCTGGCGAAGCGCGGCCTGATCCTGTACACCGGCATCGAGCCCGAATTCATGCTGTTGAAGCGCGCCGGCGACGGATCGCTGGCGCCGGTGGACGAGACCGACCTGCTCGAAAAACCCTGTTACGACTACAAGGGTCTGGCGCGCTCGCTGCCGTTTCTCGAAGCGATGGTCGACTCGCTGAGGTCAGTCGGCATCGACGTGTACCAGATCGATCATGAAGACGCCAACGGCCAGTTCGAGGTCAACTATACCTACGGCGATGCGCTGGCCTCCGCCGACCGGCTGGTGTTCGTCAAGATGGCGGCCTCGGAAATCGCCCGGTCGATGGGCATGATCGCAACGTTCATGCCCAAACCATTCTCTAATCGGACCGGTACCGGCGCGCACTTCCACATCTCGATTGGCAGCGGCAAGGTCAAAAACCTTTTCCACGACGACAAGGACAAGAACGGCCTGGGGCTGTCGCAGATGGGATATCACTTCGCAGGCGGCGTGCTCGCGCACGCAGGCGCGCTGACCGCGATCGTCGCGCCGACCATCAATTCTTACAAGCGCCTGGTCGTGGGGCGAGCACTGTCGGGAGCGACCTGGGCCCCCGCCTATATCACCTACGGAAACAACAACCGCACCGCGTGCGTGCGCGTTCCCTACGGTCGGCTGGAACTGCGGTTGCCGGACGGGGCCTGCAATCCTTACCTCGCCAGTGCGGCGATTCTTGCTGCCGGCATGGACGGCGTGGACCGCAAACTCGATCCCGGCAAACCGATCAACGAGAACCTTTACGAGTGGTCGCCGGAGAAACTGAAGAGGGCTGGAATCGGTCTTTTGCCGCAGAACCTCAAGGAGGCCCTGGACGCGTTTGAAAAGGACAAGGTGCTGCGCGCCGCGCTGGGCGAGGACCTGTCGCAGGAGTTCCTTACCCTGAAGCGCATGGAATGGATCGAGTACTCGCGCCACGTCTCCGACTGGGAGCGCGAGCGCTACATCGAGTTTTTTTGATCGGTTTGAAAGTCAAAATCTTAACCGCAAAGGCGCAAAGGACGCGAAGTAAAGACAACGTAATTTAAAGGCAAGAAATTTTCTTGGGGATTGTTGTTTGCAGGCTCATTGAGGAGCCTCATCAAATACTGCGCGGACGCGACGAAAGGTTCGGATTGGCTCACTTAAAAATTCGGTTTCTTTTTGCGGTTCCTTTGCGTTCTTTGCGCCTTTGCGGTGAAGAAATTTTTGGAGAACTGTTATGTGCGGAATAGTTGGATTGCTGGTAAAGAAACCGGCCCTGAGGGAACAACTCGGCGAGCTGATGTTGCCGATGCTGATCGGCATGACCGAGCGTGGACCGGACTCCGCCGGATTGGCGGTGTTCACCGCGCCGGTTGCCGATGGCCGGCGCAAGTTCAGCCTTTACTCGGGCGAGGGGGAATTCGACTGGCTTTCGTTCGAGTGCGCGGCACGTGAAAAGCTGGGTGATGATAGCAAGGTAAGCGTTCAGGCAAACCACGGCGTGCTCGAAACCGCCGCGCCGCCGCCGCAAGTCGCAGGATGGATCCGCGCCGCGTATCCACGGCTGCATGTCCTGTCCACAGGCCAGTTCATCGATCTGTACAAGGACATAGGGGCACCGGCCGAAGTCGCGACCCGTTACGACTTCAGGAATCTCAAAGGCACCCATCTGGTCGGGCATACCCGCATGGCGACTGAATCCGCGGTGACTCCGGACCGGGCGCACCCGTTCACCGCCGGCGAGGACTGGTGCCTGGTGCACAACGGTTCGCTTTCCAATCCGTACCAGATCCGGCGCAAGCTCGAGCCGCTCGGCATCGGCTTCGAGACCGACAACGACACGGAAGCGGCCTGCCGTTATTTCGAGTGGCGCATGCGCGAGGGCGACGATCTGGAGACCGCTATCCACCACGGATTCGAGGAACTCGACGGCTTCTACACTTTCCTGATGGGTACCAGGGACGAGCTGGCGCTGGTGCGTGATGCCTTCGCGTGCAAGCCCGCGGTCGTGGCCGAAACCGACGATTACGTCGCCATCTCCTCCGAATTCAGGTCGCTGGCAAAACTGCCGGACGTGAAGAACGCGAGGATTTTCGAGCCGGTTCCCGAGGAGGTATACGTATGGCGAGCCTAGCGCATGCGCCGCGAACAGCGGCCGACACCGTCACATTCGATCTCGCCACGCAGACGTTGCGGGAGTTGAACCGGTTTCTCCACCATGATCTCGCTGCCGGCGTAAAAAAGGTGCGGGTGCTCAACCCGGACGGCGCTCACAACATCGCGGTAGGCGTGGATGCGCCGGTGGAGATCGAGGTGGACGGACATGCCGGTTATTACGCGGCGGGAATGAACAAGCAGGCCAAAGTGCTGATTCGCGGCAACGCCGGACCGGGGCTGGCCGAAGGTATGGAATCCGGCGTGGTGCATGTGAAAGGCTTCGCCTCGGTATCGGCCGGTGCCGCCGGACACGGCGGCCTGCTGGTGATCGAAGGCGATGCCTCACTTCGCTGCGGCATCTCGATGAAAGGCCTGGACATCGTGGTCGGCGGGTCGGTCGGGGATTTCTCGGCGTTCATGGCGCAGGCCGGCCGGCTGGTGGTTTGCGGTGACGCCGGTGATGCGCTCGGCGACTCGCTCTATGAGGCGGTGGTCTATGTGCGCGGGAAAGTCAGTTCCTTCGGCGCGGATGCGCACGAGGAAGCGATGCGCGAAGCGGACTACGCGGCGCTTGCCGGTCTGCTCGCCAGGGCCGGCATGAAACACGATCCAAAGCAGTTCCGGCGCGTGGCTTCCAAGCGCGAGCTCTACCACTGGAACGCCGATGCGATTCAGGAATACTGAAGAACCTCCTTGCCACAGAGGACACAGAGAGCACAGAGAACTTCAAGAACTTTCCCAATATGCAAGAGCATGAAAGAGATCGAATCCACCCGTTGTGTCCGTTGGCGTTCCTGGTGCCTTGCCAGTGAGCTGGTTGGATCTCGAGTTCTTTCTCCGTGTCCTCTGTGATCTCTGTGGCTAGTGCCTTAAAGGTGCACACATGAACAAGCCAGTCGAAATGCACAAACAGGCCCAGCGCGAGGAAAGCGCGGGCTTTGACCGAAAGGTCATCGACTACATCCATCACGCGGCTGCGACCGGGCTGTACGAGATTCGGGGGCTGGGGGCGAAACGGCGGGTGCCGAACTTCGACGACCTGGTGTTCCTCGCGGCGTCGCTGTCGCGCTATCCGCTCGAAGGCTACCGCGAAAAATGCGTGACCAGGACGGTGCTCGGGACGCGTTACGCGACGAAGCCGATCGAGCTTGCGATTCCAATCACCATCGCCGGGATGAGCTTCGGTTCGCTGTCGGCCAACGTCAAGGAAGCGCTCGGCCGTGCGGCGACCGAGATGGGCACATCGACCACGACCGGCGACGGCGGCATGACCGCGGAGGAACGCCAGTCCTCAAAGACGCTGATATACCAGTGCCTGCCCTCGCGCTACGGCTTCAGGCCGGACGACGTGCGCAGGGCCGACGCGATCGAAGTCGTCATAGGCCAGGGCGCGAAACCCGGCGGCGGCGGCATGCTGCTCGGGCAGAAGATCAACCCTCGGGTGGCGAAAATGCGCGTACTCCCGGAAGGCGTCGATCAGCGCTCGGCATGCCGCCATCCGGATTGGACCGGGCCGGACGATCTCACCATCAAGATTCAGGAACTGCGCGAGATCACCGATTGGGAGAAGCCGATTTACGTGAAAGTCGGCGCGACCCGCGTGTTCAACGATGTAAAGCTGGCCGTGCATGCGGGCGCCGATGTGATCGTGGTGGATGGCATGCAGGGCGGCACCGCGGCGACGCAGACCGTATTCATCGAGCACGTCGGTATTCCCACTTTGGCGGCGGTGCGTCAGGCGGTCGACGCACTCGAAGACCTGAACATGAAGGGAAAGGTGCAACTCATTGTCTCCGGCGGAATACGCAGCGGCGCGGACGTGGCAAAGGCCCTGGCCATGGGCGCCGACGCGGTTTCGATCGGACAAGGCATCCTGTTTGCGCTCGGCTGCAATCACGAGGCCTATATGCGGAAGGGAAAGCATCACTCCGCGATCGCCGACTACGCCAAACTCGGCACGGCGCCGGGCTTCTGCCACCATTGCCACACCGGCAAATGCCCGGTGGGCGTGACGACGCAGGATCCGCTGCTCGAGCAGCGTCTCGAGCCCCTGATCGGCGCGAAGCGCGTGCGAAATTATCTGAAGACCCTGAACATGGAGCTCACCACCATTGCCCGCGCCTGCGGCAAACAGAATGTGCATCACCTCGAGCGCGAGGATCTGGTTGCGCTGACCGTCGAAGCGGCGGCCATGGCGCACGTCCCGCTGGCCGGGACCGACTGGATCCCGGGCGCGGCCATAGCGTAATTTTCGACGCAATGGAAAACCGCGACAAGCCGGACAATGTTCCCGCGGAAATGCGGCCGGGTGCCGTGGCGGGCAACGGCAAATCGCTGGACCGTTACCTCGGCAACGTTGTCCGCGAATTGCGGCTTAAGGACAACCTGACCATAGCCGAGGTGGCGACTCAGGCCGGCATTTCGCGCGGCATGGTTTCGAAGATCGAGAACGGCCAGGTCTCCACCAGCCTGGAAACATTGTCGAAGATCGCCCAGGCTCTGGGGGTTTCGCTCGCGCACCTGTTCCGCCACTACAACATGCCCTCCGGCGGCGCACAGCTGGTAAAGAACGGCGAAGGCATGGAAGTCGTTCGCCGCGGCACCCGGCGCGGCCACACCTACCACCTGCTTGCTTACGATCAGGGGCCGAAAAAGGCCTTCGAACCTTTCCTGATCACCATGGACGATGCCTCCGAAGTGTTCCCGACTTTCGAGCACCCCGGCACCGAGTTCATTCATATGCTCAAGGGCAGGATCGAATACCGGCACGGCCAGCACACCTATATCCTTGAACCCGGCGACTCTCTGACCTTCCGCGGCGATATCCCACACGGACCCGAGCGCCTGCTCGAGTTGCCGATCCACTTCCTCTCGGTCATCGTCTACGGCGGCCAGGGCGAGGAGTAAGCGCCTAAGGAACAGCCCCATTCTTCAGAATAAAAACGGGCGCCCGAAGGCGCCCGATGAATTGGTAAGCGTACTTACCGGAGGAGATTACATGTGATAAGCCGTTTCGCCGTGCTCGGTGATGTCCAGGCCTTCGCGCTCCTTGTCTTCCGGTACGCGCAAACCGACGACCACATCGACGATCTTGTAGGCGATTGCAGCAACGACGCCGGACCAGACCAGCGTGGTGCCCACGCCCCAGGCCTGCGAGACGAACTGGGTGGCGATCGAGTAAGCCTCAGGGGGCGGGAAAGCATTGGCGACGTAGTCGTACACACCCGTTCCGCCAAGTTTCGGCGAGCAAAACACTGACAATCCCAGCGCACCGATGATGCCGCCGATGCAGTGCACGCCGAACACGTCGAGCGAGTCGTCGTAGCCGAACATCTTCTTCAGGCCGCTCACGGCCCACAGGCAGATCACGCCGGCGATGGCCCCGAGGACGATGGCGCCCATCGGGCCGACGAAACCGCAGGCCGGCGTGATGGCAACCAGGCCGGCAACCGCGCCGGAGGCGATACCCAGCATGCTCGGCTTGCCCTTGACCAGCCATTCGACGAACATCCACGCCAGCGCGGCAGCAGCGGTTGCCAGCAGGGTGTTCACGAAAACCATGGCGGCGAAACCGGAGGACTCAAGGTTGGAGCCGACGTTGAATCCGAACCAGCCCACCCACAGCAGCGAGGCGCCGATCATGGTCATGGTCAGGCTGTGCGGCGGCATGGCTTCCTTGCCGTAACCGATTCGCTTGCCGATCATCAGGCAGCCGATCAGGCCGGCAATACCGGCGTTGATGTGCACCACCGTGCCGCCGGCGAAATCCAGCGCGCCTTTCTGCCAGATGAACCCTGCCGTGGCGGTGGCGGCGGTGGCGGCCTCAGCCGACGAATAAGCGTCGGGTCCGGCCCAGTACCACACCATGTGCGCGATCGGCAGGTAGGAGAAGGTGAACCACAGCACCATGAACAGCAGCACCGCGGAGAACTTCACGCGCTCGGCAAAGGCGCCGAGGATCAGCGCCGGGGTGATCGCCGCAAAGGTCAGCTGGAAGGCGATGTAAATGTACTCGGGGATTACCACGCCCTTGCTGAAAGTCGCGACGTTCGAATCCGGCGTCACCCCGCTCAGGAAGGTGCGACCCAACCCGCCGAAGAAGGCGTTGCCCTCGGTGAAGGCAATGCTGTAACCGTAGATCGCCCACAGCACCGACAGCAGGCAGAACGTCGCAAATACCTGCATGAGCAGCGACAACATGTTCTTGGTGCGGGCCATGCCGCCGTAGAACAATGCCAGGCCGGGGATGGTCATCAGGATAACCAGTACTGTGGCGACGATCATCCACGCGGTGTCGCCTTTGTTCGGCACCGGGGCGGCCGCTGGAGCCGCAGCGGGGGCCGTTTCAGCAACGGCCGCGGGCGTGTCTGCCGCAGGCGCATCCTCGGCAAAGCCCGGGGCGGAGAATCCCAGCACTCCGCACAGAGTGATCAGCATCAGAATTTTTCTAATCATGGCGTTCTCCCTATAGCGCATCAGCACCGGTCTCGCCGGTGCGAATGCGAACAACTTGTTCGAGCTCGAACACGAAGATCTTGCCGTCGCCGATCTTGCCGGTGTTCGCGGACTTCTCGATGGCTTCGATCACCTGTTCGAGCAACTCCGTCTTGATCGCTGCCTCGATTTTTACCTTGGGCAGGAAGTCGA
>JANOGP010000221.1:0-2152 GCA_031406075.1 Betaproteobacteria bacterium
GAGCAGCGCTCAAATGCGGGCCTCTGGAGTGACGCCCCTTACGGCCGATGACCGCCGGCGATGGGAAGAGACGAACGAAAAGTTGGCCGGTGCAGCGCTGCGCGTTCTCGGCCTTGCGTATCGCGAACTGCAGGAAGGCTACAACGAGGGCGACCTTGCCCGGGACTTGATCTTCGTGGGCCTGGTCGGCATGAGCGATCCGCTCCGCGACGAGGCCAAAGCCGCCATCGCCACCTGTCGCGAGGCGGGCATTCGTACCGTGATGATCACCGGCGACCAACAGCCGACGGCCGCCGAAATCGCGCGCCAACTGGGGATCGACGTCGATCTTGAGGGACGTCCGTTACGCACCGTCCACGGTCGCGAACTGACAGGCCTGGACACTGAGGGCTGGAAGCGAACGGTAGCCGACGCAGCCGTGTTTGCCCGCGTCTCGCCCGAACACAAGTTGCAGATCGTCGAGGCACTACAGCAGCAGGGACATGTTGTCGCCATGACGGGCGACGGGGTGAACGATGCCCCGGCCTTGAAGAAGGCGGACATCGGGATCGCCATGGGCATCAAGGGCACCGAGGTCGCCAAGGAAAACGCCGACATGGTGATCACCGACGATAACTTCGCCAGCATCGTCGGTGCCGTCGAGCAGGGGCGGATCATTTACGGGAACATTCTCCGGTTCCTCCATTACCTACTCTCCTGCAACTTTTCAGAAATCCTCACCGTGTTTCTCGCCCTCATGATCGGCTGGCCGCTACCGTTGGTGGCCCTCCAGATCTTGTGGCTCAACTTGATTACCGACATCTTCCCCGCCTTTGCCCTCGCGCTGGAGCCGTCGGCGCCTGACGTGATGACACGCCCCCCCCGCGACCCGCAGGAGCCTCTCCTCACCCTTCCTTTTGTCGGTCTAATCGTCTGGCAAGGGCTGCTGCTTAGCGGTGTCACTCTCCTCGCCTTTGGCGTCGGCCTGCACTGGCACGGAACCGAGGGCGGGGGCTTGCGCCAGGCAACTACGATGGCGTTCATGACGCTGGCCCTCGCTCAGGTCTTTCACGCCTTCAATGCGCGTTCGCAGAGGCGGTCGGCGTTCACCAGCCGCCTGTTTACGAACAGTTGGCTCTGGGCGGCGGTGGCGATGTGTCTGATGCTCCAAGCTGCAGCAGTCTACCTGCCGCTCTTGCAGCAGGTGCTCCATACCGTCCCGCCCACTGTCTCGGACTGGGGAGTGATCACAGCTTGTTCTCTGATGCCCGTGGCTGTGGTGGAGCTGCTCAAGGCGATGCAGCGAGTTGCAGCCCGAAGCGCGCTGCCTTGAAGTTGGTTGCCTGACGGGTTCTATGGGGTCGAAATCACCGATAATCACGGCAGGAAAACACACCATGATCAAGAACGGAATACCTTATCGCGAGCTCCCGAGGCACATCTCATGCCTGTTCATGGAAAGTTATGACCATGAGACCGAGAGTTCTGGCAGGATGCTGAAAGAGACTCTCTTCGCACCTGCCCAGCCCCGGCGGGTACTTCACCCGCCCGCTCTGAGTCTGCCAAGACAGCCTCTCCGCAGGAGGGCGCGCTTTCCCCCGAGCGTCGCACTCGCCGCACTCTCGAAATCCGTGAAGCGTATTTCGTTGTTCGTGGGTGACCTGCGAGACTCGCGAGAAAAGCGAGACTGGTCGGAAGTGGGATCTGCGCGAGTCGCGCCTGTCGTGCCCGTCCCGCCCGTCTCGCTCATGTTTCACAAACAACGCGGGATCGTGGTCCTCATTGCCTTTGCCCTCGTGGGACTTTTTGCCTGCGAGAGAACTCCCGAGCAAGCCACTGAGGCCAAGAAGGCCGTTGTGGTTGACAGTCCAGGCGTGCTCCATCTCACAGCCGAAGAACTCGCGCGGACGGTGATCGAGGTCGTGCCGGTTGTCCGTGGGGGGGTGCGTGTGCCTCGGGAGTTTCCCGCCACCGTTCAAGCCAACGAAAATGAACTGGCTGAGGTGACCACGCTCATCAGGGGCCGGGTAGTGAAGGTCCATGTGGATGTCGGCCAAGACGTGAAGAAAGATGCGTTGCTGGCGATGCTTCACAGCACGGACCTCGGTCTGGCGGAGGGGGCCTATCTGAAGGCTGCCGCAAAATTGCATGAAGCGAAACTCGCGTACGAGCG